>NZ_JBNPKS010000011.1:0-84616 GCF_050313065.1 Desulfovibrio sp. SGI.230 | reverse complement strand
ATTTTTTTATTCGTAAATATGAGGCCGGGACATTGGCTGTGCTTGAACCAAACACATTGTTTGATATTGCAGAAATAAAGCAATATCTCATTAGATATAGAAATATCTACGATTAGAGTGTGTTGTGAAACTCATTTATCATAACACATCTCCTGAGCATAGATGAGGAACGGACATATATGGAGTTGCTGCCTGAGTATATGAAGTCGTTTGGTGTGTAAGTAAAATAAGAAACAAAGAAGAGACTACAATGCCTAGTATGCCCATACATAGTGAAGACCAATATACATATAAACTGTCAGTTATTGTAGCAGTATATAATGTAGCTGAGTACCTCGAAGAGTGCCTATCAAGCCTCCACAGGCAAAAGAGAAAAGATGTTGAGTTTATTGTAGTTGACGACGGTTCTACAGATGCCAGTAGTGCCATATGTGACCAGTGGGCAGCGCAGGATGTCCGCTTCAAAATCATCCACCAAGAAAACAAAGGATCGCTTCTTGCCCGTAAGACAGGGGTAATGCATAGCTCAGGACAATGGATCACCTTCCTCGACG
This sequence comes from Desulfovibrio sp. SGI.230, assembly GCF_050313065.1. NCBI lineage: Bacteria > Pseudomonadati > Thermodesulfobacteriota > Desulfovibrionia > Desulfovibrionales > Desulfovibrionaceae > Desulfovibrio > Desulfovibrio sp. SGI.230. Next base: position 84,062 of record NZ_JBNPKS010000011.1, on the reverse strand, counting down.
GTGACGATCTTTTTGCCGACGATGCTCTTGAGCACATATGCTCTTTGGCAGATAACTGCGATGCTGATATTATTCAATTTACTCTTGATGCCTTCAATCAGCGCAATAATGATCAGTACAAAAATATAATAGAATATTTTAATATATCAGAAAAAGTATTAGCAAATAAAAAAATATGCAAAGCTTCTTTCCAAGAAGATTCTGTACCATGGACGTTGTGTGCTAGAATATATAAATCTGATCTCATAAAGAAAACTTATGCGCACATAAAGGATATTTATCTCATTTGTGCTACAGACGCGTATACATTTTTTATCATAACTTTTTTTGTCAACAAACTTGTTATCAAAAAGACTCCACCTCTGTATTTGTATCGCCTCAATACAGGGATATCAACAAGCAGAGAGACAATAGACCTGTTCACGAAACATCTTTCGGAAATTACGATTATAGAACACATCAGGGAGTTTTTGACAATCCAGGCGGCTGAAAAAAGCTGGTTTGATGCGTGTACGGCGTTGCAGGTAGCGTTAACAAACACCGCAGTCTACAGAATGTCAACTTTGCCCGAGAAAGACCTTCCGGCAGCCCTTTCCCTGTTCTTCGATACCTATGATCCTGTGGTATATCTGCCAACACTGCAGAATGTCTTTTCAGGGCGCCAGGACACACTTGCTTGTGCCGCGCATACAGCTTTTAAACAGAAGGATGTGCGTGATTCACAAACTGCGCACCAGAGGGCGACGCCGACGGAGAAAAAGACTGTTGGTATTTTCTATCATCGCTATTTTAATGGTGGCGTTGAGCGTGTCATCTCACAGCAGATCCCCATCTTTTTGAAGCTTGGATACAGGGTTGTTCTTTTTACAGAACAAGTGTGTCCGGAAAAAGAATACCCTCTACCATCTGAAGTCATAAGGGTCATCGTGCCTGATAGCTATGCACAGGGCAGGGCCAGTGTTTTCCTGACAGCACTGCGCGAGTATGATGTTGCTGTACTCTGCCATCACTCCGCGAGCTCTCATCTGCTGCTTTTCGACCTGCTACTTTGCCGCTTAGCAAAACTCCCCGCAGTGCTGACACGCCATGAAACATTGGCACAGGATATGTCTATGGGGGCTGACTACCCATTCACTCCCCCCACTATCTTCCAGCTAGCAGATACTGTATGTGCATTGTCATCATCAGAGACATACCTTTATCAGCAATACGGAGTCAATGCCCGATATCTTCCTAATCCCATAAGCGTCTCGGCGCATGAAGATATTGATGCCTCATCGGCAACAGGAAATAGACCCACAGTTTTATGGCTAGGGAGACTTTTTGATTTACAGAAAAATTATAAAGAAGCATTAGAAATATTCAAGAAAATCATCGAGCATCGAAAAGATGTACTTTGTTATATAGTAGGATCAGGAGAATCCTGTGAACAAAATTATATACAAAATTTTATTAAAATACACAAACTACAAAACAATATAGTCTACGTACCCTATACACCACATGTTGATCGATACTATAATTCGGCGACTGTACATCTGCTTACATCTTCTTTTGAAAGCTTTTCAATGGTCATAGCAGAGGGGAAAGTACATGCATTGCCACTGGTTACTTACGACATGCCCTGGCTCGAACTCCTGAAGGATGGTAAAGGCCACATCAGTGTCCGCCAGCACGATATAGAAGGGGCTGCTGATGCTGTACTCATGATCCTCAATGACAGTATACTACATCAACGCCTTTCTTACGAGGCGCGAGAATCCATACAACCATTTCTTGAGTATGATCTCGCCGGTGCCTGGAAGGAGATTCTGGAAACACCACAGAAAATACAGCCTGGCGTATATCAGGGAGAGGATCCAAGTAACATGCGCCTGCTGTGCGATCATATTTTTTCTATGTATAGAGAAGGGCGTCGGAACACTTCATCCAGTTTTCGAACCAAAGAATATATAAAGCAATTTATGAAAAATAGCCCTCTCATCAAGAGAATACTCCCAATCGGTTCCCGACGCAGGGAGTTTGTCAAGAAGGTAGTTAAAAATCTATATTATCGTATCCGTTAAATATGTCAAAATGTGTGCAAAGCAGGACTATCCTTACAGGAGTAAGCCATGAAAATACTGGTGACAGGTGGGGCCGGCTATATCGGCAGCCATACCTGCAAAGCTCTGGCGCGTGCCGGGCATGAGGTACGCGTCTATGACAACCTCTCCACCGGTTTTCGCGGCCTCGTCAAATGGGGCGATCTGGTAGAAGGGGATATCCTTGATACGGAACGACTGAAAATGTGCCTCACAGAATGGCAGCCGGAAGGCATCATCCACTTTGCAGCGTTCTCCCAGGTGGGAGAATCCGTGAGCAATCCCGGAAAGTACATCCACAACAATGTCGCCGGGACCTTGAGCATCCTGGAAGCCATGAGGAGCACGGGGGTACGGAATATCGTGGTCTCCAGCACGGCAGCGGTTTACGGTATCCCGGAACGTTGTCCCATCACGGAAGATCTGCCTGCCGCCCCCATCAACCCTTACGGTGAAACCAAACTGTTCATGGAATGGATGCTGGCAGATTTTGCCCGGGCATACGGTCTCTCCTGGACGGCGTTGCGATATTTCAATGCCGCAGGAGCTGATCCCGACGGAGAATGTGGCGAATGCCATATGCCGGAGACCCATCTTATCCCGCGCGCTCTCATGGCCATCACGGGCGAACTTTCAGATTTTCGTGTCATGGGGGATGACTATCCTACACCTGATGGAACATGTATCCGGGACTATATCCATGTAGTGGATCTGGCTGCGGCGCATGTGCTGGCTGTGGAACGCCTTTGCCAAGGCGATGCCGGCCAGGGGATCTCTCTCAATCTGGGGACGGGAACAGGCATCTCTGTGCATGAGATACTGACAGCTGTTGGGAAGGTCACCAGTCAAGAATTGGTTCATACGGTCGGCCCCCGTCGCGCAGGGGATCCGCCGGTACTGGTGGCTGATGGGACGCGTGCCCAAGATATCCTGCGCTGGAAAGCTCGTCGCTCCACTGTAACAGAAATCATCACCGACGCATGGAGCTGGCATACTTCGGGACGCCAGCACGTCCTGAACAACTGATTTGTACACGGGAGAACATTATGCAATCTTTCCGCAAAGTCGTCGTCCCTGTGGCCGGCTGGGGGACACGTTCCCTGCCGGCCAGCAAAAATGTGCCCAAGGAGATGCTGCCCATCTACAACAGGCCGGTCATCCAGTACGTCGTGGAAGAAGCCCTGCGTTCCGGAATGACCAGTGCCATCTTCGTCACCAACAGGGACAAGAGCGTCATCGAGGACTATTTTGACTACAACCCGCAACTCGAAGCCGTTTTGCAACGGGACGGCAAGCAGGACAAGTTGGCCGAAATTCGTCAGGTAGCCGAAATGCTCAACCTCATGTCTGTGAGGCAAAAGCAGCAACGCGGCCTTGGCCACGCTGTCCTGTGCGCCAGGGACCTCGTCGCCAATGAACCGTTTGCTGTCATGCTGGGGGATGATCTCATGTTTGGCAGTGTCCCTGGCATCCACCAGCTGATCGAAGTAGCGCAGGCCGAGAACATGCCTGTCGTCGGTGTGATGGAAGTCCCACAGGAAGAAGTCAGCAAATACGGTATCATCGACGGCGAAGAGATCTCCCCTGGCGTCTACCGCGTACGGGATATGGTGGAAAAACCTGCTGTGGCCAAGGCTCCTTCTCGTCTTGCCGTGGTCGGCAGATATGCCCTGTTCCCGGATATCTTCGATTATCTGGACAAGGTGGAGCCCGGCCATGGCGGTGAGATCCAGCTGACGGATGCCCTGAAGGCCCGGGCCCGCGAAAAGGGGATGTTGGCGGTGAAACTGGCCGGTATCCGCTTTGACGCCGGTAACTGGAGCGATTATCTCACAGCCAATATCTATTTTGGCCTGCAAGATGAGAACTTGCGGTATGACCTTTTGGAAAAACTGAAAAACATCATCCAGTTCGAATAATATGGTCCTAGTAAACGTCGAATAATTATAAGAAGATCTATTTTATAAAACATTCTAAATTTATAGAAACATGCCATCCATTTCAATATTACTTCCAGTTTATAATGCAGAGTCGTTTTTAGAGGACGCTGTACTATCTATTTTGCAGCAAACTTTCTCAGACTTTGAACTCATCCTAATCGATGATGGTTCTACAGACGGTTCAAAGCAGATTGTACGTCAGCTAGCTGTTCGTGATTCTCGCATTCGCCTTGTGCAGCGCCCCAATAAAGGACTTATAGCGACGCTCAATGAGGGGATAGCACTGGCACGTAGCCCCCTTATTGCTCGAATGGATGCGGATGACATTGCCCTTCCGCACCGCCTGGAACGCCAGTGTACCTATCTGAAATCCCATCCGGAGACAGTAGCTGTCGGTAGTTATGTTCAGTTCATGGATAGATGTGGTCACACATACCGCACGAAATACCTTCCTGCAGGGGAAGGACTCCGAAAGGCCTTTCTTTGGGGCTGTCCTATCATGCACCCCACAGTCATGATGCGCACAGAAGCCGTACGAGAGGCTGGGGGCTACTCCCCCGAGTTTCCCTCAGCAGAGGACTACGCCTTATGGTTACGTCTGCTCTCTCTGGGAGGAATAGATAACATCCCTGAAGTCCTGCTTTCCTACCGCGTACATGGCTCAAGCATCTCTCATGTGCATGCGCAACAGCAGCGCGATTCCACCCTTCGTGCACAAGCACTCTGGATAGCAGGACGCACCTTCGACAAGGATCTTTGCCATCTTCCGGCAAATTCGCTCTTGGATGCCCTTGCTCTCCCTCCAGAGACGCTCAGATATCTTCTAGCACGCATGCTGGCCCTGAATCCCCACATCATCGGCATCTCTCCAGAGCATGACCCCGAAGCACAAGAATGGCTCCCGCGTATCCTGCAGGGTCCCATGACGCCTGAGATCCGTAAGGCCCTAGCCCTCTATCATCTTCGGGCAGCACGCGCACCAGGGCTGTCCACAAGCGCTCGCCTGTACCAGCTTGCTCGCTGTGCCCGCTATTCTCCTCGTGAATTCATGGGAAAATTGGGAGAATTCCTGCGCGGCCGTTTACAACGCCGCTGAACTTCCCTAAAGGCCATCATTATGCACAGCCCGCTTCCCGATTCCCCCCGTCTCGCCCTCTGTATCGCCACTGTGGGCCGTATCACGGAACTGGACAGGCTGCTGACCTCGCTGGAACAGCAGACCTGCACGGACTTCCACATCTACCTTGCCGACCAGAACGCGCCCGGCACACTGGATGCCATGTTACAGAAACATGAGGACCTGCAAATAACCCGCATCCTGCTGCCATCCAGAGGAGTTTCCATCGCGCGCAATGCCCTACTTTCTCTTGTTGAGGATGGAGATATCCTCATCTTCCCCGACGATGACTGCTGGTATGCCCCAGATACGCTGACCCAGGCCGTAGAGGCCTTCCGGCGCCATCCTGAGACCGGGGCCGTCATGGGCAGAAGTTTCAGCCAGCCCTCTGCCGCACCAGCCGTCGGGCAGGACAGCCGGGTCAGCCAGATTGGGACGTTCAAAAACGGGGAGACCTATCTGCAATTCTTCCGGGCCGAAGTCGTAAAAGATCTCCGCTTCGATCCCCGCCTTGGCCCCGGCACAGGCCTGCCCTACGGTTGTGGTGAGGATACGGACTATCTGCTGGAAGCGCACAAGCGCGCTCCTGTCTGGCGCTGTCCGTCCATCAGGGTCTTCCATCCCTCGCCGGATACGCATGTGCCGTCTGATGCAAAGATCGCCAGCTATGCTGCCGGCCGCATGTATCTGCTCAAAAAACATACCTTTCCCCTCTGGTTCCGTTGCGCCAACGTACTCTATCCCTTGTGCATGCTGCCTCTGGATGCATTGCGCAAAGGCCGCAAGGCCGCACGCTATCGCTGGCGCATGTTCGTGGAGCGACTTCGCCATTTTTCATCCTGAGATGAAGGGAAAAGCCACCCGTTACCGGGTGGCTTTTTCCATACCTCTGCCGACAGCAGACTTAACATAAAAATCTTCCCACTCCCCCTGCAGCCCTTCTCTCCTCTGCTTTTCCCCGCCGCCGTCACCGTTTTGTAACAAAACCTGCCTACACAGAATATGCCTCATTCTCAGACTATTCCGCAGGAGACGGGACGTGGAAAGCATCTTTCTACTCATACTGGTATTTCTGGCCATCCTGGCCGCAGTGGACCTTTTCGTGGGCGTCAGCAACGACGCCGTCAACTTCCTCAACTCGGCCATAGGCTCGCGCATCGCCAGCTTCAAGGTCATCATGGTGGTGGCCAGCATCGGTGTGCTGCTGGGCTCCACCTTTTCCAGCGGCATGATGGAGATCGCCCGCAGCGGGGTCTTCAATCCCGAGATGTTCACCTTCAACGAGATCATCATCATTTTCTTCGCCGTGATGATCACCGACGTCCTGCTGCTGGACGCCTTCAACTCCATGGGCCTGCCCACCTCCACCACCGTGTCCATCGTCTTCGAGCTGCTGGGCGGTGCCGTGGCCGCGGCCCTCATCAAGATCTCCACCTCGGACATCCTGCTCTCCCAGCTGGGGGACTTCATCAACAGCCAGAAGGCCCTGGCCATCGTGTCCGGCATCCTCATCTCCGTGGTGGTGGCCTTCGTGGCCGGCGTGGTGGTGCAGTACATCACCCGCCTGATCTTCACCTTCCACTATGAGCGCATGTACCGCCGCATCGGCGGCATCTTCGGCGGCCTGTCCCTGACGGCCATCTTCTACTTCCTGATCATGAAAGGCGCCAAGGGCGCATCCTTCATGAAGCCGGAATACCTGGCCTGGATCAATGCCCACACCCTGCCCATCCTGCTGATGATGTTCGCGGGCCTGAGCGTGGTGCTGCACCTGCTCATGGTGCGCCGCGGCGTCAACATCTTCAAGATCGTCATCCTGGCCGGCACCTTTGCCCTGGCCTTCGCCTTTGCCGGCAACGACCTGGTCAACTTCGTGGGCGTGCCCCTGGCCGCCTGGGAAAGCTGGCAGCAGTTCACCGCCAGCGGCATGGCCGCCGATGCCTTCACCATGGAAGGCCTGCGCAAGGCCGTGCAGACGCCCACCTTCTACCTGCTGCTCTCCGGTCTGATCATGGTGCTGACCCTGTGGTTCTCCAAAAAGGCCCACCGCGTGGTGCAGACCTCCATCAACCTGAGCAGCAGCACCCGCGGCGATCAGGAACAGTTCGGCTCCTCCCTGCCCGGCCGCCTCATCGTGCGCGCGGGCCTGAGCGCCAACAAGACCCTGCACCAGATCCTGCCCAATTCGCTTTTCACCGCCCTTGAGAGCCGCATGCAGCCCGTGGAACAGGTCAAGGGCGCGCCCGTGCTGCCCTTCGACCAGGTGCGTGCCGCCATCAATCTGGTGGTCTCCAGCATCCTCATCGCCTCGGCCACGTCCCTCAAGCTGCCCCTGTCCACCACCTATGTGACCTTCATGGTGGCCATGGGCTCCTCCTTTGCCGACGGCGCCTGGAACCGTGAGAGCGCCGTCTACCGCATCTCCGGCGTGCTGGCCGTCATCAGCGGCTGGTTCCTGACCGCCATGTGCGCCTTCAGCGCCTGTGCCCTGGTCACCTGGGCCCTGTTCGAGGGCGGCAGCGTGGTGGCCGTCCTCTTCATGCTGGTGGCCGTGGTCAGCCTGGTGCGCTCCAACTTCTTCGGCAAGAAGAAGGAAGAAAGCAGCTTCGACATCGTGGCCGACAACACCGACAAGGACAGCATCCGCGCCAATATCGGCGCTTCGGTGGACGAAAGCATCGATACCGCCGTGCGTCTGATGCGCGAAGGCCTCACCGCCTTCCAGGCCGAGGACGAGAAGATCCTGAACCGCTGCAAGAACGAAGCCGTGAACCTTTTCGAAGACATCTCGCGCTCCCGCGGTTCCTACTACCGCATGGCCCTGCGCGGCGGTGGCGACGATCTGGACAACGAAGCGCGGCACATCTACTACCGCATCTTCAACGGCATGAAGGAACTGAGCCATGAGCTGCGCTCGGTGCTGGGCATGTCCGCCAACCATATCGCCAACCGCCACCGCCCCTACAGCGGCGCGCTGGGCGACAATCTGGAGCAGATGCTGGGCATCCTGGAAGACGCCGCCCGCCACTTCCGGGCCTATGCCGCGGGCGAAGGCTCCCGCGCCGAGCTCTCGGCCTATGCCGACCACTGCTCTTCCCGCATCAGCAAGATCCAGATCGAGCTTTTGCAGCGCATCGATACCGAAGGCCTGTCCATGCGCAGCAGTGACCTGTATCTGAACTACCTGCAGTTCGCCCGCGCCTTCATCAACCGTTTCACCATCGTGGCCCTGCTGGAACGCGACCTCAACGACGCCTGCCGCCGCAACGCCGCCCGCAAGGAAGAAGAAACGGCTGCCGCTTCGGCCCAGGCCTAAGACCGGCCACAGACGAAACGAGCATCGACGAAGGGGCTTCTCCCGCATGAGACGAGAGGCCCCTTCCCCCCGATCTTCGCTCCCGTCAGTCCCTTCTTCAGACAGTACGGCATGCATGCCCGGTTGCAGACATGACCGTGCGCCCTCCCGAGGACAGTCCCGGAAGCCTGTCCGCCATCGGGAATGACGAAGCCCTCCGCATGGAGGGCTTTTTTGCGGCCTGCGGCCTACCGGACATTCTGGAACGCTCCCCGCGTGGAGAAAGGCCGCACGGCTCCGAAACATCCTCCCTTCCTGATGGAGGGCCGGGGCAAACCTTGCTGAAAGTCCGGAACGGCATCCGCCTTCCCTGCCGGAGCATCCCCAAGCCCGAGCATCACGGACCGCTTGTCAGACAAGATGGCCTTCCGCCCCCTCCGGCCAGCGATCACCACGAAACGGGCAGGCTGCCGGGCAGCTTCCGTGCTTCCTCCCGGCGTCGTCCGCGTCCCGGCACCTCCAACACTCCCTTCACTTCCCGTCAGCCCTAAAAGACCGTCATCTGCCCGGATAGCGTCCCGCCCTGCGGCGTGCCATGCCGCCAGCCTTATCAAAGCGTATGCCCGACGTGATCCGCCTCTTCATCGCAGGAAGGCCCCTTCCCATACTTTCCGAGCTATTCCAGCGCCCCGGAAGCAAGCACGAGAGAGAAAGAGAGAAAGAAAACACTCCGCCCCTCTTCACTCCCCAGCATCCCCCCTCCTCTCCGGCCGTATGGCATGCCTTATTTCAAACAGCCGCCAGACAACGACGGGGACTTTCGCCCCGACCTGAAGAAAGTTTTTTCGGGGATGGGGAGAGCACGAGAGGGGAAGGGGCAGTTTTTACAAAAAACGCCCCTTCCCCTCTCGTCATTCCCCCGCTCCACAGCCTCTCCACAACAAAAAAAGCGGGGCAGTCACCTGCACCCGCTTTTACCGGAAAAACAAAGGAACGTGGATATGTTACTTCTTTTCGCCGCTGTGCTTGAGGCTCTGGCCGTGCTGCATGAAGTAGACCTGTTCGGCCAGATTGACGGAACGCCGCCAGATGCGGGTCAGGGCTCGCACCACCAGCAAGGTATGCATGACAAGCTGGGGATCGGGGCGCTTGCCTTCTTCCTGACGCAGCAGCTCCAGCAGGCGCTGCACGATGCGCATCTCGTTCTGCAGGGCCTCGTCCTCGCAGTTGCGCAGGGCCAGGGCTTCCTGGCCGTTGCCTTCGCGGAAGCAGTCCATGGCGCGCATGAAGGCCTCGCGGGCGCGCTGCATCATGCCGCAGACCTCGTCCGCCAGGATGCGCCGCCCGGGCACGTCTTCCATGAGCACGGTCTGCTCGGCCACGGTCACGGCCTCGTCACCGATGCGCTCCAGATCCACCACCATGCGCAGGGCGGCCACCACGAAGCGCAAATCACCAGCCACGGGCTTGATGCGGGCCATGAGGCGCAGGCACAGCTCGTCGATCTCGTTTTCCAGGGCGTCGATGGCCGTATCACCGTCACAGACGGCGATGGCGCGCACGGCCTCGCCTTTTTCATAGGAACGCGCAGCCTCTTCCAAAGCGATGTCCACTTGCGCATACATGACCAGCAGGCGCGTGCGCAGCGTGGCCAGCATGTGCTGGGGCGTGTAATCCTGAAGAACCATTAACCGAACCTGCCTGTGATGTAGTCTTCCGTCTCTTTTTGGGACGGACGGGTGAAGATGACGTCCGTGCTGTCGCTTTCCACCAGACGGCCCATGTAGAAGAAGGCCGTCCGGTCGGAGATGCGGGCCGCCTGCTGCATGCTGTGGGTCACGATGATGATGGTCAGGCCTTCCTTGAGCTCCACGATGCTCTCTTCCACCTTGCGGGTGGCGATGGGGTCCAGGGCGCTGGCGGGCTCGTCCATGAGCAGCACCTGCGGTTCCACGGCCAGGGCACGGGCGATGCACAGACGCTGCTGCTGGCCGCCGGAAAGGCCCAGGGCCGAGGAGGAAAGGCGGTCTTCCACTTCGTTCCAGAGGGCGGCGCGGCGCAGGGCCAGCTCCACCTTCTCGGTGATGAGGTTCTCGTCCTTGACGCCGTTGACGCGCAGGCCGTAGGCCACGTTCTCGAAGATGCTCTTGGGGAAGGGGTTGGGCTTCTGGAAGACCATGCCCACCTTCTGCCGCAGGCGCACCACGTTGGTGCGGGGCTGGTTGACGTCCTCGCCGTCCAGCATGATGCGGCCTTCCACCCGGCAGCCGGGGATCAGGTCGTTCATGCGGTTGAGACAACGCAGGAAGGTGGACTTGCCGCAGCCGGAAGGACCGATGAGGGCCGTGACGCCGCCGGCCTCGAAATCCAGGCTGACATCCTGCAGGGCGTGGGAAGCGCCGTAATAGACGTTGATCTTCTGCGCCGAAAGTGCTGTTGCCATAACTACTCCTGCACGGGCGTCCGGGGGGCGTCCGCGCGCCTCAAGGTAAAGATGATGGCCGTGCTGCCGTCTTCCGCCGGGCTTTCCGCCCAGATGCGGCCGCCGTGCCGTTCGATCACATGTTTGCAAATGGCCAGGCCCAGACCCGTGGAGTTCTGCCCGCGATGGCGCTCCACCTGATAGAAGCGCTCGAAGATGCGCGGCAGATCGTCCGCCGGGATGAGCACGCCGTCGTCCACCACGCGGATGACCACGTCGTCGCCTTCCACCCGGCCCGTGACGCGGATGGCCGTCTCTTCTTCGGCATAGCGGCAGGCGTTCTCCAGCAGGTTGCGGAACACCAGCGTCAGCAGACGGTCGTCGGCCAGTACGGGGGGCAGTTTTTCCAGATGGCCTTCCAGACGCAGCTTGCGTTCCTGCAGGCGGGTCTGGCACAGGCTGCCCGCCTCATCGAGGGTGGCGGCGCATTCCGTGGGGCAGAGCTCCAGGGCGCCTCCCTGCCCTTCCAGACGGGCCAGCACCAGCAGATCCTCCAGCATGCGGGCCAGGGAACAGCTGTGACGGTAGATGATGGCCGCAAAGTGCTGCGTCTGTTCCGAGGAATCCATGCTGAGCAGGGTCTCGGCATAGCCCTGGATGGCGGTCAGCGGCGTACGCAGCTCATGGGAGACATTGGCCACGAAATCGCTGCGGATGCGCTCCAGCTGCATCAGGTCGCTGATGTCGCGGAAGACCAGCACCGCGCCCAGACGGGCATCGGCCAGTACGGGCAGGGAGATGAGCACCGAGAAGACCCGGCCGCCCAGATGCAGCTGCACCTGGCGCAGGGAACGGGGCACATCCAGATCCTCCTCACCGTTGCCGGAGGACGAGCGGGCCACCTGGGCGGAGCGCAGCATGGCATCCACGGCATCCTGCAGTTCGGGCGAGGGGATCACCTCGATGACCGGGCTGCCCGCCATGTCGGTCACTTGGGGGAAGAGGCGGGCAAAGGCGCCGTTGCAGCGGCGGATGCGGCCCTGCGGCCCCAGCACCAGCACGCCGTCGCTCATGGTGTTGAGCACGCTCTCCAGCTGGGCGGTCTTGTCCGAGGCGATGCGCACCTGCTCGCCGATGCTGTCGGCCATGCGGTTCACGGCTTCGGCCAGGGGGGCGAACTCCGTGCCCGGCAGACGGCGCAGGCGGCGTTGCAGGCGGCCGCGGGAAATGGCCGAGACCACGTCCACCATCTGGCCCAGGGACCGCCGCATGGCGCCGGAGATGAAGGCGGCCAGTACCACGGCCAGCACCACGGCCAGCAGGATCATGGGCGCGAAGACGTGCAGGCGCTTCTGGATGAGCAGGTTCACGCTGTCCAGCGGCAGGGCCAGACGCAGGATGCGCCCGTCAGGCAGGTTGCGGGCCGCGTAGGCAAAATTCTTGTGCAGGGTGCCGCTGGCGCGCAGGGAGTAGCCCTGCCCTTCGCTGCGGGCCTGCACCACTTCGGGCCGGTCGCCGTGGTTGTCCATGCCTTCGGGCGAAACGCCGCCGGTCTCCGCCAGCACTTTGCCGTCGGCATCCAGCAGCGAAAGCCGCAGGTCGGGCAGGTCGAGCACCCGGGCCAGGACCTCCAGATCGTTTTCGCCGCGCAGCATCAGTTCGCCCGCCACGCGCGCCTCGCGCAGCAGACCGGTACGAGCTTCATCGAGCTGGCGCTCTTCCAGCCATTCGCGCGTCAGCCACAGGGAAAGCCCCGCAGCCACCGCGGCCACCAGCAGGATGGCCCAGAAGATCCGGGCCCTAAAAGAACGGAACATCCCCGTCATCTCAGCCTCTCAAACGGTAACCGACGCCGCGCACGGTCTCGAGCGCGGCGGCTTCTTCACCCAGTTTGGCCCGCAGACGCCGGACATGCGTGTCCACCGTACGGGCATAGCCTTCGAACGAATATCCCCAGACCGCGTTGAGCAGCTGTTCGCGGGTGCGCACGGCGCCCGCATGCCGCATGAGGTCTTCCAGCAGACGGAACTCCGTGGCCGTCAGGGCCACTTCCTGCCCGTCCAGGGTCACGCGGTGGGCCTCCACATCCAGCAGCAGGGCCCCGCGGCACAGGGCCGTGCCCATGCCTGGGCGGTTGCCGCGGCGCAGGATGGCCCGGATGCGCAGCACCAGTTCCCGGACGCTGAAGGGTTTGACCACATAATCATCGGCCCCCAGGGTCAGGCCCACGATACGGTCCACTTCCTCGCCGCGGGCCGTGAGCATGAGCACGGGGATGGCCGCCGTGACCGGCTGGGCCTTGAGCCTGCGGCAGACATCGCAGCCGTCCATGCCGGGCAGCATGAGGTCCAGCACCACCAGGTCGGGCAGCTCGGAGGTCGCCATGTGCAGCCCCCCCAGCCCGTCGGCCGCTTCCAGTACCGCAAAGCCTTCGCGCTCAAGGTTGAAGCGCAGCAACTGGCGGATATCGTTTTCGTCTTCAATAACAAGTATGCGTTGCATGGAGTCTTCCTTTGCCTTGGAGAAGTAGTGCCTTTCCCATGCGCCAGCAATGCGCCTGAAAGGTTACAATTGTGTGACAGGCCCGTAAAAACCACGGTTTTCAAAGTGTCTCCGCATCTTCGCCGAGGCGTCACATTTCTGTAACAAAGCCTGAGGAAAAGGGAGGTGCTTCGGGATCGAGCCGAAGCAAAGACTTTTTTCCTTTTAAAGGAGCACTATCATGAATTTCGCCAAAACTCTGGTCCTTACCTGTGCCGCCCTGGGTCTGAGCGTGGCCGCCCACGCCCAGGATATCGTCGTCAACGGCTCCACCACCGTGCTGCCCGTCATGCAGAAGGCCGCCGAATCCTTCATGGCCGCCAACCCCGACATCAAACTGGTGATCTCCGGCGGCGGTTCCGGCAACGGCATCAAGGCCCTGGGCGAAAAGCAGTGCGACGTGGCCATGAGCTCCCGCGACATCAAGGACAAGGAACGCGCCGCCGCTGAAAAGAAGGGCGTGAAGCCCGTGCGCATCGCCGTGGCCGTGGACGCCATCGTGCCCGTGGTCAACCCCGAGAACCCCGTGAAGGACCTGACCCTGGAACAGCTGTCCTCCATCTACGCCGGCAAGGTGCGCAACTGGAAGGAAGTGGGCGGCCAGGATGCCCCCATCGTGGTCATCTCCCGCGATACCTCTTCCGGCACCTTTGAATCCTGGCAGGAACTGGTCATGAAGAAGGAACGCGTCACCCCCGCCGCCCTGATGCAGGCCTCCAACGGCACCGTGGTGCAGGCCGTGGCCAAGAACAAGAACGCCATCGGCTACATCGGCCTGGGCTATCTTGACAAGAGCGTCAAGGGCCTGACCGTGAGCAAGGTGGCCGCCAGCGCCAAGACCGCTCTGGACGGCGAATGGCCCATCGCCCGCGAACTCTACATCTTCACCAACGGCGATCCCAAGGGCGGCGTGAAGAAGCTGGTGGATTACCTGCTGGCCGCCGACAAGGGCCAGAAGGACGTCCTGGCCGTGGGTTACGTTCCCCTGCAGCATTAAGCCCGCAGCACCGGGCAGACGCTCCCCCTCTCCTTGCGGGGGCCTCTGCCCGGTCCCCCGCAAGGGGAAAGGGCCCGTGCCGGTCTGAGGGATCATACCGGCGTACGTCCCCCTTTCCCCCGTTTTTCCGCTTTTTTCCCGCTTCCTCCAGCGGGCGCGTCCCGCAAGGAAACCTTCGGAGAAAACCATGTTCAGCTCTTCCCGCGAGCGGGCCATCCGCATCTGCCTCACCGCCATCGCGGCCTCGTCCCTGCTGGCGCTGGCAGGTATCGTCATCTTCCTGTTCACCGAAGGCCTGCCCCTGTTCCGGCATGTGAACCCGCTGGACTTCTTGCTGGGCGACCTCTGGTACCCCACGGAAGATCCCGGCCTGTTCGGCATTTTCCCGTTGCTGGTGGGTTCCGTGGCCGTCACCGTGCTCTCCTCGCTGCTGGCCGTGCCCCTGGGCGTCATGACGGCCATCTATCTGGCCGAGATCGCGCCGCCCTTCGCCCGCCGCATCATCAAGCCCTTCGTGGAGCTGCTGGCGGCCCTGCCTTCGGTGGTGCTGGGCTTCCTGGGCATGGTGGTGCTGGCCTCTATCCTCCAGGACATGCTGGGCGCCGCCACGGGCCTCAACCTGCTCAATGCCTCGCTGGTGCTGGCCATCATGAGCCTGCCCACCATCTGCTCCGTCTCCGAGGACGCCCTGCGCGCCGTGCCCCGCTCCCTGCGCGAGGCCTCCCTGGCGCTGGGCGCCACCCGCTGGGAGACCATCGTGCGCGTGGTGGTGCCCGCGGCCCTGTCCGGCATCGGCACGGCCATCATGCTGGGCATGTCCCGCGCCATGGGCGAGACCATGGTGGTGCTCATGGCGGCAGGCGGCGCGGCCATGCTGCCCCAGTCCCTGCTGGACCCCGTGCGGCCCATGCCCGCCTCCATCGCCGCCGAAATGGCTGAAGCCCCCTTCCGCAGCGACCATTACTACGCCCTGTTCGCCACAGGTATCGTCCTGTTCCTGATGACGCTGGCATTCAACATGATCGCTTCCCGCATTGCCGAAAAACACCGCCAGGTGGGCTCGGCCAGCCTTTAAGGAGCCCTTCCATGCCTCTTGCGACACCCGATCCGCGCCGCCGTCTTTTCGTCCAGGGCGCCATGCTCGGCACCCTGCGGCTGGTGGCCGCCTTCAACGTCATCCTGCTGGTGGCCATCTGCCTTTTCCTGCTGGTGCAGGGCCTGCCCGCCCTCAGCTGGGAATTCCTCTCCACACCGCCCCGCGAGATGATGACCGCCGGCGGCATCCTGCCCTGCATCGTGGGCACGGCCATCCTAGCCCTGGGCTCCCTGCTGCTGGCCTTCCCCCTGGGGGTGGCCACAGCCGTCTACCTGCATGAATACGCGGGCAACACCCCCTTCGCCCGCATGGTGCGCCTGGGGGTCAACAACCTGGCCGGGGTGCCTTCCGTGGTCTTTGGCCTGTTCGGGCTTTCGTTCTTCGTGACCTTCTGCGGCATGGGCGTCAGCATCCTGTCCGGCATCCTGACCCTGGCCGTGCTGACCCTGCCCGTGATCATCAGCACCGCCGAGGAGAGTCTGCGCTCCGTACCCGACACCTACCGCCAGGCCTCCCTGGCCCTGGGTGCCAGCAAGGCCCAGACCATCACCCGCGTGGTCCTGCCCTGCGCCATGCCGGGCATGCTCACCGGCGCCATCCTGGGCGTGGCCCGCGCCGCCGGTGAAACGGCCGCCATCATGTTCACCGCCGCCGTCTTCTATACGCCCAAGAACCCGGACTCCATCTTCAGCTCGGTCATGGCCCTGCCCTATCACATGTACGTGCTGGCCACCGCCGGCACGGACATCGAGAAGACCCGCCCGCTCCAGTACGGCACGGGCCTGGTCCTCATCCTGCTGGTGCTGGGCATGAACCTGCTGGCCATCATCCTGCGCGACCACCTGCAACGCCGCCACCACGCC
Organism: Desulfovibrio sp. SGI.230; assembly: GCF_050313065.1. Lineage (NCBI taxonomy): Bacteria > Pseudomonadati > Thermodesulfobacteriota > Desulfovibrionia > Desulfovibrionales > Desulfovibrionaceae > Desulfovibrio > Desulfovibrio sp. SGI.230. The sequence continues at coordinate 67,707 of NZ_JBNPKS010000011.1, read as the reverse complement.
TAGACGGCATCCGCCACAGGCTGATTTTTTTTGGGGGACTTCCTGCTCCGGCAGAGAGGTCCCCTTTTCCGTTTCCTCCCTGCCACAACACACGTCTTCCGCAGGCCGCGGAGCCGCGCAGGAGGCCTTTCCCGGCATCCCGCCTCACCAGATGCTCCAACGGCGGCAAGAAAGACCGGAGTCTGCCAGCCTCCCCCGGTCCCTGCCGTGCGGCCCCCTCTTGCGCCCCGGCCTGAGCGTCCCCATCCGGGAAGATGTCCTCTTCCGCCTCCCGCGTTCTCTCCGGTCACACCAAAAACGCAAACGGGCCGGAAGGGAGATCCCTTCCGGCCCGTCATCTTGCCATATGATGTTTGCCGTCCCCGGCTACGGCAACAGGGTCACGCTGCCTTCATGCACGCTGATGCGATGCACCAGCACGCCCAGCACACCGGCGATGTCCAGTTCCGAGGTATCCACGATGACGGCATCGGCAGCGGGGCGCAGAGGCGCCACGGCCCGGTTGCGGTCCAGGGAGTCACGCTGGCGGATCTGCTCGGTCAGCGTCACCAGATCGGCTTCCACCCCACGGGCGGCCAGGTCGCGCAGACGGCGCAGGGCGCGCACTTCGGGCGATGCATCCAGGAAGAATTTGAAGCGGGCGTCAGGAAAGACCACCGTACCCATGTCACGGCCTTCCACCACCAGCGGCGTGGCTTCGCCCATGGCCCGCTGGGCCTCGCGCAGCACCTCGCGCACCACGGGCACCGTGGCGATGCGGGCGGCCAGCATGCCCACCTGCTCGGTGCGCACTTCGCCGCGGATGGGCACGCCGTTGCAGCACACCGTGGAGGCCCGTCCCTTGCCGGACAGGCTGAAGGTCCACTGGCGGCACTTCTCGCGCAATTCCTCTTCGGGCAGGGTCTCCGCACCGGGCCCCAGCTTGAGGGCCAGGCAACGGAACATGGCGCCGGTATCCAGATAAGCCACATGCAGGCTTTCGGCCAGCTGCTGGGCCAGGGTGGTCTTGCCCACACCGGCGGGGCCGTCCAAGGTCACCACAGGCAGGGTCGTCTTCATGCCCGTACCTCCTGCATCCACTGTTTCATGGCCTCAAGGAAGGCCGTGTTCTCTTCGTCGGTGCCCACGCTCACGCGCAGGTGATCGGGCAGGCTGTAGCTTTTGAGCGGCCGGATGATGATGCCGCGCTGCAGCAGGGCTTCGAAGCAGGCCGCCGCCGTACCGCAGCCTTCGGGCAGCTGCATCATGATGAAGTTGGCGGCGCTGGGCCACACCGTGCAGCCCAGGGCGCGCAGGCCTTCGGTCAGGCGACGGCGACCGGCGCGCACGCATTCCAGCGTGGCGGCCCGGAAGGTGCTGTCCTGCAGCACGGCGATACCGGCTTCTTCGGCCAGGATGTTGACCGAGAACGGCAGGCGGGCCCGCCAATAATACTGGGCCAGCTCGGCCGGCAGGATGCCGTAGCCCAGGCGCAGCCCGGCCAGACCGTAGCTTTTGGAGAAGGTGCGCATGATGGCCACGTTGTCCGGGATGTCGCCGGAGGCCAGCAGGGAGAAGCGGGCCTCGTCCTCGGGGCTGTCGCCCGCAAAGTCCATGTAGGCCTCGTCCACCACCAGCAGGCAGTGGGGGAAGCGCTCGCCAAGGCGCTGCGACAGGCGGCGCACGTCGGCCAGCGGCGGGCAGTAGCCGGAGGGATTGTCCGGCGTGGTCACGAAGACCAGACGGGTGTCATCGTCCACCAGGGCGAAGAGCGCATCGAGATCGAAGCTGAAATCCGGGTTGAGGGGGTGGCGGCGCACTTCCACGCCGCAGACCTGCGCCTGGATGGGATAGATGCTGAAGCAGGGCTCGAAGCAGACCACGGAATGCTTGCCCGGCACCAGGAGCATACGGATCAGCATGTCGATGATCTCGTCCGAGCCGTTGCCCACCACCACCTGATCGGGGCTGACGCCGTGCGTGCGGGCCAGGGCCGCCACCAGGCGGGGGTTGCCGCCCTGGGGATAGCGGAAGGCTGTCCCGGCGTGCAGGCCCAGGGCCTCCTTCACCAGGGGCGAAACGCCCAGGGGGTTCTCGTTGCTGGCCATTTTGACGACCTTGGACAGGCCGTATTTCTCCTGAATTTCGGCAATGGACATGCCGGGAACATAGGCGCTCAGGGCGGCTATTTCCGGGCGCACGGCGCAGGTGTACATACAGACTCCAGATGCAAAGAAAAAAGGGCCGCCGCAAGTGCGGCGGCCCGAGAAACCGTTGTCAGTTCCCGATCCGGCCGGGACTTACCTGTTGGGGCGAACGGTCAGCACAGGCATGGACGCGTTCTTGACGACCTTTTCGGCCACGGAGCCGAAGAGGATGCGGTCGATGCCCTTGCGACCGTGGGTGCCCATGACGATGAGGTCGGCGCCTTCGTCATTGGCACGGGTCAGGATCTCTTCAGCGGCGTAGCCGATGAGCACCTGGCCCTTGGCTTCCACGCCGGGGAAGTTTTCGGCCACGAAAGCGTCCATGGACTTTTCAGCGCCGGAGACGATCTCGCCCACGAAGTTTTCGATGGTGTTGGGCGGCACATGGAAGCCCACATACTGGCTCAGCGAGGGAGCCGTGTAGACGACGATGATGCTGGCCCCCAAGCCCTTGGCCAGCATGGTGGCGTACTCTGCCACGGCCGCGCTGTGTTCGGAAAGGTCAACCGCGCAAAGAATCTTCTTGATTTCCTTCATGGTACGCTCCATTACCGCCCAAACGGACAGAAGTAAAATGTTGAAAATCCGGTTCCATCAGGAAAGGGGGGATGGCCCTTTTCTCGTCGGCTCCAGAGCCGGCGCAGCCTTTTTTTCCCTTACAACCTCAATGTAAGGACTTTCCCCGCACAAGACAAGGCCTTTTCTCCAATTTGTGCCAAAAAGCACAAACCTTCTTCCTATTCCTTGTCCTTGCGGCGCGGCCCGTTCTTGTGGCGGCAGGTCAGGCTCTCCACATCGATGCGCAGGATATTCACGCGGGCCAGGGCGGCATCGGGCGTGGGGCGCGGGCAGCGCGCGTCAAAGCGCAGGCTGATGGCGTCCAAGGCACGGCGCTTCTCTTCCGTATCGGTCACTTCGCTCACCCGGCCGGTACCGCAAAGGCTGCGGAAGTGGGTGGTGGATTTTTCGCGGATGATGCACACGTCCACCGTCGTGGAAAAGCCCACCCGGCCATCCCGGCGCAGCACGTCGATCTTGCGTCCTTCCAGGGCGCAATGGATGTAGATGCGCCCGTCCAGCCAGACATGGTTGAAGGGCAGCACATAGGGGAAATCCCCGGTCTGAAAAGCCACGAACAGCGATTCCGCCTTGTTGAGGATCTCGCCGGGCAGGGCCGGATCCTCGCTCAGTTCCACGCGGCTGACGATCTTTTCCATGATGTTCTCTCCTCCCCTTGCAGGATAACGGGCCCGCGGGCTCAGGACAAGCGTCCCGTCCCGGCGGACCAGGCAAAAAAGTGGCCGCCGTCCAGTTCTCCGGCGGCATCGGCCCCGGGCAGGGGCAGGCCCTGACGGCAGCGGTCCCAGCAGCGCACCAGCGCCTGACGGTCCGCCCCGTCGGGATGGCGGGCGGCCTCGGCCAGACGGGCCGCACGGGCGGGCGTCATGGGATGGTGGCCCGGTTTGCCCGCCAGCGCCACCAGACGCGGATTGACCCGCCCCTGGCAAAAAAAGCCGCCCAGCACCTCGTTGCCGTTGTCCTGCAACAGGCGGCGGGCCGCCGCAAGACACTGGCGGGAATGGTCCGAACCGGGGCGCGTGCCGTGGGTACCGAAAAAAAAGACGCGCTTGCCGCGTATGCCCTGCCACAGGCGCAGGCTGCGGCTGTCGGGCAGGCCCCGGCGCACCCAGAAACCCAGAAGCAGCGTCCCGGCATGGTCGAGCAGGGGCGGATGCCCCGTGGGGAATACGGGGGCTCCGGTAGCTCCGGCCAGGGCATCGGCCAGAGAACGGGTATTGCCGGTGATGCTGGAGCAAAGGATGCACGGCGGCAGGGAAAGCTGAGGGATGATGTCTGTCATGGCTGTCATGATGGTGTGAGCTGCCGCCCGCCGCCAGGCCTGCACCACGGTATCACTGGAGCGCGGCGCACAGAGGCGGGAGCGACATGCAAAAAAGTACGACCGGGCCGGGGCCTGCCTGCGGCCATCATCCGGCCGCACGGTGACGGGCCTTGCAAGACCGGAGCGGAAAATACGGCCGAAAGCCCGCTAGTCCTGGGCCCGGCGTTCCAGGGCCGCCATGTCCAGCAGCTCCACCCGCCGCCGCTCCAGGCGGATAGCGCCTTCCCGGGCCAGCTTGTTGAGTTCCCGGCTCAGGCTCTCGCGGCTCAGGCCCAGCAGGCGGGCCATGAGCTCCCGGGTACCGGGCAGTTCCAGCTGACGGCGCCCTTCCTCCATGCGGGAGCGGTGCAGCAGCCATCCGGCCACCCGCCGGGAGACCGAGATCACCCCCTGCGAGCCGGCCACCTTGTTGACGAACAAACGCTGCCGCGCCGCCAGCACCTGCAAAAGCCAGCGGGCCAGCCGGGGATTCCCGTCCAGCAGCCTGTCCATGGTGGCCCGCTCCAGCCAGAGCAGGCGCCCCGGCCCCAGGGCCACGGCCGTGGCAGGCAGAGGGGCCTCGTAGAACAGGGCCCCCGGATCGGGGAAGGCCCCGCCGCGGGTCAGGTGCAGGACGTACTCCCTGCCCTGCGGCCCCATTTTGACCAGTTTCACCTCGCCGGACAAGACGAAGGGCACATGCCGGATCTCGTCCCCTTCACGAAACAGGACATCGCCCGCCCGCATCTCGGCCAGACGGCCCGTGCCCAGCACAAGACCGGTCTCCCTCTCGTCCAGCCAGCGACCCAGCGGGCTGTGGCGCAGGGCATCCCGCAGGCTCTGGGGATCGGGGGGGCGGTTCCCTTTTTTCTGGTCCATGCGCGACCTCCATGAAAGCTTTGCCCCCGCGGACACAGGGGCAGGAAAAAAGCCGGACGGGAAAGCGGCCCCGCCGGGCCAAAAACACAGGGGAAGACCGCGGTCACGGCCTTCCCCTGCAAAAGAATCTTAGCCCAGGATCGCCTTGAGGTCTTCGTCGGGCGTGGTCACGGGCATGATGTTCCACTGTTCCACCAGCACCTTGAGGATGTTGGGGGACACGAAGGCAGGCAGCGTGGGCCCGAGGCGGATGTTCTTCACGCCCAGGGCCAGCAGGGTCAGCAGGATGCTCACGGCCTTCTGCTCGTACCACGAAAGCACCAGCGACAGCGGCAGATCGTTGACGCCGCACTTCAGGGCATCGGCCAGGGCCAGGGCCACACGCACGGCGGCGTAGGCGTCGTTGCACTGGCCCACGTCCAGCAGGCGCGGGATGTCGCCCAGGCTGCCCAGCTCCTTGTCGAAGAAGCGGAACTTGCCGCAGGCCAGGGTCAGGATCAGGCAGTCGGCCGGGATCTTCTCCACCAGTTCGGTGTAGTAGTTGCGGCCGGGACGGGCGCCGTCGCAGCCGCCCACCAAAAAGATGTGGCGCAGCTTGCCCTGGGCCACGGCATCCAGCACGGCGGGCGCGGCACCCAGCAGGGTCTCGCGGCCAAAGCCGGTCAGCACTTCCTTGCCGGGCACGTCTTCGGCGAAGCCGGGCAGCTCCAGGGCCTTCCGGATGACGGCCGAGAAGTCACGCCCCTTGCAATGGACCAGACCGGGCCAGGACACGTTGCCGGAGGTGAAGACCTTGTCGGCGTAGTCTTTGGGGTCCTGGATGCAGTTGGTGGTGAAGAGCACCGCGCCGGGGAAGGCGGGCAGCTCCTTCTGCTGGTTCTGCCAGGCCGTGCCGTAATGCCCGGCCAGATGCGGGAAGGCATGCAGCAGCGGATAGGCGTGGGCGGGCAGCATCTCGCCGTGGGTGTAGACGTTGATGCCCGTGTCGCGGGTCTGCTCCAGCAGGGCCAGCAGGTCGGGCAGGTCGTGGCCGGAGATGAGGATGGCCTTGCCCTTGCGCCGGCCCAGGGAGACGGGCGTGGGCACGGGCGTGCCGAACGTACCGGTATTGCCCGCTTCCAGCAGCTCCATGGCGCGCAGGTTGGCCTTGCCGCATTCCAGCACCAGCCCCAGCCAGCCGTTGAGGTCGTGGCTCTCGGGGTCCAGTTCGGTGCCGGCACGCAGGCCGCGATACAGGAAGGCGGCCACGTCGGGATCACGCTGGCCCAGCTCGGCGGCATGGTCGGCATAGGCGGCCACGCCCTTGAGGCCATAGAGCAGGATCTGCATGGCGGAGCGCACGTCCTCGTCGTCGGACAGGCGGTCGATGGCGGTTTCCCGCAGATCCAGGGCAGCCAGAGGCGTGGGGGCCGGGGCACCGGGCACACGGGCGGCCAGGGCCGTGGTGCGCTCCAGGCATTCTTCCTGCACGGCGCGCAGGGAGACGGGATCGAAATTCACATTGGTCAGGGTGGAGAACAGGGCCTTGAAAGCGAAGTCGTCGGTGGCGGTGTCCACGATGCCGGCGTCACGGGCCATCAGGGCCACGGCCGCCAGTTCGCGCAGCTGCCAGACCAGCTTGTCCTGCTGGATGGCCACGGCCTCGTTCTTGCCGCAGATGCCAAGGCGGGTACAGGCCTTGCCTTTGGAGGTCTGTTCACACTGGTTGCAAAACATGGGGGGCTCCTTGTGCTGAGGGGGATGGGTGTCTGTCCATGACACTAGAACACATCTCCCCGGCTACAACTGTGACCATCGTCACAAAACAGGGAATCTTTTCACAGATCCGCCGGAGTGCCGGACGATGCGCGGAAGATCCCGCCCCGTGCGCTCACTTCCAGAAGCGTTTCCATCCGGAGGCGGGCTCCTCACGGCCGCTCTGCAAACTGCCGCCCAGCCCCAGCCGGTGATCCAGTTCCGCCAGCCACGCCGCGGCCGCCGCGCCGTGTTCCAGCTCCAGAGAGCGGTGGCAGGACAGCACGTCCTCCACTCTGCCCCGCCAGAACGACAGCTGCGGTTCCAGCAGGTCGAGATCGGGATGCCTGTCCACCAGCGTACGCAGCCCGGCGCTCACACCTTCCGCATCGCACAGCCGGGCCAGCTGGCGACGGCGCTTCCAGCCCGGACGCCCCTGCGACCAGACCAGGGCCAGATGCAGGACGAAACGCTCGTCCGCCGTGGCCTCCCGCCGCCGGTTGCCGGGCAGTATGCCCCGCACGGCGCCCAGGACGGCAGTGGTGCCGCTGCTGACGGCTCCGGCCACGGCCTGTCCCGCACCGATGACGGCACCGGCACCGGAGCTCACGGCCCCCACGACGGCCGTACCGCCGCGCGCCACCGCCTGACCGGCAGAAGCGGCCCCGTCGCTCACCGCACCGATGACCGCGCTGGTGCCGCTGCTCACCATGTCCGCCACGGCCCCTGCCCCGCTGCCGACGCTCCCCATGACGGCACTGCCACCGCGCAGCACGGCTTTTTCCGCACTGGCGGCACAGTCGCCCACAGCATGGATGACGGCGCTCGTGCCGCTGCCCAGGGCATCCGCCATGGCACCGGCCCCATTGCTGACCGCTCCGGCCACGGCCTGTCCCGCACCGATGACCGCACCGGCACCGGAACTCACGGCCTCGGCCACGGCCGTGCCGCCGCGCGCCACGCTCTGGGCGGCGCCCCGGGTCTTTTCCAGGGCGCTGTCGGCCACGGTGCCCACGGTCTCCGAGATCTTCTGCCCCATGGAGGCAGGCAAGTTCACCAGCTGCTTGCGGAAGGCCTCCACGATGGCCCCCACGGTCTCCCGGGAGATCTCCGCCAGCATGGTGCCCGCCTCCCGGACGCAGGCCTGCTGCCGGGCCTCTTCCCTGCCCAGGGCAGCGAAACGGAAGGCACTGCGCGTGACCACACCGGCCCGGATGGCCAGCAGGCAGTTGGCCGCCCCGTCGATGACGGCGGACGTGCACTGCTGCATCATGGGCCCCATGAGCGGCACGCTGGAGGCCGCCATGGCGGGCGTGACCGCGGGCAGCAGCTCGTTCATGCTCTCGGTGATGGTCCTGGGGATGTCCAGGGCCTCGATGGAAAAGGAAATGAACGTGGCCGAGGAGACCGTGCTGTAGACGCTCCACAGTTCCGCCGGGGTGGGACGCTGGTTGTAGATGCCGGAGACCCGCCAGACCATGCGCGCCAGCGAGACGAACACGATGAGCGCATCCAGACGGCCGTTCTGGGACAGGGCCGTGCCCAGGAACACCCGTTTGGCGCTGTTGCGGATCTCTTCCCCGGCACGGGCGTCCAGCACGTCGAGGGCCTTTTCCAGAAAATGCTCATCCGTGGCGCGGAGGCCTGCGGCACGGACATGGGGATTCTTCTTCAGGCGGCGTTCCAGTTCACGGGCAAAGGCCTGACGTTCCGCCTCCGTGGGATCGTCACGCAAGACCAGACGGGGCGCACGGGCAAACCAGGCCAGGCCCAGCCAGAGCACGGTGCCTGCCTCCAGCGCCAGCAGGGACACGAAGGCCAGCCAGCCCCAGCCGGGAGCCAGCACTTCCACCGTCTGGAAGGCCGTCAGGTCCAGCTGGACCAGCAGCATCAGGATAACGAGCATGAAAAGGGCCGCAGCCGCTTTCAGCAAAGTCGAGATAAACGTCATGTCAGCTCCCTGTACGAAGGAAGGATGAGGGGACCCGCCCGCGAAGAACAGTCACGAGAGCAGGCACGGGCCTGCCGGAGCGACTCTGCCGCGCGACGGAACCGTTCACAACTCAACACGGGGCGCGTCAGCAGGATGTCAGGAACGGGGGATAGGGATCTGCGGAGCACCGAAGGCCCCGGAAAGGAGGAAGGAAGGCGCAGGCGCGTGCACTCCCCGGCAGGACCGCCGGAACGATCCGTGGCCAGGGGCGCGACCTGTCAAAAAAGGACGGCAGGAGGACCTGCCGTCCCGTGACTCACTTCAGAGCGGCGACACGGTCAGCCAGAGCCATGATGGTGTTGGCGTAGACCGTGGAGTGGTTGTAGCGCATCAGCAGGGCATGCTGGCGCTCGCGGGAAAGCCCGGCCTTCCAGCCGTGCCGGGCAAGATAGTGGGAAAGGCTGGCCACGGCATCGGGCACGGTGAACAGGTCCACACGGCCGTCGCCGTCACCGTCCGCACCGTAGGTAGCGATATTGGACGGCATGAACTGGCACAGGCCCACGGCGCCGTAGATGGAACCGGGCAGATGTTCCGGCGGCACGCGGTCGCGCAGCATGTGCTCCACCAGGGCCCTGGTCTCCTTGTAGGCCCAGTCCGCACGCTTGGGCATGGTCTCGGCGATCCAGTCCATGTGCCGCTCATGGTCGCGCAGCTGCGGCAGCCAGTCGCTGATGCTCTCCGGCGTCCGGCTCACGGCCATGCTGGCCAGGGTGTAGAAGGCGTTCTCCGAGGTATCGCCCAGCACCTTGCCGAGGCGGGTCTCCACGAACAGCAGGGACGCCGCGATGGACGAAGGGACGCCGTAGCGCTGTTCCGCCTGACGGAAGGCCTTGCTGTTGGCCGTGATGAACTGGCGGCACAGACGCGCGTTGGCGTCCGTGACCACGCCCTTGTAATACTGCGCCTGCGGCTTGTCCGAAGGCGGCGCGGGAAAGAACTTGCGATTGTAGAGGGCCTTGATCTTGCGGCCCATGGGCGACTGGGTGGGCGTGGCGGGCAGGCCCGCCAGCAGGGCGTCCACCTTGGGCCCGGAGATGCCGTCGGCAGCCAGGCGGCGCGACAGATCCTGCCACACGGGGGCCACGGCCGGAGCGGACGGGCGTGCGGTGGTCCTGGGCGCGGGGGACGCCACGGGCGTCACCGCAGCCGGAGCCGCGGGGGAAGGCCCGAGGGAACGCTCCCTGATGCCGTCATCGCCGCCGCCATCCGCGGACGGCGGCTCCAGGATCACGGTGCCGCCGGCCACCACGTCATCCACGGGCTCCTTGCCGCCGCAGGCAGCCAGCAACAGGCAGAACAGGGCACACAGGACAAGGCGCAGGGCCCCGTGTCCGTCCCTGATGGAGATGCTCATGCTAAACCTCCTGAAAAGTCCAGACCACACGTCCCAGCATGCGGCGCTGCAACAGGGCGGCATCCAGGAACGTTTCGGGGTAATCCGGGGACTGGGCCCTCAGGACATAGCCCTGCTGCGGGCCGTCCAGAAACACCTGGCGGACCACCACGCCTTCCAGCGGGGCGAACAGGGCGTAGGTCCTGCCGGAGACAGGAGCCAGATCCTCCATGTCCACCCCGATGTAGGCACCTTCGCGCAGCAAGGGCTCCATGGCCTGGCCGCGCAGACGCAGCACCTGCAGCGAGGGCCGCAGGAAGGCCTGCGGCAGGGGGACCCTTCCGGAAACGGACAAGGCGGGTCTGGGGGCTTCGTCCGTATAGATACAGGCCATGTCATAAACGTCCACCACGGTGGACCGGGTAAAGTCGTCTCCGTAGCAGGCCACGGTCTCGGCCAGGGCCTGGGGGGCTTCCTGGGGGCAATAACCTTTTTCCGTACGCAGATAGAGGGGCCCCACCCCGTACTTGAGCCAGTCGGGGTTGAGGCCAAAACGCTCGAAGAGCTTCATGTACCAGTCGCCCGGCACAGAATCACGGCGCTTGGCGTCCGAGATGCTGGACTGGCGGATGTTGAGCAGTTCCGCCAGCTCCACCTGGGTACGGCAGTTGGTGGCCAGCTTGATGCGTTCGTAGATTTCCGTAAAGCCCATGGTCCACCTACTTCTGCAGATCCAGCAAGGGCACCCGGCTGCCCAGCACCATCTTGCTGTTCTCCTTGAAGGACTTGCGCAGGGCGTCGAGCCAGCGCTGATAGGAATAGAATTCCGGCGACTTGCCGTAGGCCGCGGCGTAGACGGCGGCCGCCTGGGCATCGCCCTGACCGTAAAGCACCTGGGCCTCACGGTTGGCCTCGGCAAGGATGAGGGCCTTCTGGCGGTCGGCATCGGAACGGATGCGCGTGGCCTCTTCCTGGCCTTCGGAACGGTACTGCTTGGCCTGGCGCTCACGCTCGGCCCGCATGCGGTCAAAAATGGAGCGCTGGTTCTCCGTGGGCAGGTCGGTGCGCTTGATGCGCACGTCCAGGACCTCCACCCCGTAGGGCTTCATGAGGTCGGAGACCTTTTCCGTCACGCGGGTCATGATGGTGGCGCGCTCCTTGGAGACCACCTCGGTCAGGGTGTAGGCGCCCACCAGGGCCCGCAGCTGCGAATAGACCACGTCGTCCAGGCGGGCCTGCGCACCGGGGATGGTACGCATGGTGCGGTAGAACTGCAGGGGATCGCTGATGCGCCAGCGGGCGTAGTTGTCCAGCACGATGGTCTTCTTGTCCACGGTGAAGGCCTCGCGCGAGCTGGCGGCGTAGTCGAGCACACGGGCGTCGAAATAGACGACCTTCTGGATGAAGGGCAGCTTGAAGTGCAGGCCGGGCCGGTAGATCTCGGGCAGAGGATCGCCCAGCTGGAGCACCAGGGCCTGCTGGGTCTGGTGCACGGTGAAGCAGCACTGGGTCACGAAAACGGCCAGCACCAGCAGCAGGACACCGTAAAGGAGGGGATTCTTGGTCATTATTTCTTCTCCGAGGGCAGGACGCCGAAAGCGGGCGTACCCGGAAGAGGCATATGCGGCAGCACCTTGCCGGAGACCCCGCTGTCCAGCAGGGTCTTGTCCTTGGAAGCGGCCAGGATCTCTTCCATGGTTTCGTAATACAGGCGCTGGCGGGTCACGTCGGGAGCCTTTTCGTATTCCTGGCGCAGCGCGTCGAAACGGCGGGACTCGCCTTCGGCCTGCTGCAGGCGCGCCACCCGGTAGGCTTCGGCCTTGTTGAGGATGGCCGCGGCCTCACCGCGGGCCTGCGGCAGCAGGGCGTTGCGGTAGGCTTCCGCCTCGTTGATGATGCGGCTCTTGTCTTCGCGGGCACTGGCCACGTCCTTGAAGGCATCGCTCACTTCCTGCGGCGGATGCACGTCCTGCATCTGTACGGCCAGCACCTGGATACCGGCCTCGTAGCGGTCCAGGACCTCCTGGAGCAGCACCGTGGCGTCGCTCTGGATCTTCAGCTTGCCGTCGGTGATGGCCGAGTCGATGAGGCTGTTGCCGATGACCTCGCGCATGGCGGCCTCGGCGGCGTTACGCACCAGATTGGTGGGGTCGCTGATGTTGAACAGGTACTTGACCGCGTCGCTGATCTTGTACTGCACGCTGAACTGGACGTTGACGATGTTCTCGTCACCGGTGAGCATGGAGGCTTCCTTGGGCACGCTGCGCAGCTCGCCCTGGCGGAAGGTGGTGGCCTGCCCGGTGGAGCGGAAGCCCACCTCGCAGCGCAGCACCTGGGTCACCTGGGGTTTGTAGACGGTCTCGATGGGAGCGGGCAGCGCGTAATGGGGGCCGGGGCCTTCGGTGCGGTCGTACTTGCCGAAGCGCAGCACCACGCCCTCCTCGTCAGGGTTGACGATATAGATGCCCGACAAGAGCCACAGGCCCACCAGGCCCAGTACCAGCCAGATCACCATGCCGCCCGGCATCTTCATGCCGGAAAGCTTTTTCAGGGCATTCCTGCCGTCGAAGCCGTTACCGTCGCCCCCGTTGCCGGAAGGCGAACGCCGGGCGCGCCGGGGCTGCTCGTCCTGAGTGTCGTTATCATCATCACCGAAGAGCGGACGGGAGGGGCGCTGCCCCTGCTGCCGTTGCCGTTTTTCCTGCAATTTATCCCAATCCCAAGTCATGTGGAGGACATCCCTTTTGCTGAATGGGGTTAAAGAACGCCTTAGGACCGGCGATCACAGCCGGAATGTCCGGCCCGTACGCCGTTGCCCGCGGCAGGAACCATCCTGCCGGAAGCCCGCTCATCCTGCGGGACAGGCCTGACGCGCACGGTAAAGGCTACAAATATTAAGTTGATACGTCACTGTGGTCAAGGCGAACGGTCTTTCTTGACGACCGGGCGCAAAAGACAGGCATTATGGCAAGAAATACCTGTCCTCTGTCAGCATGCCCGCCTTTCCGCATCATGCCAAAAAAAGTAAAACAGGGCCGCGGCGGCACCACTCCTCTGTTCATTCCTGTAAAGATTCAAAAGAGTCATACCTCGCTGACGATGGGGACGACCACCGGATCACGTTCCAGGACCCGGCGGAAAAAGCGCCGCAGCGAGGCCCGGATGCCTTCCTGCAGACGGGTGAGCTGGCCGGGGCGGACGGATTCGATCTCGTCCAGCACCAGGCATTTGGCATCTTCCAGCACATGGCTGTAGTGCTGCTCGAACACGAAGCCCTTGGAGAACATCTCCGGCCCGTGCAGCACGCTGCCGGTCTCGGCATCCAGCACCAGCACCACGATGACCATGCCCTCGTCGCCGAGGATGCGGCGCTCGCGCAGCACGGCCGAGCCCACGTCGCCCACGCCCTTGCCGTCCACCAGCGTGCATTCCACCGGCACGGGCGGCTCCAGACGGATGCCGTCCGGCAGCAGGGTCAGGGGACAGCCGTCCTCCAGCAGGACCACGTTGTCGGGCTTGACGCCGCACTCGCGCGCCAGCTGCCCGTGCTTGAACAGATGGCGGTACTCCCCGTGTACGGGCACGAAATATTCAGGCCGCACCGCGCCCAGCAGTTCGCGCAATTCGTCACGGTGGGCGTGGCCCGAGGCGTGGATGGCCCGCACGCTCTCGTACAGGACCGTGGCCCCCAGGCGATACATCTCGTTGATGAGGCGCGACACGGCCTTGACGTTGCCGGGGATCATGCGCGAGCTCATGACCACGGTGTCGCCCTTGCGGATGCTGAGCTGGCGGTGGCCGCCCAGCACCATGCGCGACAGCGCGGACAACGGTTCGCCCTGGGCGCCGGTCACCACCAGCACCAGCTGCTCGTCGGGCAGATCGGGCACGCCGTTATGGGCGTTGAAAAAGCTGGGCGGCAGCTTGGCGATGCCCAGATCGCGGGCCATCTCGATATTGTTGGCCAGAGACTTGCCGCTGATGACCACGGTGCGCCCGCGCTCGCGCGCCAGGTCGAAGACTTCCTGGATGCGCTGGATGTGGCTGGAGAACAGCGTCACCACGATGCGGCCCGGGGCCTCGTCGAAGACCTTGCCCAGGGACTCCATGACGGCCCTTTCGGTAAGGGAACGGCCGTCGCGCTCTACATTGGTGGAATCGGAGAACAGCAGGCGCGCGCCCTCCGGCCCGGCGAAGTCGCGAAATGTCGCCAGATCCGTGCCGCTGCCGGCCAGGGGCTGGGGATCGATCTTGAAGTCCCCGCTGTGGACGATGCGGCCCACGGGCGTCTCCACGCCCAAGCCGAAACCTTCGGGGATGGAATGGCACACGGGGAAAAAATGGAAGGTCATGTCGCCCAGGGCCACCTGGTCACCGGGCTCCACCGGGCACAGCTCCACCCAGTCCAGCAGCTCGTGCTCCCTGAGTTTGTGCTCCACCAGGGCCAGGGTGAAATAGGAGCCGTAGATGCGCGTGCCGCGCAGCTGGGGCACCAGCCACGGCAGGGCGCCGATGTGGTCTTCGTGGCCGTGGGTCAGGACGATGCCCAGCAATTTGTCGCGCACGGCGCTCACCGCGCCGAAATGCGGGATGACCACGTCCACGCCCAAATGGAAATCATCCGGGAACATCAGGCCGCAGTCCACCATGACCACGCCCGCGGAAGTCTCCCACAGCTGGCAGTTGAGACCGATCTCCCCCAGACCACCCAGGGGGGTCACTGTCAAAAATTGTTCAGAATCACTCATACGGGACCGTCTATTTTCTTCTGGCGGCGCCACCTTCCCGCAGCAGGTCGGGATGATATTCGCCCATGGCTACATAGATCTGGGAAAGGGCCGTCAGGTAGTCGGCCTTGGCACCGGTCAAAGAGGACTGGGCCGAAGTGAGATTGGCCGAGGCGTCCAGTACGTCGAAGTTGGTGCCCACATGTTCGTGGTAACGGGCCAGGGCCACGTTATAGGCCTCCGTGGCCTGCGCCACGCTGTTCTGGGCCACGGCGATGCGCTTGCGGGCCTCCTGCACGGCCAGATACTTGGACTTGATGTCGTAGCCCACTTCCAGCTTGAGGTTCTCCTGCTCGTAACGCATCTTGGTCACCTGCCAGCCGGCCTGCTTGTCGGCATAGTAGGTGGTGCCCCATTCGAACACGTTCCAGGTGGCCTGCGCCCCCACTTCCCAGTTGGTGACGTGCGAGCCGTTCTCGCCGGAACGCTGCATGCCGGGCGTATTGCCGCTCTGCGTCATGCTGTAATAGCCCTCGATCTGGGGATAGTAGTCGCTCTGCACTTCCTTCTGGCTCTTGCGGGCGATCTCCACGGCCTTCTGGGCCACATACAGGTCGGGGCGCTGGCGGTAGGCCAGCTCCAGACACTGCTCCAGCGTATAGCGGAAGCCCACTTCCTTGAGCGTACCGGTATAGGTATTGACGGCCGTGGCGTCGAAGCCCAGCAGGGTATTGAGCCTGGCCAGGGCGGTGGCCTGGGTGTTCTCGGCCTCGATGAGCAGGCTCTCGGCCTCGCTCACGTCCACCTCGGCCTGGAGCACGTCCAGACGGGGGCTCAGGCCCACTTCGAAATAGGCCTGGGCGATGCGCAGCTGTTCGCGCAGGCGGGTCAGGCTGTCGCGCATGCTGCGGGTGTTCTCACCGGCTTTCAGGTATTCCAGGAACGCCGTCTGCACCTGCTCGGTCATGTCCAGCTCGGCCTTGCGCAGCGAGGCCTTGTCGCTGTCGGCCTGCAGGGCGGCCTTCTGGTAGGTGGAGAGCAGGCGGAAGCCCTGGAAGATGGGCTGGGTCACTTCGATGCCCCAGCTGTAGACGCCCATCTTGGGGTTCTTGGTGCCCATGGTGGCGGAAGGATCACGCTTGCTCTCGGTCTTGGTGGCGGAATAGCTCACGCCCAGGCGCGGACCGAAGGCACCGCGCGCGGATTTTCGCCCTTCTTCGGAGGAACGGCTCTCGGCTTCCTGCGCCCCCAGGCCGGGGTTGAAGCGCAGGGCATGCTCCACGGCATCGGACATGCCGATGCTCTTGCCCGCCACGGGCCTGTCCGCCGTCTCGGCCGAGCGCTGGCCGCTATAGACGGGCTGCCGGGCAACGGCATCCTGCCGGCCGGCGGACGCGGCAAAAGAAGTCTGGGAAGACCCCAGCAGGACCACGCACAAGACCGCCGTGCCCAGATGCCGGACACAGCGTCCCCGGAAGGAAGAAAAGCTTTTCATCAACATAGGTCGCAGCATACACCCTCACCGGCGGGCTTGCAATGCGCTTGTCGGCGGCCTGGGCAAGGGCGGCGCGGGATAGCGGCCTTTTGTCCGCAACACTCCACATTTCGATCGTTTCACCTCTTTTTTGCAAAAAACGCATTGCGGCAGCCCGGCCCATATGCAGAAAAAGACATAATAAAAACAATATATTAAATATTATTTTTTCTTTGGCACGCTGCTTGCTCAGCTTGTGAACAACATCACATCGGAGCAAGCCATGATCATTATCCTCCTGGCCGTCGCCCTCATCGTCGGCGGCCTCATCGGAACAGTAGGCGTGGGCGGCATCCTGCTGATCCCCGCCCTGAGCGGCCTTGGCGGCCTGACGACCCATGCGGCCATGGCCACGTCCCTGTTCAGCTTCATCTTTACCGGGCTTCTGGGTACCTGGCTGTACTGCAAACACGGCAGCATCCACTGGGGCATCACCATACCCGTCTGCATAGGCGGTCTTGTGGGCGGCTACCCCGGGGCCCTGGCCAACGCCATCGCACCGGCCTGGATCCTCAACCTCATCCTGGGGTGCATCATCATCTTCGCGGGCATCTATGCCCTGTTCCCCGCCAAAGGCGGCACCATCACCTACCGCCCCGGTGACGGCCGGCAGCGTCTGCAACTGCTGCTCATCGGCGCCACCGTGGGATTCGGCTCGGGCCTGACCGGCGTGGGCGGCCCCGTGCTGTCCGTGCCCCTCATGGTCATCCTGGGATTCACCCCCCTCACCTCCATCGCCACCAGCCAGGTCATCCAGATCACGGCTGCCACTTCCGGCTCCATCAGCAACTTCGCCAACGGTTTCGTCGACCTGCACATGGCGCTTCTGGTCACGGTGGCCGAGCTCGCCGGTGTCGTGGCCGGCGCGAAGCTGGCCCACAGCGTCTCGTCCGGCATCCTGAAAAAAATGGTTTCTGTCGTCTGCATCGTCGTGGGCGCATTCATCTTCGTCCGCGCCCTGCTGCAGGCCTGATCGAAAAGACCCCCAACGTCAAAAAATCCCCAACAAGGAGAAAAACCATGCCTCTCAACCTCCAAGAACGTCCCATCTTCATGATTGGTGCCGAACGCTCCGGCACGACCCTGGTCATGGCCCTGCTGGGTTGCCATTCCCGCATCGCCGTTCCGGAAGTGGTCTGGTACTATCCCCGCTTCTACCCCTATCTGCACACCTACGGCGACCTGTCCGTCGAAGCCAACTTCCGCACTCTGGCCCAGGAGATGGTCTTTGGCCTCAAGACTCCTTTCTGGGGGATGAAGGTCAACCCCCGTACCATCGTCGATGAAGTCATCGAGCTGGCCCCCGAACGCAGCTTTGCCGGTCTGTACGCAGGTATGCACATGCGTTTTGCCCAGTATGTGAACAAGCCCCGCTGGGGCGAAAAAACGCCGCACAACCTCTACTTCGTGGGCCCCATGCACCACGATTTCCCCAATGCCCAGTTCATCTACATCACCCGGGACGGCCGTGACGCCAGCGTAGACTACATGGAATCCTCCTTTGGCCCCACCAACATCTATTGCGCGGCCCAGTCCTGGAAGCGCTGCTGGAACGCCGTCAAGGAATGGCGCGAACCTCTGCGTGAAAAAGGTCTGTGGCTGGACGTGCGCTACGAAGAGCTGGTGCGTGAACCGGAAAAAGTCATGCGCGGCGTGTGCGAGTTCCTGGGCGAGGACTTCGAAGAAGGCATGTTCGATTTCTACAAGACCGATATGTGCAAGGCTCGCGGCGCTTCCCGCGACCATGCGCCTCTGGGCAAGCCCATCAGCGACAAGTATATCGGTATCCACAAGGATCTGCTCTCCCTGCGTGACCAGCGCATCTTTGCGGCCGTGGCCGGCAAGGAGCTGGAAGAAGCCGGCTATACCAACACGGTGGAGCCCGAGATGCCCAGCCAGCGCATGGTCGAAAAATATCTGGAATTCGACGGCCGCATCCGCGCCGCCACCCTGGATGGTTTTGAAGGCCACATCGTCTTCGAGAGCTATAATGACTGGCTGGTGGACCAGCGTGAAGAACGTCGCAAGCAGGGCCTGTGGGATCCCGCCACGTCCCCCAAGGTTTTCCCTGCCGGCGATCCCGACGAGGAATACATCATTGGCCTGCGCGCGTCCGACAAGTGGAAGAAGCACTTCTCCATCAAGCGCCGCTATGTTGGTGATGTCGTCCTTTAGGACGCCCGGCCATCTGTAGTCTGCCCGGATCCCTGCGGGCGGCATGATATCGAGGGGCGGGCCACACGGCCCGCCCGGAATAAGGACTGGAGCCCGTCATGTCTGAATCGTCGTCTTCTTCCCGTCTGCTGTACCTCCTAGGAGGGCCGGCCCTGTTGCTGCTTGCCTTGGCCATGCCCATTTTCGGCCCCATCGAATCCCGCTTCGGCTTCGGCATCCTGTTCTGGATGGTCTTCTGGTGGATCACCTGCGTCGTTGACATCAAACTGACCTGCCTGGTGCCCATCTTTGTGGCCTGCGTGTACAGCTACATGCCGCTGGGCAAGGTACTGCAGGCCTATGTGCATCGTGAAGCCGTCCTCATCGTCGGCGCCACTGCCATCACCTGCGCCTGGGTACGCTGGGGCTTTGCCCGCCGTCTGGCCCTGAACTTCCTCATGCGCGTCAACGGCAGCGTGCGTGCCCAGACCGCCGGCTGGTTCCTCCTGTGCGGCGTCACGTCCTTCGTGGTGGGCAACACCACGGTGGCCGCCATGTTCGCGCCCGTGGCCGTGGCTTCGCTGATGTACTCCGGCTTCAATACCAATGAGCAGCGCTGGCATTCCAAGGCCGCGTCGAACATCCTCATCGCTGTGGCCTGGGGCGCCAGCGTGGGCGGCATGGCCACCCCGCTGGGCGGCGGCCAGTCCGTGGTGACCTATGGCCTGCTCAACAAGTACCTGGGGCACGACATCTATTTCATCGACTGGACCCTGCGCATGGTGCCCGTCTCCCTGCTGGTCATCGCCGGTGTGGGCCTTATGATGTACTTCATGCACACGGATATGGAGCGCTTCAGCGGCAGCAAGGAGTTTTACCGGCAGGAGCTGGAAAAGCTCGGCCCCATGACCTATGAGGAAAAGGTCTCCCTCTACGGTTTCGCCCTGGCCATCCTCCTGGCCGTCCTTCAGCCCCTGTACGCTCCGTACACCAAGGGGCCCCAATGGGCCTGGCTCAAGCCGACCCAGCTGTTCTGCATCATCCCGCTGCTCATGCTGTTCTGGCCCGCCCGCAACGCCAAGGATGAGACCATCCTGTCCGTCAAGGCCCTGCGCGAGCATTTCCCCATCACCATCCTCTTCATGTGGCCCGCCTCTGTGGCCCTGAGCAAGATCTTGGCCACCACGGGCGCCGGTACGGTGTTCGGGAGCTGGATCACGCCCCTGGTCGGCATCAATGACACCCTGTCCATCGTGGCCTGGAGCGTGGCCTCCAACGCCCTGTCCCAGGTGACCAGCGATACCGCGGCCGCCGGTGTCATGGTGCCCCTGGCCATCGAATCCATGGCCAACTGGCGCGGGCTGGCCTTTGGGGCCGTGCCCTGGGTCTGGGTGACGGGCTCGGCCATCAGCTGGTCGTACGCAGTGGCTTCCGCCACCGGTGCCCAGGGCATCGTGGCCGGTTATGGCGCCAACCTCCGCACCATGTTCGTCTGGGGCATGATCGCGGCGCTCATCTCCGTGCTGCTGACGATCCTCTACTTCTGGTTCACCGTCGTGGTCCTCGGTCTGGACTTCTACATCATGCCGCCGGTGTAGCGACCATGTTTCCCGCCATGTCCGGCCTGTTCCCTCGCTTCCGGGCCCGGCATGGCGGCAGATATTCGGCAAGGCGGCCGTGCCGCCCTTCCGATCCCGCGGCGGGGTACACCACACCTCCCCCGCCGCTCCGGGGCTGTCGTACCGAGCGACAGTCCCGGACCTGCATTGACAGCCGCGACATCCCAAGGCAATTTTATGGATAAAGATGAGAAAACTAGCTAATGCATAGACGATACTGAAAGATGTCGTCCGTCGCCTGTCTTTGCGGGCCCCCTGCCTCTTGAAGCCGTATGCCCGGTGTCATTCCGACGGCCCGCACCATATCCCATCGGAGCAGGAGACATTATGTTGTCTACTTCCTTTTCCTTCGCCTTCGTTTCGAACTCCGCTGTGGTGGCAGAAAAGGTCCAGACCTATGCCCAGGAGCATGGGTGGCCGCTGGAAGAAGTCCGTCTGGCTACCATGGAAGAGGCGCTGCCCGTGGCCAAACAATTGTTCGACCAGGGTGTGGATGTGATCCTGGGCGGCGGCGGAACCGGGAAGCTCCTGCGCCGTCATCTGAACGAACCCGTCGTCACCATCTCCCGGAGCCATATGTCCATCTTGCAGGCCCTGATGGAAGCCCGCGAATATACGGACAATGTGGCCGTGACATGCTATAACGCCACCCCCCCCTGGTCGGAACTGTTCTCCCGCCTGCTGCACATCCGCCTGCAGCCTATCCGTTTCACCAACTCCCGGGAACTGACCCTGGGCATCACCCAGGCCATCGCCCAGGGCGCCGGCTGCGTCGTGGGGGGCGGCGTCTGCGTCTCCATCGCGCAGGCCCACCACTGCCCGGGCATCGTGGTCTGTCCGGGCAACGAGGCCCTGGAACGGGCCTTCGAGGAAGCGTCCAACATCGCCCAGGCCCGCCGCCGTGACCGCGAACACGCGGCCTGGCTCCAGGACGTGGTCGATGCCCTCCATGAAGGAGTCATCGGGGTCGACCCTGCGGGCAAGCTGGCCCTCAGCAATCCCGTGGCCAGACAGGCCCTGGGACAGGATCGGCTCCGGGACGGCTGGGCACTGCAGCACCTTGGCCTTGCCGAAAGCCTGGAAACGGGACGGCCCACAGAAGGGACCCTGAAAGGCGAGAACGGCCAGGACCTTGTCTTCACCAGCAGCGCCGTCGTGGTCGATGGCATCCAGAAAGGAGCCCTGAGCGTCCTGACACCCGATGTTGTCCTGACGGATCTGCAACGGCGGCTCAAGCATTCCCGCCAGGCAGGCCTGCGGGCCAAGTTCACGCTGAACGACCTTCTTGGCGAAAGCCCTTCCATGAGGACCCTGCGGGTACACGCCCAGCGTTTCGCCGAGTCCGACGCGGGGATATACATCCACGGGGAAAGCGGGACGGGCAAGGAACTGCTGGCGCATGCCATCCACAATGCCAGCCCCAGGCGCCACGCGCCCTTCGTGGCCGTCAACTGCGGCGCCCTGCCGGAAAGCCTGCTGGAGAGCGAACTGTTCGGCTATGCCGAAGGGGCGTTCACCGGCGCCCGCCGCGGCGGCAAGCAGGGCCTGTTCGAACTGGCGCAGGACGGCACCATCTTCCTGGACGAGATCGCGGACATCAGCGCCGCCGTGCAAGTCAGGCTCCTGCGCGTTCTGGAAAGCGGCGAGATCTTCCGCCTTGGCGGAGACAGGCCCGTGACCGTCAATGCCCGCGTGGTCTGCTCTTCCTGGAAAGATCTCGTGCAGGAGGTCAGGGAAGGGCGCTTCCGGGCGGATCTTTATTACCGCCTGACGCTGCTGCGCCTGGAGATGCCCCCCCTGCGTGAACGCCTCCAGGACATGACCTTGCTGGTCCGGCATATCATGCGCCGCATGGGGATGATCCACAAAAAGATGCCCCCCGAAGCCATCGAGCTTCTTTGCAGCTATCCCTGGCCCGGCAACGTGCGCGAGCTGGACGCATTGCTGCGCCGCTACTGCCTGATGTCCACCAGCGATGCCTTCCAGATGCCCCTGCTGCAGGAGCTGCTGCTCGACATGCGCCAGACGCAGGGCATCCTGGCCTCGCCCCGCAGGGTACCCGAGAACCGGGAGGAACAGGACCTGCCCGCAAGCGGCAGCCTGCGCCAGCGCCTGCGCCTCATGGAAAAGAAGATCATCCGCCAGGAACTGGTCCGCCAGCAGTACAGCAAAAAAAGCACTGCCCGCTCCCTGGGGATCAGCCTCAATACCCTCTGGCGCAAGATGTGCGATGCGGACTAGGGCGGGAGACAGCGCTCCCTGCCGCCGTCCTCCCCGTCGACACAGAAAAAACGCTTGAAAAAAGACGGCGAACGTTGCATTCTCCGGGCGGTTCAACGCCGCGCACAGCCGTTGTCTTCCGGGTCGCCGGATGACAGGGGCTCTTTGGCGTTTCTCTTTTTTCCGATACCTGCCACGGCGTGTCCGGCAGGTGCAGGATCCAACCAGGTACACCATTTTCCATCTCCAGGAGTGATACATGGAGTTCAGTTTCTTTTCGATGATCAGCCAGGCCAGTCTCGTGGCCAAGATCGTGCTGTGCATCCTGGTGCTCATGTCCGTGGGCAGCTGGGGCATGATGATCCAGAAAACCCTGGCCCTCAACGCCGCCTACCGCAAGGCCCTGCAGGGCACCGACCTGTTCGAGAAGGCCCCCAGCCTGCGTGAGGCCGTGCTCTCCCTGGGCTCCGACCGTGCGTCCCCGCTCTATTTCGTGGCCCATCAGGGCGTGATGGAGTTCAACCGCTCCAAGGAAGCCGGCAACAGCAGCGAGATCGTGGTGGACAACGTGCGCCGCTCCCTGCGCCAGGGCGTGGCCAGCGAGATGGCCCGTCTGGAGCGCTCCCTCTCCCTGCTGGCCACCGCCGCCAACACGGCTCCCTTCATCGGCCTGTTCGGTACGGTGTGGGGCATCATGCACTCCTTCCACTCCATCGGCATGCTCAAGTCCGCCTCCCTGGCCACGGTGGCCCCCGGCATCTCCGAAGCCCTGGTGGCCACGGCCATCGGTCTGGGCGTGGCCGTGCCCGCCACCATCGGTTTCAACATCTTCATGGGCAAGCTCTCGCAGGTGGACACCCTGCTGGTGAACTTTGCCGGCGTGTTCCTCAACCGCGTGCAGCGCGAACTCAATGCCCACCGCCCCGTGCAGCGCACGGGCGCCACGGAGATGTAAGATGGGCGCCAGCGTGGGCGGCAACAACCGCTTTGTCTCCGAGATCAACGTGACGCCCTTCGTGGACGTCATGCTGGTGCTGCTGATCATCTTCATGGTGGCCACTCCCATGATGAGCCAGGGGCTGGAAGTGGACCTGCCCCAGACCAAACAGGTGGAAGTGCTGCCGACCGAAAACGACAACATGATGCTGACCGTCCGCCACGACGGCAAGATCTTCCTGGACGAATACGAGGTCCAGACCATGGACGATCTGGAAGGTTACCTCCAGACCCTGGTCAAGGAAAAGAACAAGACCCTTTTCCTGCGTGCCGACAAGGAAGTCCCCTACGGCGTGGTGGTGGATGTCATGGGCCGCATCAAGGCCGTGGGCATCGAAAAGCTCGGCGTGGTGGCCGATTCCTCCGAGAGCCTGTCGCCCGCTGCCGCCGCGGCAGCCGCCAAAGGCGGGAAGTAGTCAGCGATGAACTGGGCCTCGTATCTTCTTTCCCTCTGCCTGCATCTGGCGGTCTTCCTGCTGATCATGTTCTGGCCCAGCTCGCCTCCGGTGAACCTGGAGACGCCGCCGGTGATGATCAGCCTGGTGGACGGCGCTCCGGGCGGCAACCGCACGCCCTCGAGCATCCTGGGCAAGATGGGCAAGCCCACGGACGGCCCCAAGGACGTCTCGCCCCCGGCCAAGAAGGCCGACGCGGCCGCGCCCGAACGGCCGGAGGTCAAGGCCGACCCCACGGCGGACAAAGCCCGTCCGGTGGAGGCCAAGCCCGAACCCAAGGTCGAGCGCAAGCCTGAGCCCAAGCATGAGGTCAAGCCCAAGCCCGAACCCAAGGACGCCACTCCCGTGGCCGACAAAAAAGACAAGAAAAAGAAAGAGGACAAGAAAAAGGACGACGACAAGAAGCCCGAAAAGCCCAAGAAGGACGACAAGAAGAAGGACGATAAAAAGTCCACGCCCAAGGACGACAAGAAGACCGACAAAAAGGCCGACAAACCGTCCAAGGGCGACCCCGTGGCCGCGGCCATGAACCAGGCCCGCCGCGAAGCCACGTCCCGCGTCGAATCCGGGGACAAGGGCAGCAGCGTGGAACAGGCCCTGGCCCAGGCCCGCCGCAATGCCGGCGGCGATGGCGGCGGCGGTGGCGGCGAAGGCGACGGCCCCGGCGGCGGTGGCCTCAACGACGTCTATATGGGTCAGGTCATGCTTGCCGTGCGTCCCAACTGGAGCTTCACTTCCGCCACGCGCCTGAACCTGGTCTGCGTGGTCCGGGTCAAGGTCAACCTGCAGGGCGAAGTGGAAAAAGTCGACGTGACGCAAAGCTCCGGCAACGCGCAGTACGACTCCTCGGCGGCCAACGCCATCTGGCGCACCAGCCGGGCGGGGGCGTTCCCGCCGCCGCCGTCGGAACAGTACACCGAGCTGGACCTTGTCTTCACCCTCAATGAACTCATGGGCCGCTAACCGGTCCGTCAAGGCGGTCGTGCCCGGTGGTGCGGCCGCCTTGCTGTCTCGAGATCCCGCTGTTTTTGGGGAAGGTCCCATCTTTCCCCAAAGATGCGCCATTCTGGAACGGCATTGCTGCATAAAAGCCGCATCGGCATGCACATATGCCTTCGTGGAGGTCACATGAAACGAATCCTTTCCCGCCCGACGGCCCTCCTGGGCCTGCTGCCGGTGCTCATGCTGTGCCTGGCGCCCCTGCACGCACGGGCCGCAGGCGCCGCTGCGGCGGACGTGGCCAACGGCTATGCCGGTGAGGCCATGGAAAAGATCCTGGCCAACTGGGCCGCCCCGGCCGACCGCGGCAAGGTGCGCATCGTGGTGCGCGTGGACGCGGAAGGCAAGGTGGAGCGCTGCGGCTATCTGGAAAAGTCCGCCAGCCAGGCCCTCAATGATTCCGTGTGCGGCGCGGTCATGAAGACCGCCGACCTGGGCAAGCCGCCCTACGGCATGAGCCAGGACGTCTACCTGACCTTCTGGCAGGGCAACATGGCCGACCTTTCCGGCATCAGCCGCCGCAAAGCCGCCGCAAAGCCCGCCGCGGGCACGGCCGCACCTGCCGCCGCTGCCCCCGCGCCGGAGGCCAAGAGCGAGCCCGTCACGCTGGACACCAAGCCCGCCACCCTGACCACGCCGCTGAAGGCCCAGGACGCTTACGGCCCCAAGCACGCGGCCTATTTCCGCAAGCTGGTCATGGAGCTGCGCAACGCCACCTTCATCCCCGCGGAACTGGCCAAGGGCACCTATTATGCCACGGTGCGCCTGGAGACGGACGCCTCGGGAAAGATCCTCAATTACAGCATCCTGCAAAGCAGCGGCAGCGAGCTGCTTGACAGATACGTCCGGCAGGGCATACGCCGGGCAGGAAAGGTCAGCCCCCCGCCCGCGGCTGTGGGCAGATTTGTGAACGTCACCCTAACTCTGGTGCGCTAGACACCACCACAAGGACCATTACGCCATGAAACGTCTTGCCATCCTTTTGGCCCTGGCCGTCACGCTGTCCCTGGGCAGCGCCGCCCAGGCCGCCATGCGTGTCGATATCTACGGCCCCGGCCAGAATATCGTGAACCTTGCCCTGGCAGCCCCCCTCACCGGCCCCCAGAAGCAGGCCAACGGCATGGGCGCCAAACTGCAGAAACTGGTGGAAGAGAACCTCAGCTTCCTGCCCTTCATGCGCCTGACGCCCGCCTCCTCCGTGCTGGGCGGTACCCTGCTGCCCGGCTACGAGCCCCCGAGCCTGGACTTCAAGCGCTTCCAGCTGGCCGGCTCGGACATCGTGGTCACCACCTACTGGCCCAACGGCGACAGCGGCACCAGCTCCGTGCAGATCCGCGCCTTTGAGACCAACACCGGCGGCCGTCTGTTCGGCAAGGAATACCCCCAGGTGCGCGCCAGCGACCTGCCCGAAGTGGCCGACCGCTTCTGTGCCGACCTGCTCGAAGTGCTGACCGGCAGCGGCGCCTTCTTCCGCTCCACCCTGGCCTTCGTCAAGAAGTCCGGCCGCCTGTCCGCCAACGTGTGGCTGGTCAAGCCCACGGGCCGCGACCTGCGCCAGATCACCAACATCAAGGGCGAAGCCATGTCCCCGGCCTGGTCCCCGGACGGCCGCTTCATCGTCTTCACCCATATCGACGAAAAGTCCCACTCCCTGGGCGTGTGGGACCGCAAAAAGGGCAGCGTGCAGCGCGTGCGCTTCCCCGGCAACGTGGTCATCGGGCCTTCGTTCACGCCTGACAACAAGGTGGCCGTGGCCCTTTCCAACGGCCGCTACCCTGTCATCTTCCTGCTGAACCACGGCTTCCAGAAGGAACGCATCCTCGAAGGCGGCAACTCCATCAACGTGTCGCCCACCTTCGACAGGACCGGCACCAAGATGGTCTTCACCTCCTCGCGCCTGGGCGGCCCCCAGATCTTCATGAAGGACCTGAGCTCCGGCAGCATCACCCGCGTCAGCAAGAACGGCGGCTACAATACCGAAGCCAACCTCTCGCCTGACGGCACCCTGGTGACCTACAGCCGCATGACCGAATACGGCCACCGCATCTTCGTGCAGGACATGGTCACCGGCCTGGAACGCCAGATCACCTTCGGCCCCGGCAGCGACGAGCAGCCCTCCTTCTGCGGCGACAGCTACTTCATCGCCTTCGCCTCCAGCCGCGGCGGCTCCCGCGGCATCTATCTGACCACCCGTCATGGCGGCGATGCCAAGAAGGTGCCCACCGGCGGCGGTGCGGCCTCCTTCCCCCGCTGGGGCATGCCTGACGGCAAGTAGTTTTTGGCAGATTTTGTAAAATCCGGAGGTCCTGCCCGGCTTTTTCGGAAAAACCGGGCAGATTTCTGGAAAAAATAGGGGAATCCCCCCTATCCTGACTTGACAAAACTTGGTTCACATATACCATCCGTTCTGCGGATGGGATACCGCCATCCGCTGTGTACAGAAAGGAAAGGTACCTTTTTGGAGTTAGAGCTGTTCAGGAGGACACACAATGAAACGCTACGCTCTTATCCTTGCTCTGGTTATGGCCCTCGCCGCCGGTTTCGGCTGCGCCAAGAAGACCCAGGACGCCACCGGCGATGTCGATGACATGAGCCCCGAAATGCGTGCTGCCATCCAGCAGATCACTGACGGTCGCGTGCTGTTTGCTTTCGACAAGTTCGACATTCAGCCCCAGTACAAAGACATGCTGACCGCCAAGGCTGAACTGATGAAGAAGTACCCCAGCATCCGCGTGCGCATCGAAGGTAACTGCGACGAACGCGGTACCCAGGAATACAACCTGGCCCTGGGCGAACGCCGCGCCCGCGCCGCTTATGACTACATGGTTCGCCTGGGCGTGAACCCCGGCCAGCTGGAAATGATCAGCTACGGCAAGGAAAAGCCCGTGGTGCAGGGTTCCGGCGAAAGCGTGTGGGCCCAGAACCGCCGCGACGACTTCTGCGTGATCGCTCACTAGTCGTCAGCCATCCGGCTTTTAAGGGTCGCCCTTCGGGGCGACCCTTTTTTTTCGCCCCCCGTCCAAGGGCCGCCCCTTGCGGGGGCGTACGCCTAAGGCTACACTGCTCCCGAAAAAGCGGCGACAGCCCCTTTTTCTTCCCCTGCCTGTCCGGGCAACAGGCCATGCAGACACTGCCTGCCCGTTTTGCAGTGCGCGCAGCAAGGATCAAAATGAAGATAGTTGTGCTTGACGGCGACGTCATCAACCCCGGCGACATCAGCTGGGCGCCCCTGGAAAAACTGGGCGAGGTGGCCATCTACGGCGATACGCCCGAAGACCTGATCGTGGAACGGGCCGCCGGCGCGGAAGTGCTGGTCACCAACAAGGTCCCCCTGCGGTCGGGCACGCTGTCCCGCCTGCCCGACCTGCGCATGGTGGCCGTCCTGGCCACAGGTTACGACATCATCGATACTGCCGACGCCGCCGCACACGGCATCCCTGTCTGCAACGTGGTGGCCTACGGCGTGGACGACGTGGCCCAGCACGCCTGGGCCCTGCTGCTGGAGCTGTGCCGCCGTACCGGCGAGCATACGGCCAGCGTCTGCGCCGGTGAATGGAAAGACACCTGGTGCTACTGGAAGACCACGCCCGTCTGCCTGCGCGGGCGGACGCTGGGCGTCATCGGCTTCGGCTCCATCGGCCGCCGTGTGGGCGAGCTGGGGCACGCCTTCGGCATGTCCGTCCTGGCCAACTGCCGCACCCCCCGCAACCCTCCGTCCTACAGCCCGTTCGCCTTCACCTCCACGGACCAGATCTTCCAGCAGGCCGACGTCATCTCCCTGCACTGCCCGCTGACCGATGCCACCCGGGCCATCATCAACGCCAAGGCCCTGGCCCGCATGAAGCCCGGCGCCATCCTCATCAACACGGCCCGCGGCCCTCTGCTGGATGAGGCCGCCGTGGCCGAGGCCCTGCACAGCGGCAAACTGGGCGGCCTGGGCGTGGACGTGCTGGCCAAGGAGCCCCCGGCGGCGGACAATCCCCTGCTGCACACGCCCAACACCCTCATCACGCCCCACATGGCCTGGGCCACGGCCCGTTCGCGGCAGAACATCATCAACCTCACGGCCGAGAACATCCTCCGCTGGCAGCAGGGCACCCCGGTCAACGTGGTCAACGGCGTGAAGGAATAACCAACGAACCAACACCGGAAGGCGCGGGCACGGCCAGTGCTGCGCCTCCGGTCACGGAACGGCAAAAGCACCAGCCTCCCTGTCCTTTCCCCACCGGCCTTTTCCCCAAAAGGAAGCGGCAGGAGATCAGGGACGCATTTTCCACAAGACATCCGAGCCCATCATGTTTTTCGACATCCACACCCACGCCTTCCATCCCAAGATCGCCCACAAGGCCGTGGACCATCTCAATACGGTCTATCACCTGGACTGCCGCGGTGACGGCACCATCGAGCACCTTCTGGAGCGTGAGAAGGCCGCCGGCATCGACAGATGCATCGTCCTCTGTGCGGCCACGGCCCCCGCGCAGGTCATCCCGGCCAACAACTACGCCATGAAGCTGCAGCGGGAACATGAGGAAGTCATCGGCTTCGGCACCCTGCACCCGGCCTATGTGGACTGGGAAGACGAACTGGAACGCATGAAGGCGGGCGGCCTGCGCGGCATCAAGCTCCATCCCGATTTCCAGGGTTTCGCGCTCAACGACCGCCGCCTGCTGCCCATCTTCGAGAGCGCCCAGGACGACTTCGTCTTCGAGATCCATATCGGCAGCGACGATCCCCTGGACAAGGCCCCTTCCAGCCCCTTCATGCTGGCCGACCTCATGCGCTCCTTCCCGCGCCTGCGGGTCATCGGTGCCCATTTCGGCGGCTATCAGATGTGGGATTACAGCCTGGAGGCCCTGGGCGACTTTGAGAACCTCTGGATAGACACCTCCAGCACCACGCCCTATGTGACGCCCTCGCTCCTGCAGCGGCTGCTGGCCCGTCACTCCCCGGACAGGCTGCTGTTCGGCACGGACTGGCCGCTCTATGATCCCGCCCACGAGCTGGAGCGCCTGCGTACCATGAGCGGCCTGAGCGAGGACGCCATAGAACGCATCCTCAGCAATGCGGGCCGCCTGCTGGGGATCGGGGCTTGACAGCAGCCCCCTTTTACGGCTAGCTTGCCTTCAAGCCGGACGGCGGCAGCACTGCCAACCCCGTCAGGTTCGAAAGAAAGCAGCGGTAACAGCCGCTGCCGGGTGTCCGGCCCACAAAAGCCGCGAGCGTGGAAACGTTCGCGGCTTTTTGCGTTTGCAGCAAGCGCTTTGGGCAAGGCGCTTTTTTGGGGGGAAGGGAGCCCCCTCATCTCTTCTCTGCTGTCGATGCCCGTAAAGCTCCTTCGTCGCTAACGGGCACGGCCCTTCTGGCCGCCATTCGGTCGCTACTCGCGCGAGAGGCTTCCCTCCCCCCATCCCCTTCCCGGCGCGCTTTATAGGAACGCTGGCGCCGGTGCGTCACGAGATACGGCGTGGTGGCCTCTACGGAGCGGCATCAGGCCCGATGCGCCCCGTCAGGCTCCCGCCCTCTCCAGGCCCCGGTCCCCTGCCCTGGCACACGCTTCAAGCCGCCCGCCAAGTCACGGGAACAGCCTCCCAAGAGCCCGCACGAAGGGAAACAGCCTGTCCTCACAAAATACCTCCCCGAACGGCCTCCCCCAAAAACAAAAAGGCCCTGCCGGAGGACCGGCAAGGCCAGTAAGATCTTCATGTCACGACAGCCGTCGGGGACCTGAATAAAAGGTTTTGGAAAGGTGGGGGGATCGGGGGGAGGGAGAACCTTTTTCCCGAAAAGGTTTCCCTCCCCCCGCAAACATCCTTCCCCACCCTAATGCCCGGTGATGGCGTATTTCTTGAGCTTGTACTGCAAAAGGCTCTTGGAGATGCCCAGCAGCTCGGCGGCCTTGACCTGCACCAGATCGGCGCGTACCAGCGCACGGCGGATGAGGGCGGCCTCGATCTTCTCCAGGGTATCGGCCAGGTCCAGCTGCACGGGCAGCAGGTCCACGGCGCTCTTGAACTGCGAATCCTCGTCCCGGATCTCGGCGGGCAGGTTGTCCACGTCGATGACCGTACCGGGCACCAGCACCATGCAGGATTCCACCACGTTCTCCAGCTGGCGGATATTGCCGGGCCACTCGTAGCCGCTCAGGTAGTTGAGGGCCTCGGTGGTGAACTTTTTGGCCGGCATGTCGTTCTCGCGCGCCACCTTGTCCATGAAGTGGGCCACCAGCAGCGGGATGTCCTCCCGGCGCTCGCGCAGGGCCGGCAGAGGGATCTGCACCACGTTCAGGCGGTAGTAGAGGTCATCGCGGAAGGTGCCCTTCTCCACCATGGCGGCCAGATCCTTGTTGGTGGCGGCCACCACGCGGATGTCCACCTCGATCTCCTCACCGCCGCCCACGCGCTCGAAACGGCGCTCCTGCAGCACACGCAGCAGCTTGACCTGCAGATCGGGCGTCAGCTCGGCGATCTCGTCCAAAAAGAGCGTACCGCCGTCGGCCTGCTCGAAACGGCCGCGCCGCATGGCCACGGCACCGGTGAAGGAGCCTTTTTCATGGCCGAAGAGCTCGCTCTCCAGCACGCCGGGGTTGAGGGCCATGCAGTTGACCGAGACGAAGGGCTTTTCCTTGCGCGGGCTGGCGTAATGGATGGCGCGGGCCACCAGTTCCTTGCCCGTGCCCGACTCGCCGGTGATGAGCACCGTGGAGCGGCTGGGCGCGGCACGGTCCACCATGACCAGCACATCGCGGATGGCGCGGCTGCGGCCCACGATCTGGTGCACGCTGTAGCGCTCTTCCATGGCTTCCTGCAGCAGGCGGTACTGCCGGTGGGCGCGGGCCAGCTCCGTGGCGTTGTGGATGGAGAGCAGCAGTTCGTCGTTGGAGAACGGCTTGGTGATGTAGTCGAAGGCCCCGTATTTCATGGCCTCCACGGCGCTTTCGATGGAGCCGAAGGCCGTCATGATGAGCACCGGGATGTAGGGCCAGCTCTTCTTCACGTGCTGGAGCACCTCGCGCCCGGAGACCTTGGGCATCTTCATGTCCGTCACCACCACGTCCACCTCGCTCTCGGCCAGGAAGGCCAAGGCCGTCTCGGGGTCGCTGATGGCGGTGACGGTGTAGCCCTCATCCTCCAGCAGGGTCTGCAACACCAGCAGGTAGTTTTTTTCGTCGTCGATGACCAGAATATGCGATTTGTCACTCATGGTGTTTCTCCCGGTACAGGCGTGAGGCGGCTCCGATCAGGCCCAGGACCGTATTGCCCGCAAAAAACTGATTTTCTGCCAGCAGCTCCGCCGATGAAGGACGCTGCGGCCAGCCTGCGACATTTTCCTGCCCAGGCTGCCCGCAGGCGGGAGGCGGCCTGGCGTGCGGGCACGTCTAGCTCTCTTTGCCGGGCTCCGGCGTCCCGTTTTCCCTGTCGTCGGCGGGCCGGGCGGCGGCTTCCCCGCTTTCCGCGGGGGCGGACTGGGCTTCCGCGGCAGCGGGGATCTCAGGCTCTTCAGACTTTTCCGGCTCCGCCGCAGGCAGCAGGATGCGCACCAGGGCCCCGCCTTCGGGGCCGTTGGCCAGCCGGATCTCGCCGCTATGGCTGTTGATGATGGAACTGACGATGGGCAGGCCCAGGCCCGTACCGCCGTCCTTGGTGGTGAAGAAGGGATCCAGCACGCTGTCCAGCAGGGCCGGATCGAAACCCGGTCCCGAGTCCAGGGCCTCCAGCACCACGCGCCCGTCGTCGCTCCGTCGGCTGCTGATGCGGATGATGCCCGGCCCGTCCATGGCCTGCTGGCCGTTGACCAGGATGTTGTAGATGGCCCGGTAGAGCAGGTCCTTGTCACCGCGCACCCACAGACCGGGCGAGGTGGCCCGCTCGATGGCCACGCCCACACGGCCCAGCTCACCTTCCAGGAAGGCCAGCACCTGACTCAGCACAAGATCCAGATCCACCAGATCCTGCCGCGGCTGGCGGGGACGGGCATAGTCCAGAAAATCGTTGACCGTCTGCGACAGACGGACGGACTCGTCATAGATGGCCTGCAGGATGCGCGAGGTCCCGGCATCGGCCTTGCCCATACGGCGTTGCAGCAGCTCCGCGCTGGAGCGGATGATGCCCAGCGGGTTGCGTATCTCATGGGCGATACTGGCGATGACGCGGCCCATGCTGACCAGCTTCTCGTTGCTGTGCAGCTCGTTCTCCAACTGGCGGTTCTTGGCCATGCGGTCGGCCAGGACGCGTTCCGCCCGCTGGATGAGCATCAGGAGCAAGGCGAACATGATGACCGACGACAGCAGGCAGGTCACCACCACTACGCCCTGGAAAAGCAAGATCTGCTCGTAATCGCTGGTGATGTCCTGCGTCAGCTCCAGCGCCCCCATGATGGGCGGCTCCGCCCCCGGCTGGAGGGGCTCCCCGCGCAGGGGATAGAGGGTCCGCAGGACGAAGGTCCCCGACGGCAAGGGCAGGTGGAAGATGGCCCGCCAGTCCGGGATATTGGAGATCAGCTCCGGCTTGGGCACGCCGCCGCGCAGGGTGCTGTCCAGGCTTTCCGGGCCCACGCCCATGCGGCCCAGCTCTTCCTTGCTGGTGGAATAGGCCACCACCCGCGTGAAGTCATAGATGCGCAGGCGTTCCATGGGCAGCCCGTGGACCACGGACTGCACCACCTGATCCAGCCTGTCGTACTGGCTGGGCTGGCGCAGGGCGATGCGCCCGTGGGCCAGCAGCGTGGGCAGGGCGAAACGCCGGTAGATCTGGTGGTTGAGGTTCTCGGCCAGCAGGCGGGAGAAGTTCTCCTGCCGTGTCAGCAGGGCCTCGCGCGCCGAATTGGCGATGAAGAACGACAGCACCAGACTGGTGGCCATGATGACCAGCAACGAGAGCCAGGACAGCGTGCGGGCATAGCTCAGCGGCAGATCCTGCTCTGCCGTCGCTCCCGCTGCGGCGGTACCACCTTTGAACATGCGATGCTCCAGTCTGCCGCCCACGGCCCGCAACAGGGCAGGCCGGAGGCGCGGCAGGGAAAAACGGGCTCCCTAGAAGCTCTCGGGCTCCTGCGCCACAGCCAGAAATTCGGCCAGGTCGGCAGCCTCCCGGGGATAACCGGACGCCCCCAGACGGGTGTTGGCCAGCCGCTTGCCCAGTTCCACCGCGGGCTGGTCCAGCGGATTGATGCCCATGAGCCAGCCGGTGAAGACCGTGGCCGCTTCCAGCAGCAGCATCATGCTGCCCGCGGCGCGGGGCGTGCATTCGCCCATCTCCATGTGCAGCAGGGGCACGCCGCTCTTGCACAGGGCCATGCGCGTGCCCAGGCCTTCGGCTTCCAGCAGGGCCCCGAAGGGCTTGCCGCGCAGCCAGCTCCAGTGGTCAGGCAGGTCCCGGCCGAAATGCCGCCCCTGCTCCAGTCCCCTGGCGGTCACGAAGATGCAGCCCTTGTCACGCTGCCCGTCCAGGAACATCTGGTTGACGGAATGCTGGTCCGTGACCCCGGTGGCGGGCACAGGCATGATGCCCTTGCCGTCCTTGCCCAGGCTCTCGGCCCAGAGCTGGGCGAACCAGGGGCCATAGGTGGCCCATTGCGGCACATAGCAGAAAAACACCAGCTGGCTGTAGCCGTGGCTTTCCAGAGCATTGGCCCAGCAGGCCAGATGGAAGGCGGGATGCCCGGCAAGGCAGGACGGACCCTGGGCCAGCGGACGGGCCACAGCGGCCGCCCCGTCCAGCAGGGCCTGCCAGTCGATACCCAAAAAGGCGGCGGGCAGCAGGCCCACGGCCGAAAGGGCCGAATAGCGGCCGCCCAGATTGTCCGGCACTTCCAGCGAATCCAGAGCGTAGCGGGAGGCCTCCTCGCGCAGGAAACCCTGGTGCAGGTCCGTGACCACGATCATGTGCTCGTGCCAGCGCTCGCCCAGGGCCTTGCGCAGCCAGTCCCGGCAAAGGAAGTACTGGGCAAGGGTCTCGATGGTGCCGCCGGACTTGCTGATGCAGACCACCGTGGTCTCGTGGGGCGGCAGCTTGGCCAGCCAGCTCTCGAAGGTGGCGGCGCAGACGTTGTCCGCGATCCAGAGGCAGGGGCCGTCATGGCAGGGACCGTCCTGCCCGGGCGCAAAGGCGCGCTGCAGGGCGCGGGCCCCCAGTGCGGAGCCGCCGATGCCCAGCACCAGCATATGGCGCCGCGCACGGACCCGGGGCAGCAGGGGCGGCAGTTCCCGCTCCAGGCGTTCCCGGTACGGCATGGTCAGGAAAGGCAGCGAGCCTTGCGCGCATTCCGTCTCCAGACGGCGCGACAGCTCCGGCGCACGCGCGGCGAAAACGGCGGCAGCGTCCCGCTGCAGACGACCGGTATAGGCGCGGGACCATTCAAGCGTATGCATCATGGTGTCCTCCCCCTGGATGGGGCGTCTTCCGCAAGGGAAGCCAAAAGGACCGGCAGGGCCGGAAAGAGGCCCGGAGCGGCACCACGATGATGCCGCTCCGTGAGATCAAAACAGTTTCAGGGGCTTGGGGGCAAAAAAGCGCCGCCGCACCTCTTTGTAGGTCTGCGGTCGCACGCCGAAACGGTAGCGCCACAGCACGCAGTCCTCACGGGCGGCACACTGGCGCACGTCGGCACGGCTGCCGGCGCACATCATGCACTGCCCGCGGATGACGCGCAGGGCACGGCGCGGCGCATCCGGGCCATGCCATTCCGGACGGCTGTCCGCCTCGATGGCGGCCATGCGCCAGCCCCACAGGGGGCAGTCCTCATCCGCGCACTGACGCACGGAACGGGAGGAATTGCCCTGACATTCAAGACAAAATTGCCGGATGGCGGCAACAGGGCCAGGATTGGCCATGGATCCCCCCGCCTAGGCCGATTCCCGGCCGCAGCACTTCTTGTACTTTTTGCCGCTGCCGCAGGGACAGGGATCGTTACGGCCCACCTTGGGCTCGGGACGACGGTAAGCCTTGGGGCGACGGGCCACGCCGTCCACATAGTACAGCTTGCCGTCCTTGCGCTGGAAAAAGCTGCGTTCGCCGATCTGGCGCACGGAACCTTCCAGTTCGTAGTAGGCATAAAATTCGGCCGTATCGAAGAGCTCGCCGTTCTCGCCTTCGGGCTGGTCCTTTTCACAGGGGCCCATGTCCAGACGCAGCCAGTGGACGTCACGGGTCTGCTCTTCCAGCATCTGGGCGGTCAGATCTTCGCGATAGGCGGGATGGGTGGTCTCCACCAGATAATCGAATTTGCCGAGGCAATAGGCGCTGAAGCGCGAGCGCACCATGGTGTCGGCATCATCGGGCCAGGCCTTGC
The DNA here is from genome assembly GCF_050313065.1 of Desulfovibrio sp. SGI.230. Lineage (NCBI taxonomy): Bacteria > Pseudomonadati > Thermodesulfobacteriota > Desulfovibrionia > Desulfovibrionales > Desulfovibrionaceae > Desulfovibrio > Desulfovibrio sp. SGI.230. Next base: position 31,707 of record NZ_JBNPKS010000011.1, on the reverse strand, counting down.
CTTCCAGGTAGGGACCACAACATTCGTCCAGAGGGCGGCCACTGCCGCAGGGACACAGTTCAGACATCTTGCAGTTACATCCTTGTTATGACAGCTGCCATGGCAGAGCCACGGCGCTTTGCAAGTGTAGCCCATGGCCGCCCCGGCGGCAAGCAGGACAGGCGGGGGACGGCGGAACGGGGCGCGTTGCGGGGCATGACGCTGTTCCCGCCCCGGCGGCCCCTCTTCCGGGAGACAGCCGGACACCGGCCCCCCTTCCCTTCCGGGACGGGACATGCCGAAAAGCCCGGCGCGCGGCCGGAGCTCCACAGACGATGAAAAAGGGCCTCCCTGCCGGGAAGCCCTCCATGCGATCTTTTTGGGCAAAAGACTCAGTTGCGCGGTGCGGACAGACGCACGTAGCAGCTTTCCGGGATTTCGCCGTCGGGCAGTTCCCCGGCAGCCATCCGCAATTCCATGCAGGTGGCGGCCTTTTTCTCCAGCCTGGCCCGGCCTAGCAGTTGCCCACCGACATCCACCACCTCGCACAGGGCCCCTTCGGCGGGGCCTTCCTTCTTGGAGCCCGAACACCAGAGCATCAGGCTGCCGTCCTTCCGGGCCTCCGTGCGGAACACTTCGCTGAACCCGGCGTACCAGAGCAGCCTGACGATGCGCCGCCCGGACAGGAAGGAGAGCAGGCCCGGCACGACGCCGATACAGGCCAGGATGCCGGACAGCCAGAAGGGATTGAAGCCCAGCAGGGACACGGTCAGGGAGTAGGCCCCCTGACGCAGGCTGGCGGCGTCGCTCCAGACGGTGACCTCATAGCGCTGCGTGGCGCTGGCCGGTGTGCCGCGCACCCGGACGCTCAGGGCATAGGTGCCGGGAGTGGCCCCCTGCTCCGCCACGATCTCGCCGCGCCACATGCCGTTGCCGAACCAGTAGCTGGCAAAAAAGCCGTCCAGACGGAAGCTCAGCGGCGCGCCTTCCGGGGTCACGGAGACCAGCAGGTCGCTGTCGCGCGGCTTGTCGATGCCGATGGGGCCGGAAAGCATGGTCCCCTGCCCGGCAACGATGTCCAGATGGTAGGACCCGGCACGCATGAGGGCCTGCAGACCGTCCACAAGAACGAGGACAGCCAGCCCCAGCACAAGAGCGGCCAGCAGACCTGTGCGGCGCTGGCGTTCTTTGAGGGCTGGCAGTGCCTGCCAGAAGGAATTGGAGGAATCGCTCATACGGGCAGTCTAGAGGAAGAGCGGCCTTCCGGCAAGCCCGCCGCCTCCGCTTCGGGCCCCGGCCCAAAGCGGCGGGGACGGAGGGCAGCGGGCTTTTCCGGAGGCGAATGTCAGCGAACGATCCCCAGGTGGTGCTGGGGCTGTTCCAGGACCCGCCAGTAGACCAGACTGGCGCCCTGCCGGGGCAGTTCGATGTAGGTGGCGCCTTCATCGGCGTAGACCTGGCGGATCTTGCGGATCAGGGCGAACGCCCCCATCCAGACAGGAATGGAGATGCCAAAGAACCAGAGGCAGAACGTGCTCATGGAGGACATGGGCAAACGGGAGGCCATGTACATGCCCAGGAAGACAGCGCCTATCATCACCACATTGGCAACAATGCGGACGATGCTGGAATACAGGGAACGCTTGTAGCTGCTGGTCATGACGGGCTCCTTGGCGGGAAGAAGGTCTGTTATCAAAAGACTGCCGGGAAAGGCTTTTCACGGCAGTCTCGTCTAGCAGGAGGGGGTGGGGGGCGGAGGGCCGCCCCCCGGGTTGTGGATGCTGCTGTTGTTTACTTCTTGAAGATGTTGGTGCGGGTGATGTTCATGAACCGCAGGGCCTGATGCTTGGCATTTTCCTTGTAGTACATGCGGACTTCGTCACCGGCTTCCCAGGTGGCCGGGGGCAGGTCGATCTTGTCAGCGGGGATGGTGAAGGTCACCAGGGCCTGCAGGCGGGCCGAGTATTCGGTCACAGACATCTTGTCCTTGTCGATGATGGGGAAGGTCTTGCCGTGCACCTTGGGATGGGTGCGCTTGATGCCCTTCTCAACATCGGTGAACTGCACGTTCAGGACTTCCAGAGCCTTGGTCTCGGGGTTGAAGATGGTGACGGTGGACTTTTCCAGGTCGAACATCACGCGGCCGCCGGGAACGGGCAGGGGACCGATTTCAGACGGATCGGCAGGCAGGGTGTACTCATGGACGCCGCCGGAGTAGTGGGGGTTGCGCTGGTCATGATTGACGTCCAGCACCACCAGAAGAGTTTTGGTTTCCGGATTGAAGGCCACGCAGCGGCCCTGTTCCACCTGGCCAAATTCGCACGCGGTCAGACCGAGGCTGAGAGCCAGTACCAGAGTCAGAATTACGTTACGCATTCTCATGTGCTGCCTCCTTACGCCTGGCGCTTCTTGGCGGCCAGTTCAGCCTTGGCGCCCTGAACCATACGGACGGTGATGTAGAGGGAGATGGCGCTCACGAAGCCCAGAACCACCACGGTAGCCACGCCGTTGATGAAGCCGGCATAGGCGGGGAAGTAGGGCTGGATGAGCTTCAGGACCACGGAAGCGAGGCAGCCGATGACGGCGCAGCCGAAGGCGATACGGATGCCGTAACCCTTGATGTACTTGGTGGCGACAGCACCGATCTGGGCACCGATGGCGGCACCGACCAGCATGATGAGGGCGGCCACGAGTTCAGTACGCCCCTTGAAGGTGAAGGAAGCGGCGCCGTACAGGCCGGAGATGGCCACTTCGAAGAGGTCCGTACCCACGGCCACGTGGGTGGGGCAACCGACCAGGTACACCAGGGCGGGCATGCGGATCAGACCGCCGCCGATGCCGAGGATACCGGCCAGCCAGCCAGTGAACAGGGAGACCGCGATGGGCAGCCAGGCGGAGCAGTAGATACCGGCGCCGTGGAAGTGCACCATGGGGGGAATGCGGATGGCGTGCAGCTTGGAGGCCCAGTCGATACCGGTGGCGGTAGCGGAGAGCTCTTCACCGCGGGCGGCGGCTTCGCGTTCCTTCTTCTTGCGCAGGGCCACGTCATGGAAGACCATCCAGGCCATGCAGATCAGCAGCACGACGTACAGCCAGCGCACGACCTTGTCGACGGAACCCAGGCGTTCCAGCCACATCAGCATCTGGGCGCCCAGTTCCACGCCCACGATGGTACCGACCAGCATGGTCAGGCCGAGCTTGTAGTCAACGTTGCCGAACTTGCCGTGCCGCAGGGTCGAGATCAGGGATTTGCCGGCCATGTGGGCAACGTCCGTGCCCACGGCGAAGGCCATGGGGAAGCCGAGGATGTTCAGACCGGGGGTAACCATCCAGGCACCGCCCATACCAAAGAAACCACCGATGATGCCGACGCCGAGACCCAGAATGATCAGACCGGGCCAGAAAATCGTCACGCCGGAGATGGGCATCAAAACATACAACCAATCCATGTTTTCCTCCCTTCCGGCCTAGTGTTCAGCCAGCTCGCGGTGCTTGAGGTCGATACCGATGTGCGACATCACAACGTCGGCCAGGAAGCCGAAGATGCAGCCGACCGTCGGGATGATGATGATGGTCAGGATGGTGAAGTACAGATGACTGTCATTGTACATCTGCGCCCACCACAGCATGATACCGTCCAGGCGGCGGGTATCGGCCACGATGACCACGTTTGCCGCCGCCTTCTTGGCTGCCAGGGCCAGGGAAGGCATCATGACCAGCAGCATGACGAAGCTGCCCGCAATAGCTGTCCAGAGCTTGCGCATCATTTTCATGTTCTCCTCCGGGTCTTGGGGTTGTTACATCCAGATCCTGCGTCCCACGGCAGGACCATTCGTCCCAAACTTCACATGCTCGTTTTAAGCAACACCCGTGCCAATTTCGCTAAAAAACCCGAAAATCCTTGATTACCAACACTGCCAAGCGTTTTTCCTCTTGCGCAAACTGCGCATTGCGGATAGATTTTCAGGAAAGTTGCACGTTTTTTGCGTTATCGGGAGGACGTATGCGCATCTGGACCAGACCCGTCCTGGGAAATTCGCTGGAAACCACCCGGTTCTTCGTCAACCGCAGCATGACAAGCCGGGTGCTTTTGCTCGGTTTACCGCTTTTGACGCTGGTTTTATTACTTGTTTTCCTCGCAACGGGACGCAGTATCGAAGCCATGGTCAATCGCGCAATAGCCCGCAATGCCCAGTTGCATGCCCAGGCCATGAGCCTTTCGCTTGAGCAAATTCTCACAGAGACCCGAAACCAGCTCCTCATCCTGGCCGCGGGTTCCATGGAGCCCAAGGACATGGTACGGCGTCTCCAGTTCCGCGTGCGTGCCGAGGGCCTGCGCTATCGCGAGGTGGCCTTCATGGGCACGGATCCCTCCCAGCGCTATCTGCTGCTCAGCTACGGGGGCGAGATCATCTCCATCCCTCCCGATATCGCCTCCGCCACCGTGGGCAACCCCTTCACCAGCCTGAGCGCGGCCCAGCGGCCCGGCCATGTGCAGGTCAGCCAGCCCCTGGAAGTGGTCTATTCCATGGTCCCGCTCAACGATTCCGTGCAAAGCATCCCCCTTTACGTCATCCGCTTCTCCACGCCCATCTACGACAGCCAGGGCGTCTTTCAGGGCATGCTCATCCTTTCTCTGGACCTGACCGTCCTGCGCGACGCCATCAGCATGTTCTCGTCGTCGTCCGCTCCCCTGCGCACCGCCGACGACGAGACCCGCATCCGCAGCATCTTTTTCGACAACCAGGGCTGGATGCTCTTCCAGTCCGAGAATCTGGAGGCGGACGATGCCAGCGGCCGCCTCAACAGCGACTCGCTGCGCGCCGGCTTCCAGGGCGAGTTCGGCCGCGCCGGCTTCAGCACCGCCTTCCGGCCAGGCTCCAACCACGTCAATTACTGGTCCATGGTCTCCAACGTCCAGAGCGGGCATTCCGGCCAGATCTTCCTGGACAACGGCGATGCCTGGGGCCATGGGGACAACGCCGTGGAAGGCGTCAGCTTCGCGCCCGTCACCTTTACCGCCAACCCGGACAGCCCGCACACCATCGTAGGCGGCCTGGCCGTGCTGGACACCAGCTTCACCGCCACCCGCACCGGCATCCAGATCATCGGCATCTACGGCATCTGCCTGCTGGCCGGCATCTGCCTGCTGGGCCTGGGCCTGGCCTGGCTGGCACGCGGCACCACCAAGCGCCTGCGCCGCCTGTCCAATGAAGTGAACATGCGCATCGACAGCCACAGCTCCAACCCGCTGGTGCTGCCGCCCATGCCCCGGGAGCTCGAACAGCTCAAGGATGCCATCAACGCCCTGCTCCACCGCCTGCGCCGCAGCGAGGAGGAACAGCTCAACCAGCAGCTCATGCAGGACGCCCGCTGGGCCCGCGAACCAGCCGAGAACATGCCGGAGCTGGACGACATCCCCGAAAACGGCCTTGTGGGCACCTCCGCCGCCATGCAGGACCTGCGCGCCAACTTCCTCAAGGCCGCGCCCACCATGGCCGACGTCCTCGTCATCGGCGAGACGGGCACCGGCAAGGAGCTTGTCTCGGCGGCCATCCACCAGGCCAGCCCCCGGGCCAACGGCCCCTTCATCACCATCAACTGCGGTGCCCTGGACGAGAACCTGCTCATGGATACCCTGTTCGGCCACGTCAAGGGCGCCTTCACCGAGGCGCGCCAGCCCCGCAAGGGCGCCTTCCTCACGGCCGAGGGCGGCACCCTGATGCTGGACGAGATCGGCAACGCGGCCCCCAAGGTCCAGCAGGCCCTGCTGCGGGCGCTCTCCACCCGCATGATCCGCCCGCTGGGCAGCGACGAGGACGTGCCTTTCGATACCCGCATCATCGCCGCCACCAACGCGGAGCTGTTGCAGGACGCCCAGGAAGGTTCCTTCCGCGAGGACCTCTATTACCGTCTGGCCGTCATCACCATCCGCACGCCCCCCCTGCGCCGCCGCAAGTCCGACCTGCCCCTGCTGGCCGTCTTTTTCCTGACCCGGGCCGCGGAATCCCAGGGCCTGCCCACGCCGCGCCTCAGCCGCGGCGCCCTGCGCAAGCTCCAGGAATACCACTGGCCGGGCAACGTGCGCGAGCTGCAGAACTGCCTGACCCGGGCCCTGGCTTTTTGCGAAAATGGCCTCATTTTTGCAGAAAACATCCAGTTGGGACCGGATACCCTTCCCGGAGACATTGCGCGACCGGAACGCGGCAAGCTCTCCTGCCCGCCCGCACGGGCCGACAGCAGGCAGCCCCACGGCGAGGCTGCGGAAACGGCAGAAAGTCCTGTTGCCCAGCCCGTTCCGGCCGAAAGCGAGGATCAGGGCGCGATGCCCGCTGCGGAAGATGCCCAGCCGCGCCTCAATGCCCGTCTTGCCCGTCTGCTGCCCCAGATAGTGGAGCTCGGCAGCATCAGCCGGCAGGAATATCAGGACATGGCAGGCAAGGACATCTCCATGCGTACCGCCCAGTACGACCTGCAGATCCTGGTCCGTCTGGGCCTTGTCCGCAGGGAAGGGCGCGGCCCGGCCCAACGCTATATAGTGTTGCCGGCAGCACGCGGGTTCCGCGCCTGAGGCAGCCCTTCCGTGACATGACGGCACGGCGGTAGGCCGCCTGCCGGATGCCGGACGGTCTGCCCCGGGCGGCCGCGGCCTCCAGGAACAGGCCGGGCGTACCTGCGCCGTCTGCCTTCCATGCCCTGCCGGGGGAAGCAAAAGGAAGTTCCATGACCACGACCATCAAGACTCTCAAACGCCTGTTTGGCCTGGAGCCGCGCATCAGCCGCGAGCAGGCCATGGCCGCTTTTGGCCGTCGCTACGCCTCCTTCAACGAGCTGCTCCAGTCCAATGCGGACCTGGCCGCCATCCTGGCCAAGCTGGACGCGGCCCAGCGCGGCGACAAGCATCTGGAGACCCATCAGGTACGGCGCATCGCCCGCAAGGCGGTCTTCCACTGCGAACGCATGGCGGCCTGCCTCAACGACATGTCGCGCAACCGCTACAAGGATCTGGAAAAAAGCGTGGCTGCCATCGGGCGGCACATCGAGAACGAGCTGGAGAAGCATACCCGCGGCGACGTCAATGCGCTCATCCTGCCCCTGACGGAAGTGGACGCCAGCATGGGCTACAGCGTGGGCGGCAAGAACGCCAACCTGGGCGAACTGAGCAACATGCTGGACATGCCCGTTCCCCCCGGCTTCGCGGTCACCATCCAGGCCAGCAGCCTGGCCCTGCTGCGTCCCAGCGGCCTGTTCAAGAAGATCCATTCCACCTTGTGCAAGGTGGACGCCGACGTGCCCCACAGCCTGCAGGACGCTGCCCGTACCGTGCAGAACCTGATCCTGGAAGCCCCTCTGCCCGAAGAAGTGGAAAAAGCCCTGCTCGACGGCTGGGACGAAGCTTTCGGCAAGGACAGCCAGGTACAGGCCGCCCTGCGCTCCAGTGCCGTGGACGAGGACGGGGTGCAGTCCTTTGCCGGCCAGTACCTGAGCATCCTCGGCGTCACGCGCGAGAGCCTGCTCACGGCCTTCAAGCGCGTGCTGGCCAGTCTGTTCTCGCCCCGTGCCCTGGCCTACCGCGCCCGCAACGGCTATCCGCTGGACGCCACCAGCATGGGCATGTGCTGTCTCAAGATGGTGCAGGCCAAGGCGGCCGGCGTGGCCTTCTCCCGGCATCCCGTGGACCTGCGCTCCAACTGCGTCATGATCCAGGGCACCTGGGGCCTGGGCGAGATGGTGGTGGACGGCACGGCCACCCCGGACAACTGGCTGGTCTCGCGCGCCAACCTGCGCATCCAGCAGGAGACCATCGCCCACAAGGAGGTCCGCCTCGTGCTGGCTCCCGGACGCCACGGCGTGGAGAGCAAGGAAGAGGACGTGCCCGAAAGCCTGCGCAACGTGCCCAGCCTGTCGCATGAGCAGGCGCAGCAGCTGGCCTCCATGGCGCTGGAACTGGAACGCCACTACCAGTACCCGCAGGACGTGGAATGGGCCGTGGACGAAGACGACCAGATCATCCTGCTCCAGACCCGGCCCATGGGTCTGGACGCCTCGGTCAGCGAAGTGACGGCCCCGGCGCTCTCGCACCTGCGTCCCCTGCTCAGCGGCGGCGAAGTGGCGGCCAAGGGCGTGGGCTGCGGCCCCGTCATCCATGTGCATCCTTCGCATGACCTCACCCACTTCCCCGAAGGCGCGGTCATGCTCCTGCAGCACACCTCGCCCGACGCCATGGTGGCCATGCAGCGGGCCTCGGCCATCATCGCCGAGACGGGCAGCCTTACCGGTCACATGGCGTCTGTCTGCCGTGAATTCGGCATGCCCACGGTCATCAACCTGCCCGGTGCCACCAGTTTGCTGGAAGAAGGCGAGGTCGTCACCGTGGATGCCATCGGCGGGCGCGTGTTCAAGGGCGAGATCCCCGAGCTGCTGGCCCTGCGCCTGCAACCCCGCCGTCCCGCCGCGGATACCCCGGCCCTGATCCTGCTGCGCCGCATCGCCAGCTACATCATGCCCCTGCATCTGGTGGACCCGCATTCGGAGCTCTTCAGCCCGGCCAACTGCACCTCGCTGCACGACGTCATGCGTTATGCCCATGAAAAAAGCTACAGCGAGATGTTCCTCATATCCGACAGCGTCACCGAGGGCAGCATGGGCGCGGCCAGCCAGCTGGTCTGTCCGGTGCCGCTGGACCTGTACGTCATCGACCTCGGCGGCGGCCTCAAGAATCCCGAGTCCCGCCGCGTCACGCCCGAGGACGTCATCAGCGAGCCCTTTGCCGAAGTGCTGTCCGGCATGCTCAATCCTGCCGTCCAGGCCCGTGGGCCCCGCCCCATCAACATGCGCGGCTTCCTGTCCGTCATGAGCCAGAACATGAGCGGCGGCAACCAGCAGGGCGGCCAGCGTTTCGGCGACCGCAGCTACGCCATCGTCTCGGACCGTTACGTGAACTTCTCCTCGCGCGTGGGCTACCACTACGCCATCCTGGACAGCTGGTGCGGCGAGACCCTGAGCAAGAACTACATCCGCTTCGAATTCGCCGGCGGTGCGGCCGGCAGCGTGCAGCGCGAACGGCGCGTGCGCTGCATCGGGGTCATCCTGACGGAGCTGGGCTTTACTGTAGAAATAGTAGGCGACCGTATCCGCGCCCGCTACCAGAAGTACCCCCGGCTGGATGTCCTCTCGCGCCTGGACCAGCTGGGCCGCCTGCTCATCATGACCCGCCAGATGGACATGCTCATGACCTCCGATGCGGCCGTGCACGGCTATGCCATGAAATTCCTCAACGGCGAATATCACTGATCCCCGGCGGAGGATCGTATTCTGTCACGGAAGCCCCTCCCCTGCGGAGGGGCTTTCCTGTTCCTCTCTTTCGGCAGAGTAGCCACTTTTTTGTGCGGATCGGGTTGCGGACGCAACCAAATAGCCTTAGATTGTCTCGTCTCCCTCTCCCTTTTCAGCAAGGCGGTCTCCCATGCTCCCTACGCTGCCCGAAAACGAAAAAAAACAGACCCTCTTCAGTCGCGACTTCATCCTGCTTTTCTGCATGGCCATGTGCAACAACAGCTATATGGCCGTCTTCTACTGTTTCGAACAATGGCTGGAAGGCTTGCAGGTCAGCCCCAACTGGCGCGGCATCCTGCTCTCGGCCCTGTTCGCCATGGTCCTGCTCTGGCGGCCCCTGGCCAGCATCGTGCTGCTCTCGCGCAGCAAGCTGCCTGCCCTGCTGGTCACCATCTGCCTTTCCAGCTGCATCATGCTGGCCTATCCCTTCATCCACGGGCCCGACAGCATCTGGCTGATCCTGGGCCTGCGCATCGCCCAGGGCATCTCGCTGGCGGTCTACTCCAGCTGTGTGGTGGCCGTGCTGGTCAGTTGCATCCCCAAGGGCCAGAGCGCCCGGGGCTTCGCCATCTTCTCCCTGACCACCCTGCTGCCCTATTCCATCATCCCGGCCGTAGGCGAACAGATCCTGCCCCTGCTGGGCGGTGAGCCCCGTTTGTTCGCCCTCATGGCCGTGCTGGCCATCCCCGCACTGTGCATGCTCGTGCCCCTGGCCCCCAAGCTGCGCAAGCCCGAGATCTCCGCCGATACGGCCAAGAACCAGATGACGCCGCGCGCCATCCTCTATTCCATGACCCACTCCGGCCTGGGCTGCATCTATCTGGCCTGCCTTTCCTTCAGCATCATGACGGCCCTGGCCATCTACTTCATGAAGGGCCTGTGCGTGACCACCGGCGCCACCCCGGCCATGTTCTTCATGGGCTACACCACCACCATCATCCTGGTGCGTCTGTTCGGCGGCCATGTGCTGGATACCCTGCCCCGCTACCGTATCGTGCCCCTCTGCGCCGTGGCCCTGGCCATCAGCATGACCGGTCTGGCCTGGGGCCCCCTCTGGGCCTTCCTGCCCCTGACAATCCTGTACGGCATCGGCCTGGGCCTGCTCTATCCTTTGCTGGCGGCCACCATCTACGACCGCTCCACGGACGCCACGCGCTCCATCAACTCCAACGTGATGATGCTCACCTTCGATGCCAGCGGCATGCTGGGCCCCCTGCTGGGCGGCGCCGTGATCCATGCCGGTTTCGGCTACCGGGGCGTCTTCATGGCGGCGGCCTTCATGGTGCTGTGCAGCGGCGGCTTCATGGTCCTCGACCGCCTGCGTCTGGCCCTTTGGGACCGCAGGGAACAGCGGAAGCACTGATCCCCCGCCGCCCCGCCTGCCTGCCGGAAGGGAGGCTTGCCAGTGCGTTTTCCCGCCAAAACGCAGAAAACCACCCGGTAGAACGGGTGGTTTTCTATTTTGCCTTTAAAAAAGGAAGGGAGGCCAGTCCCCGGCGGGCCGTCCGGGATGGAGCACGGGCTTGCCCTGCGCCGCAGGGCAGGCTCTGTCCCGCTTGCACCTCGCGGGCGCCGCTGCCTTCCAGACCGGAACCGACGCCGTCCGAAGCGCCTAGCTTCCCAGCGCCTGGGCCTCCTTGCCCAGGATGACGAACAGCTGGCGCAGGTTCTCCACGGCCACCACGCGCGGGCTGCCCCCGGCATCGCTCACCCGTGCACGCACGGCATAGCTGTTGCCGTTGCCGTGGTCACGCAGCACGAAGGGCACGATCCAGTCCTTGCCCTGCCGCACGGGCGTGCTCACATTGCGGATCTCCTTGCGGCCCATGGACACGGACTCGAACAGGGGTGCCACCCAGCCTTCCGTCCGGTAGTCCTGCACGCTCTTTCCGGCAAAAGCCCCGGAAGCGATGCCATTGTGCACGAAGGCCCGGGCTTCGGAGACCAGCAGCTTGCGCACGCCCAGGCCGTTGTCCTCGGCCATGGCGGCCCCGGAGAACATCAGGGCCAGCATGGGCGGCAGCAAGGAAGAGTTCTCCGGCTTGGCGGCCTCCTTCATAAACAGGTCCACGGCCTCATTGAGGATGGCATCCATATCCACGAGCTGCTCGAAGCAGGCCGCATCCGCATTGTCCACGGCCCCGCCCGCCTCCACCACGCAGGCCCGGGCCGCATCGGACGAAAGGGCGCGGGCCCCGGCAGGCCAAAGGCACAGGCAGCACAAAAGCAGCGCACAGCACAGGATGCTGCCGCGGCAAAACATGTCATTGATGACTACAGCGCGCATGGCACGCCTCCTTGCGGGCACGGGCCCGCCGTTAGAACCGGGACATCCCGACGGACCGGGAGGGGCCGCCAAGGCTCCCTTGCCCGGCGTGTGAAAAAGGGGAGCCGCCCGAAGGCACTCCCCCTCTTTGCCTTGAAATGTGAGAATCGTGAAACTGCCGGGACTCCGGCCGGATCCAGCCTGCCGCGAAAGGACATCCTTCCCGCATGGCCGTATGACCGGGGACGACTGCCATACCGCCCAGCCTCCGCCCTTCCCGTTCCTGCTTGCGGGAACGGGCCGGACGTCGTCTCCCTAACGGGACGGGGCCGGTGCGGGCAGCACGGGACCGCCGGCTGAAGCGCCTCCCGTTGCCGGGGGCTGGGCCGCAGGCATGGGCACGGACGCGGGCGCCGCAGGTGTTTGCGGGGCCGCGAGGGCCGGAGGCGTGACCGTCCCGCCGACGGCAGGCCCCTGCGCGGGCAGGGCCGCCGGAGCAGTCCCTTGCGGAGCGACCGCCGGTGCCGCTACCGGAACAGCCGGGGCAACAGGCGCGCTCCCGCCGGCCGCAGCCGGAAGTGCAGGAGCTGCCGCCGGACGGGGCCGGGCCTGCTTGGGGCCGGGCCGCAGGGGAACATCATTGACGGCAGGGGCCGCAGGCTGTTCCGCAGCCGCCTTGCCGCTGGCGATCCGGGTGCAACGGCCCGCCATGTCACGCAACGCGGCGGAACCGGCGCGGACGGTGGCCAGGGCCTTGCTGTCCTGCTGCAGGCGGCGGCCCACCCACTGGGCCACGAACAGCAGGCTGTCGTCATCCAGGGCGGCACCGGCATGACGGCGGATGTCGCCCACCAGAGCATGCTGGGCCGCCGTGCGGGCATCCATGGCCTGACGGTAACGGCCCGTGATGTCGTCCACCCGCAGCTGCGCCGTGGCGATGGCGGCGGCATCGTTGCGCTGCCGGGCCTCGTCCAGCTCGAACACCGTGCCGGCCATGCGGCCGTAGATGTCCAGCGATTCCTGCAACAGGCGCTCGCTCTCGGCCAGCCGTGCGCTCAGGTCCGGTACGGCGGCCACGCCGTCCAGGGCAGCGGCCCAAGCATTCAGACGCCCGGCAAGGGCCATGTGCAGCTGCCGCTTTTGCAGGTCGCTCCAGTTGCGTTCCGTGCACTGGCGGTCAAGGCTGTCCAGGAAGCGGTCGGCATAGATGGTGTACAGGCTGCGCAGCATGTCGGGATGGAAGGCATAGCGCAGCACCGCGGCACGGCTGCCGCCGGCCAGGCCCGTCAGCTTGACGCCATAGCGCTGGTTGAGGGACGGCAGGCTCAGATCGAGACCGCTGCCCTGGAAGCGCTCCAGCACATGTCCGGCAAGGTCATCCACGAAAGCGGGCTGCACACGGCTGTCCGCAGGATACTGGCGCTTTTGGGCTTCCTGCCCTGCGGGGACGGGCGCGACGGCCCCGGGCGACACGAAGTCCGTCCTGACCAGAGCACTGACCGTCCCCTGCACCGTGGGACCGGCCAGCGTGCCCGGCTCCGTGGCGGGCGTGGCCACCGACGGCGGGGGCGGGGGAGGCGTCTCGCGCAGCAGGTTCATGAGGGGCGCCAGGGCCGTGCCTTCCAGCTTCGCATCCAGCCAGGTCACGGCGTCCTTGCGCCAGGCATCGCGGGTGGCATCGTCACGGGTCAGCCACACGGCGGCCCCGGCCACCAGCAAAAGGGCCAGCAGGGCCAGACAGCCCAGCTTGTGTCCGCCGCGTGACGTCCTGGGGGCGGGCAGGTCATCCAGCCGTCCGCCGGACGGGGACGCGGAGGCGGGGGTAGCGAACCGGCTTTGCACCGGTGCCTTGGTTTCCAGTTTCATGCAGGACCTCCGGGCGGCGGGAAGGCACGCCCATAAAAACTCGCTGCCGACGGTACGGCAGGCTGTGGGCATGCTAGCATCCCGGCACACGGCTGTGAAGGCATTTTGCGCTGCCCTCCCCGCCGCTGCCCGGCGGACCCGATGCGCCTTGGGCCCCTGCATGGCCCGAAGTTTTTGTTCCTGGAGAATGCGCTCCAGCCGCCCCGGGGGACAGCCTGAAACAAAAATCGTGCCAACTACCTGTTTTTCCGAAAAAACCCCCTCTTCCCCGGCGGGCATGGACGCCCCGGCAGCCGCACCGGCAGCGGAAAAAAAGCATTCCCCTCTGTTGACGCCCCCCTTTCGCCATGCTAATCACGAACCCCTACTAACAATGGGCAGCCGGACGCCAAAGGCACGGCTGCCGCTTTCACCTTTTAACCGGAATAGCCGCAGAGGGAGCGGATACTATGCCGAATTACGTTTACTTTCTTCTTGCCGTAGCCGGCCTCATCGTGGGCTACATCATCTACGGTTCCATCGTCGCCAAAATCTTCGGTGCGGACGAAAACCGCCCCACCCCCGCCAAGACCATGGCCGACGGCGTCGACTACGTCGAAATGCCCATGTGGAAGGTCTGGCTCATCCAGCTGCTGAACATCGCCGGTGTGGGCCCCGTCTTCGGCCCCATCCTGGGCGCCCTGTACGGCCCCAGCGCCCTGCTGTGGATCGTTATCGGCACCATCTTCGCCGGTGCCGTGCATGACTACTTCTCCGGCATGCTCTCCGTGCGTTACAAGGGCGCCAACGTGCCCACCATCGTGGGTTACAACCTGGGCAACGTGGCCAAGCAGGTGATGCGCGTGTTCGCCGTCATCCTCCTGCTGCTCGTGGGCGTGGTCTTCGTGGCCGCTCCCGCCGGCCTGCTGGCCAAGCTGACCCCCGACTACATGGACCAGATGTTCTGGGTCGCCGTCATCTTCGCCTACTACTTCCTGGCCACCATCCTGCCCATCGACAAGATCATCGGCCGCCTCTACCCCCTGTTCGGCGCCGTGCTGATCATCATGGCCGTGGGCATGACCGTGACCATGTTCACCAACGGTTGCGAATTCTACAACTGGGCCTCCTTCCCCAATAACCATCCCCAGCAGCTGCCCATCTTCCCGCTGGTGTTCATCACCATCGCCTGCGGCGCCCTGTCCGGCTTCCACGCCACCCAGTCGCCCCTGATGTCCCGCTGCCTGTCCAATGAAAAGCAGGGCAAGGCCGTGTTCTACGGCGGCATGGTGGCCGAAGGCTTCATCGGCCTCGTGTGGGCCACCGTGGGCATGACCTTCTACACCAGCCCCGAAGCCCTGGCCGCTGCCGGCGGTCCCGCCAACGTGGTCAACGAGACCGCCCGCGCCCTCATGGGCCCCGTCGGCGGCGTGCTGGCCATCCTGGGCGTGGTGGCCCTGCCCGTCACCTCCGGTGACACGGCCTTCCGTGCCGCCCGCCTGACCATCGCCGAAATGTTCAACTTCAAGCAGTCCGCCATCCCGGCCCGTCTGGCCATCGCCATCCCGATCTTCGCCATCGGCGTGGTGCTGAACTTCGTGGACTTCAACGTGATCTGGCGCTACTTCGGCTTCGCCAACCAGGCCCTGGCCGCCATCATGCTCTGGGCCTCCGGCGCCTACCTGTACCGCAAGCATCGTCTGCACTGGATCTGCACCGTGCCCGCCACCTTCATGACGGCCGTGTGTATCTCCTACATCTGCTATGAGCCCAAGATGGGCTTTGGCATGGGCATCGAGATCGCCGACATCATCGGCGTGATCGTGGCCGTCGTCAGCCTGGTCGCCTTCCTGGCTCTGGGCCGCAAGCCCATCGCCGGTGCTCCCAGCATCGACGAAGTGTAGCGCTCACCGCTCCACAGCCACGCACAAGGGCAGGGATCTTCCCTGCCCTTTTTTCGTGCCGACGGTACGGCGTACCCGGCCTGACCGCCCGGCATTGCGCCGTGCCCTGAGGCAGCGTATAACCCTGCTGTCCGGCCGCTTGTGTCCTACGGCCGTCAGACCGCCATCACAGAACAGGAGATATCCATGCGCACCCCCAACATCCTGACCATTGCCGGTTCCGATTCCGGCGGCGGTGCCGGCATCCAGGCCGACCTCAAGACCATCATGGCCCTGGACGGCTACGGCATGAGCGTCATCACGGCCCTGACCGCCCAGAACGGCCTGGGCGTCACCGGCATCCACGCGCCCGAGCCCGAATTCGTCGTGCTGCAGCTGCGCGCCGTGCTGGACGGTTTTCCCGTGCACGCCGCCAAGACCGGCATGCTGTTCTCGGCCGGCATCATCAACGCCCTGGCCGACGCCCTGCGCGACCGCAGCTTCCCGCTGGTGGTGGACCCTGTTTCCGTGAGCCAGAGCGGCAGCCGCCTGCTGCGTGAGGATGCCGTGGAGGCCCTCAAGGAACGCATGATCCCCGGCTGCGACCTGCTGACCCCCAACCGCCCCGAAGCCGAGATGCTCACCGGCATGACCATCAGCTGCAGCGATGACGCCGCTGCCGCCGGTGAGGCGCTCATCAGGATGGGCGCCAAGGCCGTGCTCATCAAGGGCGGTCATATGGAAAGCTCCATCGTGGTCACGGACTGCCTCTGCCAGGCCGGACAGGCGCCCAAGTTCCTGCCCCAGCCCAAGGTGGAGACCAACAACAACCACGGCACCGGCTGCACCCTGTCGGCCGCCATCGCCACCGGCCTTGGCCACGGCCTGCCCCTGCAGGTGGCCGTGACCCGCGCCCAGGAATTCCTCAACCTTGCCCTGCGCAAGAGCTACGCGCCCGGCAAGGGCTGCGGGCCCGTCAACCACGCCGCCCGCCGCTAGGCATCACTGCACGACTGATCGGAGAAAAGGGCTGGGAAAGGGACTGCTTGTGTATGACACAAGAAGGCTCCTTTCCCCCGGCCCTTGTCCTCCCCGGATGCGCCCTGCCCCTCAGCGCCACGGTGAGAGCCCGGCAGCCAATAGCCTCCCCCCCGGTAAGGGATGGAAAAGCGCCCACCCCGGCATCAAGCCCAAGACTTGCGGATGCCGGTCCCTCCCCTGCGGGAAAAGGCTTCCGGGCAGGTCCCTGACCGTCACCAGCCGGGCTGCGGCCCCGCCGCCTTTCTTTCCACATCAACCCCAGAGCCTCCATGCCGGACATTTCTTCCATCATGCGTCTCAGGCTGTTGCTGGCCTATGACGGCAGCCGTTACTGCGGCTGGCAGATCCAGGACATCCCCACCCCGCCGCCCACCGTGCAGGGCGCCGTGGAAGCCGCCGTGGGCCGCATCGCCGGGCGGCCCGTGCGCGTGTTCGGCTCCGGTCGCACCGATGCGGGCGTCCATGCCCACGGTCAGGTGGCCCATTGCGATGTGCCCCGCCGCCCCGGCCTGGACTGGCGCCACGCCCTCAATGCCCTGCTGCCTGCGGACGTGCGCGTCCTGCACTGGCAGGAGGCCACCCCCGACTTCCATGCCCGTATCAGCGCCCTGCGCAAGACCTATGTGTATGATTTCTGGCAGGAGAAAGGCTTCGTCCCGCCCCGGCTGGCACCCTTCGTCTGGCGCAGCGGTCCCCTGGACGCCGGGGCCATGCGCGCGGCCCTGCCCTTTTTGCTGGGCAGCCACGATTTTGCCAGCCTCCAGAACGCCGGCACCGAGATGGAAAGCACCGTGCGGGAGCTCCAGGCCGCCACACTGACGGAGCTGCCACCCGTGGAGTTCATGCCGCCCTACCTGCCCTGCCTGCGCCTGACCGTCACGGCCAACGGTTTTTTGAAGCAGATGGTCCGCAACATGGCCGGACTGCTGGCCGCCTGCGGCCGTCACAAGCTGCGCCCCGACCAGATCCCCGCCATCCTCGAGGCCGCCGACCGCCGCGCCCTGCCCAGCCCCACGGCCCCGCCGCAGGGCCTGGCCCTGGCCCATGTGGAGTACCCGGACTAAGGCCTGCCTACATCCCCGAAAATAGAAAGACCACCCGCCGGCGGGTGGTCTTTTGTTTTGTCCTGCCGCTCCCGGCAGGCTGGCAGGCGAATGCCCTGCCCTTTTCCTTTCCGGGAAAGAGCTTCCTTATTTTCCACTATCTGGAATGATATGCTGGTATCCTGAAAACGGCATCATGCCGTTCTTCATGCCCGACGGTCCCGATAGCGGGCAGCGGCCGTTCCCCGGAGACCGGCCGCCCCTTTGCCTGCCACGTTTCCCGCAGCCTGTCTCCATCGCTCTACGCCGGTAAGGGCCGGAGCCTCCGCACCAGCAAAAAAGGACGCCCCGCAGTAGCAGAGCGTCCTTCTGTAGCCATCCTCCCGGCAGGGGGATGTCCTTGGGGTCATCGTCAGTATCTACCGGGATGCGGCATCCCGCCTGTTATGGGCTTCCACGAACGCATTATAGGCTTCCTGGGCTTCCTGCAGCACCAGATTGAGCTGGCGGCGCGTCGCATTGCTGAACGCATCCTCCTGTCCCTGGGCCACGGTGCGGGGGAAGAGATCGGCCTTGTCCAGAAAAGCCTGCCAGAGACGCCGCTCTTCTTCCGTCATGCCCCGGGTGTGGCTACGGGCCACGGCCAGGGCCTCTTCCATCTCCTTGCGCCAGCCCGCCACGGCCACGGTGTCGGGATTGCCCTCACGCAGCAGGATGCCGCCCAGCAGGAAGCGGCTGAACAGGAAGCGGGCCGAGCTGATGGCTTCTTTCAGCGGATTGCCCTGAAGCAGCACGTCCTCGGCCTGGCGGCTGCGGTCACGCACCAGCACCAGCAGGGCATCACGGGCCCTGGAAAACTCGGTATGCGCGTCCTGCAGGCGACGCAGCAGCTTCTTGCCCTGCGCGCCGTCGTCCACGATGCTGTCGTCCAGGGCGTACTTGCGGAACGCCGTGCCCAGCTTTTCCATGCTGGTCAGCGTCCGCCGCATGGTGGCCATCAGATCCCGCAAACGGGCGGCATCGGCCTCGCCCCACACGGATCTTTCCACAGCGGGCCTGTCGTCCAGCTCCGCAGGGCGCTGCGGCTCCTTGGCCAGCAGCCAGGTACGCATATAGTCCTCGGCCTGCCGCAGCAGATGACCGGCATGGATGCCCGCCACATCGGCCCAGCGCCAGACGGCATTACCGGCATCCAGCACCCTGGCGGCCGCGGCCGCTTCCTCTGCCGGGGCCGGAGCCTCCGGCGCCTGCAGACCGGCGGCGGCCTTCGCCACCACGGCGGACGCGGTCTCCTTGTCCAGCGCCGCTTTGGGGGCGCTCTCTTCCTGACAGGCACACAGGCCGAAAGCCAGTGCCATGAGGCACACCAGCCACAGAAAACGAACGGGACGCCGCATCATTCCACATGCTCCGCGATCCAGGCATCGAGCCCGGTCAGATCAGGCCCCCAGGGGAAATCCCCGCCCCTGAGATCAGGCCCGGTGCCGTAGAACAGGGTGCCCACCTCTTCGGCGGCATTGCGGTCCGTGGAGGCGTCGCCCACCATGAGCACCTCGTCAGGCAGGACGCAGGCCTTGTCCACGATCATGGCCAGCAGCTTGGCCTTGGACGGCGGCGAGCCGTAGATGCCCGTAAAGCAGCTGTCCAGGCCGCGTTCCTTGAGGATGAAGTTCAGTTCTTCGTGCGGTGCGCCGGAGCAGACATAGAGCGGCAGTTTGCCCTGCCAGTGTTCCAGCACCCGGGCGATGCCGGGGATGAGCTCGCAGCGGCGCACTTCGTCCAGGGCATACTCGGCAAAGCGCCTGCCCCACTCCTCGGACTCGGCGGGCGTGATCTCCCTGTCCAGGATCTCGCGGAAGAACCATTCGAATTTTTTGTAACGGCTCACGCCGCCGTGCACGGTATGGTACATGACGAAGCGGTCGCGGGCCTCCTCGCCGTAGGGCTCGGCCAGACGGGCAAAGGCGCGCGTCTTGACCGGCACGCTGTCGAGGATCACGCCGTCACAGTCGAAAACAAGACATTTCAGGGCCATGCAGACTCCTTGTTCGCGCCGCCGGGGACGACGCCGTACAGGAAGGATACGGGGACAGGCCCGCGCCCCGCCGCCAAAGCGGCCGAGCCTTGCGGGCCGGAGCCGGCAGGCGGCACACACCGCCTGCCGGTCAGGAAAAATACCGGGGATGCGGGGACGCCGGGCATTCCCGCCCGGGGCTACGACCGCTCCGGGCATCCGCTGCGGTCGCGGTGACCGATGGGACGTGCCGGGACACCGCCCACGATGGTAAAGGGAGCCACATCACGGGTGACCACGGCGCCCGCGCCCACCACAGCGCCCCGGCCGATATGCACGTCGGGCGTGATGACGCAGTTGGCCCCGATCCAGACATCGTCCCCGATGACGATCTCGCCCGGATGGTGCCCCTGTTGCAGGATGGGCACATCATGCCGGGAAAAACAGTGGTTGGCGGCCCGCAGCACCGTGCCGGGGCCCACGGCCACATGCCTGCCCATGACGATGCGCCCGCCGTCGGCCGCCACATGGGCATAGGGCGAGATGGACACGCGGTCGCCCAGGACAAGTTCGCCGTCCCCGGCCGTGATGATGCAGCCCCTACCCAGACGGACGGCATCGCCCAGCCGCATGTGGCGACAGCCCACGAAGCTCAGGCCCGTGCCGAAGCGTACCGAACCGCAGCCGGCAAAGAGCCAGCGCCAGGCCAGCCAGCGCAGGGCCAGGCCCAGCGGCGTGGGTATCCAGGCGAAACAGGCTATCCAGAGCTCTTCCCAGGCAGCCCGGAGGCGGGACGGCAGACCCATCTACTTCGCGTACTCCCGCATGAGGGCATCCCCTTCCATGAGCCGCGTCACGCGGGCCAGGTCTTCAGGGGTATCCACGCTCCAGGTGCGGGCATCGGTGGGCACCATGCGGACTTTTTCCCCATGTTCGAGGATGCGCATCATGTCCACGGACTCGCAGATCTCCAGCGGGCTTTCCTCCATCTCGTTGAAGCGGATCAGGTAGTCACGGCGGAAGGGGATGATGCAGACCTGCTTGCGCATGGGCACCTTGTCGGCCCCCTTTTTGCGGGAGGGGATGGGCTCGCGCGAGAAATAGAGGGCATCGTTGTTGCGGTCCACCACGACCTTCACCTCGTTGGGGTCCTCGAACTCTTCCAGGGTGTCCATGTCGGCCATGAGGTTGACCACATTGATGGTAGGATCCTTGAGCATGGGTTCCACAGCGGCGTCGATCATGCCGGGCAGCACCATGGGCTCGTCCCCCTGCACCATGACCACGATGTCCGCCTTCCGGCCCGTGGCCGCCTCGATCTTGAGCAGGGCCTCGGCCGTGCGGGTGGAACAGCGCACATGATGGTCGCCGGTCATGACGCACGCAAGGCCCGCCTCCTTGCAGTAATCTTCGATGACCGTGTCACAGGTGGCCACATAGGTGGCGGAAAGGCAGCGGCTCATGGCCGTGCGGAAGGCCACATGGCCCACCATGGGCACACCGTGGATCAGGGCCAGAGGTTTGCCGGGAAAACGGCTGGAGCCCATGCGGGCGGGGATGATGGCGATGATGTTCATAACTTCTCCCTGGGCAGGGACTGCCCGGCAAGGGGATGACGGGAAGACGGGCGCGGCCCCCGGCGGACGTTTCATGACCGGGACGGGCCTGGCGCCGCATGGGAAAAGCCCGGAACCGGGCACACGCCGGTGGCACCGGCAGGCAGGCCGCCGGGAAACGTGCGGCCTCAGTCGTCGGTGGATACCAGATAGCCGCCCTGGCTCTGCAATTCCGGGTGGATCTGGCGGTGTTCCTCTTCCATGACGCGCAGGATGCCCTGCCCCAGGTCGACGGTCAGCGGCGGCACCAGCTTGCGGCCCATCCGGGGCATGAAGGCATAGGGCGTCACCTGATAATGCCCGCTGTTGGGGTCGTTCTGGTATCTGATCTCCAGCTCCTTGCCCAGCATCTCGCCGATCATCCTGAACAGATCGGCCACGCGCATGGGCTGGTTGCCGGAGATGATGATGTTCTGGTTGGCGAACTCCGGCCCCAGGACATGGAGGGTGGCGGAGGAGGCATCGTCCACGTGCACGTACTCGCGCAGGGCCGTGGGCGTCCCGTAATAGGTGATGCTGCCCGTGGTCAGGGCCTCGTGCACGAAGCGGTGGATGGCATTGCGCATGTCGGCACGGGGGCCGTACAGGGAACCGTAGCGCAGGATGGTATACGGCAGGCCGTACATGGCCTGGTAATTCTCAATATAGATCTCGCAGGCCTGCTTGCTGCACCGGTAGAAGCCGCCGGACTTGCCGTAGACATAGAGCGAGCTGGCAAAGATGTAGCGCCCGGTACCGGCCCGGCGGCAGGCCTCCAGGACCATGACGTTGCCCACCACGTTGAGGCGGGCCGTATCCACGGGGCGCTCGTTGGCTTCGCCGATGTCGGCGATGCCCGCGTAGTTGAAGACCACCTCGGCCCCTTCCACGGCGGCCTGCACGCAGTCCTCGTCCAGGATGCTGCCCACCACCATCTTCTGGTCGTCACGCAGCCAGGGAGATGGACGCACGTCCACGATGGTCACGTCGTGCCCGGCATCGGAGAGCTTGTCACAGATATGCGATCCCAAAAAACCGGAACCGCCGAAAACAGTCACCTTCACGGCCTTCCTCCCGATGCCCTGCCCTACGCTCCGGCGGGCCGTGCGGCCGCCTGCCAGAGGAAGACCGAATCGATGCCGTAGGCGATGAAGCGGCAGCCCGCCGCCACCTGACGGCGCAACTCCCCGGGGTCGGGCTGCACCACATGCAGGCCCATGCGGGCATGATGCCGCCGGCAGGCCTCATGGATGCGGGCCATGACGGCCTTGAAATCAGGATGGTCGAACTGCCCCGTCAGGCCCATGGAGCCGGAAAGGTCATAGGGGCCCACCATGATGGCGTCCAGACGCGGCTGGGAAAGGATGGCGTCCAGCTCTTCCACGGCGCGGATGTGCTCGATCTGGGCCACCAGGAAGATCCGGGGCGCCGTGTCCCGCATGTAGGCATCGAAATCCCTGCCGAAGGCATTGGCCCGGCAAAAGCCCACGCCGCGGTTCTCGCGCAGGGGCTCTCCGTCCCGACGGCCGTCGTCGTGGCCGGGATACGTGGCCCAGCTGATGGCCTGGTCCAGCTGTTCCCGGCTCTCTATCATGGGAAAGATCAGGCCCTGTGCGCCCGCCTCCAGCGCGGCCTTGATGGCGGTCTTGGAAGCGATGGGCAAACGGGCAAAGGGCGCAGCCCCGCCGCACTGGATGGCACGGAAGATGTCGGGCAGGCCGGTGCGGCCGAAGGAACCGTGCTCCATGTCCACCGCCACCCAGTCATAGCCGGCACGGGCCATCAGCTCCGCCACATCGGCGGAAGGCAGCTGCAGCCAGGTGCCGATGGTGGGTTCATCCTTTGCCAGTTTGGCGCGAATATCATGAATATCCATAGGAAACGGCTTGCCGCCGCCGGGCTTGGGTTATGCCGAAAGGCCCGGTCAGCATAGCGCGAGGCAGCACGGGGCGCAAGCAGGCCCCGAAGAAGGGAACGGCAGACGGATGGCATAAAAAAACCCGCCCGGAACCGGGCGGGGGAGCGCCGGGCCATGAGGAGGAAGGGCCACGGCTGCGTGGTGCGCTCTAGAAGTATGCGTCGCCAGAGGTGAAAAATGCGGCACGGAGTCTGGCGGGCCGTGCCGCACTGGAGAAAATACTGTTTGACCAAACAAACAGCCACGCACGAAACGAGATTACGCAGAGCCTGCTCTGCCGTCAAGTGTTTGCTCCAAAATTCACGAAGATTTTTCTCCATGGATCTTGGAATGGGGCCATCCGTTGGGCTGGTTATTTTTTATGAAATTTTTTATGAAAAATCCATCTTTTTTTTGAGGAAAAAACAAATTCAAAAATGGCAAGGCAATACGCTGGATTTGCATATTTTTTTGCCAAAATTCCCCGAATTTCCTGCAGGGGGCCCGAATTTATTTTTTCGCCAAACTTTTGTTGCTGTCGCAACTAGCACGGAAAATGGCCGCTGTACAGGAAAATATGGCAGGCCCCGCCATCATGTTATTTTTTTCACAACATATGTCATCCTCCAACGGATGACAAGTCCCCTGCCCTGACCTATACTGCCCATGCTGCGCTCCGTATCCGGGAGCGCCTGCTCCGAACACAACCATTCCTGTCATAAAGGAGTCATCCCATGAAAGAGATCAGAGCTGCCGCGCGCGAGCGCATGAAGGGTCACTGCCGCGTCTGCCCCGTTTGCGATGGCAAGGCCTGCTCCGGTGAAGTGCCCGGCATGGGCGGCCTGGGCACCGGTGCCAGCTTCCGCAACAACCGCGAAGCCCTCAATGCCTGCAAACTCAACATGACGGCCCTGCACGACGCCCGCGAGCCCCGCACCAACTGCACCATCCTGGGCATCGACCTGAGCTTCCCCGTCATGGCGGCCCCCATCGGCGGCGTCTCTTTCAACATGAGCGATGCCATGAGCGAAGACGACTACATCTTCGCCATCCTGGAAGGCAGCCGCGCCGCCGGTGTCATCGGCTGTACCGGTGACGGCGTGCCGCCCTTCATCATCGACGCCGCCGTCAAGGCCCTGAAGGCCTGCAACGGCCACGGCATCCCCTTCATCAAGCCCTGGGAAGGCAAGGAACTGTTCGAAAAGATCGACCGCGTGCTGGCCGACGGCAGCCCCATCCTGGGCGTGGACGTGGACGCCGCCGGTCTCATCACCCTGCGCAAGATGGGCCGCCCGGTCATGCCCATGTCCGTGACGGAACTGGAGACTGTGGTGCGCTATGTGCATGACATGGGCCGCAAGTTCATCGTCAAGGGCATCATGACCCCCGACGACGCCCATCGCGCCATCGACGCCGGCTGCGACGCCATCGTGGTCTCCAACCACGGCGGCCGCGTGCTGGACCACTGCCCCGGCACCGCCACCGTGCTGCCCGCCATCGCCGATGCCGTGCGCGGCAAGATCACCATCCTGGCCGACGGCGCCGTGCGTGACGGCGTGGACGTGCTCAAGATGCTGGCCCTGGGCGCCGACGCCGTGCTGGTGGGCCGCCCGCTCTGCATCGCGGCCATCGGCGGCGGTGTGGAAGGCGTGACCAAGTACTGGCAGCAGATGCAGGGCCAGCTGGTGCAGGCCATGCTGCTCACCGGCTGCGCTTCCCTGGCCGACGTGCGCGAGCACATCATCTATCGCGGCTAGTTTTTCCGGCGAACCTGCGGGGAGGGGCGGCAGCCCCTCCCTTCTTTCTTTTGCCCCGGCGGGCACCGGCACCGGCGGCCTCCCCTGCCTGCCCCTGCGGCAGGTTCTTTTTTTCAAAGGACATCATCATGCAGTTTTCCGTGGATACCGACCGCTGTGTCTCCTGCGGCCTGTGCCTTTCCGACTGTCTGCCCCGCGCGCTGGGCATGGACGAGGAAGGCCACCCCTACATCAAGGACGAACGCCTGTGCATGCACTGCCACCACTGCCTGGCCCTCTGCCCCACGGGCGCCATCAGCGTGGACGGACACAACCCTGACGCCTCCCGTCGCATCCTCAATGCCTGGCCCCAGCCCGAACAGCTGGAGAACCTCATCAAGGGCCGCCGCTCCGTGCGCCAGTACCGGCCGGAAAACGTGGACCCGGCCCTGCTGCAGCAGGTGCTGGACGTGAGCGCCCACGCCCCCACCGGCGTCAATGCCCGCAAGCTCTGGGTGGGCGTCATGGACGACATGGACCGCATGCAGGCCTTCCGTGAGGACGTCTATGCCCGCCTGGCGGACAAGGCCCTCCACAATGCCCTGCCCCAGTGCCGCCGCACGGCTTTCTTCGCCGCGGCACCGCGCCTGTGGAAGGAACAGGGCATCGACGGCATCTTCCGCGGCGCGCCCCACTTCGTTCTGGTGGGCAATGCCAAGGACGCTCCCTGCCAGGAGCAGGATCCGCTCATCTATCTTTCGTACATGGAGCTCTACGCCCAGAGCCTGGGGCTGGGCACCACCTGGTGCGGCCTGCTCTACTGGTGTCTGCAGCTCATGCTGCCCGAACTCCTGCCCGAACTGGGCCTGCCCGAGACCCACAGCTTCCAGTACGCCATGCTGCTGGGCGAGCCTGCCATCCGCTACGCGCGTACGGTGGAATACGGTCCGGCCACGGTGCACCGCATCCAGTGGAAGTAACGCTTTTTTTCATCCCGCCGGGGCGGAGGGGATGCCTCTCCGCCCGGTGATGACGGACGGCGGCATGCGGGCCTTCCCGCATGGCCGCCTTTTTTTGCGCCTTGCCGCCGGTCTGTCGGCGCCGGGCCCCCCGGCGGCGTTGACCTGGGCACGGCTTTCCTGCACCATCTTGACAGGAAGGCCTTTCAGGAATATTTTGCCAAATGACCAAATAAAGGGACAACATGCAGCACAACAAGGAATTCATCGAGGCACAGGCCCGGATCTTCAAAGCCCTGGGCCATCCCAGCCGTCTGCTGATGGTCGATGCCCTGCGCGACGGCGAAAAATGCGTCTGTGACCTGCAGGCCCTGGTGGGGGACGACATGTCCACCATTTCCAAGCATCTGGCTGTCCTGCGTGATGCCGGTGTGGTCACCCGGCGCAAGCAGGGCGTGAACATCTATTACAGCCTTGCCCTCTGCTGCCTGGACCAGTTCCTGGCCTGTACCGGCCAGCTGCTGGAAAAGCGCATCCTGAGCCAGATGGACATGCTGCGGAACAAATAGGCAGGCCCGCTGCGGCGGGATTTTTTTACCCTCAAATTTGGCAATTTTGCCAATAAGGAATATTTATGGACAAGAGCCCTTCCTCGCCGCGTCCTTTTTCCGCCCCGCGTTACGCCCTGACCCTGCTGGCCGTGCTGCTGGCCTGGACGGGCCTGTACGTATCCATCCAGCCGCTGGCCACCTGGCTGACCTTCGACCTGCTCTCCCTGACGCCCGGCGGGGCCCCGGGCCTGGCTCTGGAATTCTTCCTCTATGACAGCGCCAAGATCCTGCTCCTGCTGGTGCTGATGGTCTATTGCATCGGCTGGCTGCGGGCCGGGCTGCATGTGGAGCGGGTACGCGACTATCTTTCCGGCAAGGGCCGGGGCATCGGCTATCTGCTGGGGGCCACGTTCGGCGCCATCACGCCCTTCTGTTCCTGCTCCAGCATCCCGCTCTTCCTGGGCTTCACCATGGCCCGCATCCCGCTGGGCATCACCATGGCCTTCCTCATCACCTCGCCGCTCATCAACGAGATCGCCGTGGTCCTGCTCTGGGGCCTGCTGGGCTGGAAGTTCACCGTGGTCTATGTGGTCGTTGGCATGGCGGCCGGTATGCTGGGCGGCTGGCTGCTGGATCTGCTCCGCGCCGAACGCTGGTTGCAGCCCTTCCTGCGCGGCATGCTGGGGGTCTCCGGCCAGGCGGCGCGGGATGAACGCAACACCCGCCTGGGGCTGGAAGAGCGGCACCGTTTCGCCTGGGACGAGATGACCGGCATCTTCCGCCGCGTCTGGCGCTGGGTCATTATCGGCGTGGGTCTGGGGGCGCTCCTGCACGGCTTTGTGCCGCAGGACTGGTTTGCCGCCCATCTGGGCCAGGGGCAGTGGTGGTCCGTCCCGGTGGCCGTCCTGGTGGGCATCCCCCTGTACAGCAATGTCACGGGCGTGGTGCCTATCATGGAGAGCCTGCTGCTCAAGGGCCTGCCCGTGGGCACCACCCTGGCCTTCTGCATGAGCACGGTGGCCGCCAGCCTGCCCGAGATGCTCATGCTCAAGCAGGTCATGCGCTGGCAGCTGCTGGCCCTTTTCCTGGGCCTGTTGCTGGTCATCTTCACCCTGGTGGGCTGGCTGTTCAACAGCCTGCAGCTCACGCTGTTCTAGCGTAAAGCGGGCCCGTGCCTCATGCCGCACGGAGCTTTGCTCCGGCATCACAACGGTCACGGCAGGGGCAAAGCAGGGGGCGTACACGTCCTCCCCGCATCGTGGCGGAGGGCGGTCCCCCCCATCCAGCCCTGCCGCTTCCTCTCAATATCCTGCCAAAGGAGGCAGCATCATGATCATCAAAGTCCTCGGTCCCGGTTGCTCCAAATGTGTCGAAGCGTACGAGATCGTCAGCAAGGCGGTGGCCGCTTCCGGCAGCGACGCCACGGTGGAAAAAATCACCGACCTGCGGGAGATCATGGCCCTGGGCGTGCTGGCCACCCCTGCGGTGGTCATCGATGGCGGCATCATGTGCACGGGGCGCGTCCCCAGTGCGGAAGAAGTCCGGGGCTGGCTCGGCGCCTAGCCTTTCGGCGGTCACGCCATACCAAGGGAAATGACGGTCGCGCAGTACCGGCGATGTCTGGTCTGCGCGACCAGTGCTGCAACCATGCCAAGATACCGGGCCGAAGAGCGGATGCCTTTCCTGCCTTCAACCTGATCCCATGCCCGGCCCGCCTTTCTCTCCCTCCCATCCGGACAGATCCCCGTCCCACGCCTGGGGTCGGCAGTTACAAAAAGAAGACTTTCTTTCCCGCTCCACGGCCTTATGAAGCGCGCACGTCCCATGGTCAGCCCGGCCATACCTCCCCTTTCCTCCGTGACCATAGCTCCCTCTCTTCCATTATCCCGGGCAGGGACAGCCAATGCCGCAGCAGCATTGCTCCGGCAGGAAAAGCCGTCTATGCTGGCGGCAAACATCATGGGAGGTCATCCATGCCGAAACTGCGTCTTCTGCTTTGCTGTCTGGCCCTGCTCTTTCTGGCGGCCCCGGCCATGGCCGAAGAAGATGAGCTGGCCCCGGGCTTCGATCGCTGCATGGAACAGAGCGGCGGCGTCACCACAGAGATGCTGAGTTGTCTGCAGCAGGCCTACGAGTACTGGGACGCCCGGCTCAATACCAATTACAAAAAGGCCCGGCAGGCCTGCAAAAGCTCCAGTGATCCCAAGGCTTGCTCGGACAAGCTGCTCAAAGGCCAGCGGGCCTGGGTCCAGTACAAGGAAGCTTTCACCGATCTGGTGCAGCTGCCCAACGAAGGCGGCAGTATGGCCCGTCTGAATTCCATGAGCTTTTTGACCGGAGAGACCCGCAAACAAGCCCTGCTGCTGGGACAGATCGCCGGAGAATAGGCAGCCTCCGGGCCGTGAGGTCTGAAAAAATGCGTGTCTGTCCTGCCCAAGACCGGCACAGCCTGCGTCATAATCATGCCCTTGGAAGTCCGCTCCCTGCCCGATCCGGGCTGTCAGCGAACCTCCTGCGGGATGCGCCCCGCTCCCGGCCCCGCCGGGTCCCTTCCGCAACTCTATTGTCCTCTCCTGTGCCTTTTCCCAGGGCCTCTGCCTGCGCGGAGGCCTTTTTCATATCTCCAGTATAGGGGCTCTTTTTCCTGATGCTGCTGCTCCCCCGCTTTGTTTTCAGCACTCCCTCCCCCGCAACAGGGCGTGTCAGCCATCCAAAAAGCTTCCGCTGCCTCCGGTGCCATGCGGCATCCGCCTTGCCTGAAACAAAAAAATCCCCTGCCGCTCAAAAGCGACAGGGGACAAAGAGTCGAACCGCTTATGGCCCGTTAGACCATGCGGGAGATGATGTCCATGCGTTCACCGCGCAGCATGGCGATGGGCGGCACTTCGATGAGCGTATGGCAGCCGGCCTGCAGACGGGTCGTGGCGCGAGCGCAGGAGACCAGCACCTGAGCGGTCAGGGCCGGGTTGTTGATGCGCATGTCGAACTTGAGGATCTGGTTGTCGGTCATGCCGGAGGCACCGGTGCGCTCCATGAGCACGCCGTGGGACTGGTCGGCCACGAAAGCCAGTTCTTCGCGGTCACGGCACTGGCGCACGTCCAGCGGATCGTGGGCGAAGTAATCGTCGGCCTTGATGCGGGCCGTCACGTCAGCCAGATTTTCACCTTCTTCCAGCACCACATAGACCAGGCGCGAATGGCGACCGCCACCCACGGGGATGGTGATGGACACGGCATCGGCCACGCCCTTGATGGCGCGGGCAGCCACGGAATGGCCCATGGAACGGCCACGGCCGAAGTTGGTGAAGGTGGTGCCGCGGGGCACCATGGCTTCGAACAGGGCGCGCAGCACGGAGTCCGTGCCGGGGTCCCAGCCGGCGGCCGTGATGCTGACGCTGTTACCGGCCTTGGCGGCGGCATCCAGACGGGCCACGGTGGCGGGGATCTCGGTGTGGATGTCGAAGCTGTCTACACAATTGTAACCCTGCTTCAGAAAAGCTTCCGCCGTTTCCGGGATGCTGCGCGAAGGCCCGCACAGGGCGATGACGTCGGGGCGGCCCTGGGCAGCTTCCAGGCTGGCCAGATCGGCAAATTCAGGCAGGCCACGCAGGGCATGGCTCTGCGTGCCCAGGGATTCGGCACGGCGGATCACGCCGAGGCACTGGCAATCAGGGGCGGCAAGGGCCGCTTCCACCACACGGGTACCGATATTGCCGAGACTGTGGACGGCGAGAGTAAACTTTTTCATATGCATTCCTTTGGCAAAAAACCGGGAGCGGCCTCCTGGCCACTCGCAAGACATTCCTGACTTGGTCAGTAGGCCATTTTTTTAGATGTAAGTGCCGCCCGTCGTCAAGGGCATGCTGTCTCCCCGCTCTACAGGCAAAAAGAAAACATCCGGCTCCGAATGCCGCGAACCCCAGGCGCTTCTTTTGCCGATCCCCCTCTTTCCGCAAAGGCGGAAAACTTACCTCGCACATCGCGCAATATCTATTTCAACCTCCCGCAACCCTTGATTTTTCGAAAAGCAACCCAAAGTTGCCCGATTGCAACCGATAATGGGTTGCCTGCTGCGAGCAAGTATGATTAGGTAAAAATTCCCATTTGGGAATCAACCGACAGCACCGCTGTCCAACGCATCGAGGTATGTATGAAAAAACTTTGGCTCCTGCTGGCCTGCGCCCTGCTCCTGTCCACCACCTCCCTCGCGTCGGCTGCCTGCTCTCCTGAGGAAGCTCAGAAGAAAGCCAACGAATTCGCTGCCGCCGTCCAGAAAAAATCCCAGGCTGACCCCCAGGGCTACGCCAAGATCATGCAGGAACTGCAGCCCCAACTGCTGAAACTCCAGCAGGAACAGAATCTGGAAAATATGTGCAAGTTCTATGATGATGCGCTGGAAAAGCTGAAGTAGATCTTGCCTGCCGAAGAGGTGGCCTTGCGCCACCTCTTTTTTTCTCCTCTCCGCAATCTTTCCTATGAAAAACGCACGGATCCGACTTGGGCAGGAGATCCTGCGCCGACGCAAAGCCATGGGCATGACGCAGGAAGAACTGGCCTCCCGCATGGGTGTTTCGCGCCAATCCGTTGCCAAATGGGAAACAGGCCTGTCGTCCCCGGACATCGACCGGCTTGCCCTGCTGCGGGACGTGCTGCAGACGAGTCTTGATGAACTCATCGCTCCCGCAGGTCGGGAGCTCATTCCCGAACCTGTCCCTCCTGCGGAAGACAGCGTGCGCCCGGCACCAGCCGGGCCCGTGCGCAACCTCCGGCTCCTTCCCCTGATCCTGGGCACGCTGCTGTTCTGCTGCGGCCTGGGCGGGTTGGCGGCCCTGTGGGTACTCTCCCGCTTGCATCCTGTCCGTCTCGTGGACTGGGATGGCTCCTTGCATACAGGCCTGGAAGGCTATCTTATGGCGACCGGCCTCTGGCCTGCCCTGCTGCTGGCCTGCATCCTGCTTGGCTGCGGCAGCCTTACGCTGCTTTATCTGTGGGGCACGCGCAGAAAAAACAGCTGACCCCGACAGCGCTGTGCCAGCAGGGCTGTGCCTGTCCGTCATCCTGTGCGACGATGGCAACACACTGTGATGCATGCAGGAGTGCCAGCCTCATGCGCTCTCTGGTAGCGTCTTGAATGAAGGCTCCGCGAACCGCATGCCCCTGCACTCCCCCATGAGCAAAACCATCTGAAACGACAACGGTACGCCGATCTCCCAGCTGCACTCCCCAAAACACATGGCAGATCTGCGAGGCGTACAGCCCCTAAAAAAGGGCAGGGAATCCTCAGCACAGGCGCCCAGCGCTCACGGCTCACATAGCGGAAAGTCTGCACCAGTTGGCAAGGCTGCCCCGGGATAGCCTCTGTCATGCCCCAGCTATTCCTTTTCGCTCCTTTCCGCCAACGCCTTCTGCCCTCAAAAGGCACGGATTTCCATGCTGCCCGGGTACAGACTTTCGGGCACGGAAACCACTCCGGTCTTAGGCAGATTCTCCCATCCTCACACAGACCCAGCGGCAAAAGTTTTTGGAAGGGAGGGGCGCGGGGAGGGAGAACCTTTTTACAAA
>NZ_JBNPKS010000002.1:0-414005 GCF_050313065.1 Desulfovibrio sp. SGI.230 | reverse complement strand
CAGGCTAGGCCGTGACGGTCAGGCGCAGGAAGCGCTTCTTGCCCAGCTTGATGACGTATTCACCGGCAGCCAGGGGCGACATGGCGTCGTCGCAGCGCTGGCCGTCCACGGACAGGGCGCCTTCCTTGATGAGGCGCTTGGCTTCGCCGCGGCTCTTGACCAGACCGGCGGCTTCCAGGAAGGCGGGCGGGGTGCTGTCGTCGCCCTGGGCGCAGGTGTGGCAGGGGGCGTCGTCCGGCACGCCGCCGCTGGCAAAGACGGCATTGAAGCCCTGGCGGGCCTCGTCGGCGTCCTTTTCGCTGTGGTAGCGGCTGACCATTTCGTGGGCCAGCATT
Organism: Desulfovibrio sp. SGI.230; assembly: GCF_050313065.1. NCBI lineage: Bacteria > Pseudomonadati > Thermodesulfobacteriota > Desulfovibrionia > Desulfovibrionales > Desulfovibrionaceae > Desulfovibrio > Desulfovibrio sp. SGI.230. The sequence goes on along the minus strand of NZ_JBNPKS010000002.1, from coordinate 413,670 downwards.
TCCTTGGCGGCCTTGGGATGCACGCGGCCCTGGGCCACGTCTTCCTTGAGGGTGGCGATCTCTTCCAGAGACTTGAAGGACAGCAGCTCGTAGTAGCGCCACATGAGCTCGTCGGAGATGGCCATGACCTTGCCGAAGATCTCGGAGGGAGCTTCGTCGATACCGATGTAGTTGCCGTAGGACTTGGACATCTTGCGCACGCCGTCCAGGCCTTCCAGCAGGGGCATGGTCAGGATGCACTGGCTTTCCATGCCGTAGTGGGCCTGGAGGTTGCGGCCCACCAGCAGGTTGAACTTCTGGTCGGTGCCGCCCATTTCCACGTCGGCCTTGAGGGCCACGGAGTCATAGCCCTGGCAGAGGGGATAGATGAATTCGTGGATGGAGATGGGGCGCTGCTCGCGGAAGCGCTTTTCAAAGTCGTCGCGTTCCATCATGCGGGCCACGGTATAGCTGGAGGCCAGACGGATGAAGTCCGAGGCGTCCATCTTGCCCAGCCAGTGGGAGTTGAATTCCACGATGGTCTTTTCGGGGTCGAGGATCTTGAAGACCTGCTTCTTGTAGGTCTCGGCATTGGCGATGACCTGTTCCTCGGTCAGGGGGGGACGGGTCTCGGAGCGGCCGGTGGGGTCGCCGATGCGGCCGGTGAAGTCACCGATCAGGAAGATGATCTGGTGGCCCAGTTCCTGAAAGTGGCGCATCTTGTGCATGACCACGGTGTGGCCCAGATGCAGGTCGGGAGCGGTGGGGTCAAAGCCCACCTTCACGCGCAGGGGCGTGCCGCGTTCCAGTTTCTTGCGCAGTTCCTTCTCGTCAATCAGTTCCGCCACGCCGCGCTTGATCACGGCCATTTGGCGATCAATATCCATCATCGAACTTGTCCTTGCGTGGAGTTGGCCCGTTACGGGCGTTATCCCGGTAGGATAGCCTCGGCAAAGCGGGGGTGTCAATGTCCCGCAGGGGAAAAGGACGAAAAAGGGAGGCATGCTCCAGGGGAGGGAAAGGCCGTGCCCCCGGGCGGCAGGGAAGGCTGCGGACAGGTGGTGCGCGAGGGATGGCGGGAACGGGGAACAGGCGTCCCGCGCGGCTTCAGCTCCGTCGCGGGCAGGGCCCGTGGGGAAGAAGGACAGTCGGCGTCGGTTTTTTGGGGGAGCCGCGGGCAGGCCGGGACGCCTCGGCAGGCGGGGCGGCGGGCAGGGAGCGGGCAGAAACAAGGAGAGCTGCAGGGCCGGATGACGCTCGAAAGGGAAGAGACGAGGGAAGCGGCAAAGGTGTCTCTTGGGCATGCCCGGGGGCGGGAATGAAAAAGGCGCCGACGGTTGCCCGTCGGCGCCTGACGTTGCCCGCCTGGAAAGGCCAGACCGGGAACTAGCCTTCCTGCTTGACCTTGGACTTGGTCATGGCAAGGCCAACGCCTTCAAACAGCTCGAAGATGGCGAAGCCATACCAGAGCGTGTAGATGACGTAGAAGATCAGCATGCCGCTCATGAGCCAGATGTGATCCGACACCTTCACGGGTTCCACGCTGTAGAAGTTGTTGCCGGGTTCCACGGCGCGGCGCAGGACCTGGTCAACGACCTGGGCCTCGGCGATCAGGCGCTGCTTCTGCAGTTCCTTGATGGAGGGGCTCAGCACATACCACCAGGCCGCGGCGGCCTTGAGGGCATGGGTGCCGTCGTAACGGGCGCTCACGGTGGCGGCGTCGTTGTGGTACAGGCTGTCGGCGTCGGTGGTGGCGGCGTTCAGCATGGCGGCCAGGTTGCCTTCGTAGGAGACCTTGGCGCCGTCAGCGCTGGCGGTCATGCCGGCCTTGGTCAGCACCTGCACGGCGGTCTCGGCCAGTTCGGCCTTCTTCATGGTCACGGTGACCTTGACGTTGACCTTTTCCACGGTCTTCACATGTTCACGCACGCTGGGGATGAAGTAGGAAGAACCCTTGGAAAGTTCGTTGAACACGTTATCGGCGTACTGGAGGCCGGTCAGGTGGTTGCCCTTTTCGTCACGCATGATGGGGGTGAGCAGCACACAGAACAGGACCAGGAACGAGATCAGCAGGATGGAACCCCGGACAAAGGGGCCTTTTTCATGAATAAGCATAATTAGGCCTCCCCTCTGAGCTTGCCGAGATTAAGGAAGAACTTGCTGAACACCCAGAGGCCGAAGAAGGCGACGACCACCCAGAAGATCACGTTGCCCACTTCTTCGATGATATTCACCACGGACATGGACCAGTCGAGGTATTCCATTTCGACCAGCTTCTTGGGCAGGGTGGCGGCGCGGTTGATGAAACCGGAGATGATGGACACGGCGTAGAAACCGCGGATGTGCACGCCCTTGACGACCTTGGTGGTCAGAGCGCCCACCTGGATGCCCAGCAGGGAACCCAGCAGCATGCCCACGGCCAGGGTGTAGAACACGTAACCGTAAATGGCGTACTGGCCCACGGAAGCCAGACCGGCGGTGAAGATGATCTGCAGGATGTCGGTACCCACGGTGGTCATGGAGGACACACCGAAGATGTACACGAACATGGGGAAGGTCACGAAACCGCCGCCCACACCCATGATGGCGGCCAGCATGCCCACGACCACGCCACCGGCGGCAACGATCCAGCCGGAGATGCGACGGCCACCAGGCACCAGGTCTTCGTCAAAGGTGATCATGGGGGGCACGTTCAGGCTCTGCAGCTTGACGGAAAGGCCGGTCATGCCGGCGGTGCCGCCGTGAGCGTCGCCGCTGTCGGCCTGGGTGCCGCGGGTGGCTTTCAGGAAGTCGAACAGGGCGTAGAAGCCCAGGAAGCCCAGCAGCACGGCGTAGATGGTGCTGATGAACATTTCGGACAGCAGCGGGTCGGCATTGTACAGGCCCTTGTTGATGGCGCCGCCCACGAAGGTACCGGCACCGGAGCCTACCAGGAACGCGATGGCCAGTTTGACGGACACGTTACCGAGCTTTTTGTGGACGGTGGTGCCCATGATGGCCTTGGCGAAGATGTGGAACAGGTCCGTACCGACGGCCAGGATGCCCTTGACGCCCGCGGCCATCAGGGCCGGGGTGATGATGAAGCCGCCACCGGCGCCGATGCAGCCGGTGATGAGGCCGGCCGCCAGACCGACGGCGATGGAGGCCAGGAAAATGGTGGTGGTGTAGAAGGCCGGCGCATACGCGCTTTTGCCGCCCAGCATTTCGTGGGCTTCATAGGCTTCGGCACCGCACACGAGCAGGATGGGCGCGGCCAGGGCCAGCAGGAACAGCATCTTTTTGCGGTTCTTGATGATGGACGTGGAGACTTCCAGGTCCCATTTGGCGTAGGCCTGCGAGCTGCTTAACAGAAATTGATACAGTGATCTGCCAAAACTCATAACTCCTCCCGGTATGTTTGCCGTCAAAAACAGCAAAAAACATGCCATTTGTGCAAAAAATCCCAATCGCCAGCTAACATGCCGTAACCAAAAGAGATACGAAAAACAAAAACAGCCTGCTCCCCTGATGGAAAGCAGGCTGTCAGATGTCAGCTTTTTTTACAGTTGCAAAAAAAAGCTACTTTTTGTTCAAACCTTCGCTCTGTCCGAAGATGACCAGTTCCAGCCAGTCCAGAGCAAAGTCCAGCGTGGCTTCGTCGGATTCCATGACGGCCTTCTGGCGCTCTTCGGTGATCTCCACGCGGCGGAAGATGCCCATTTTTTCGATGAGTTCGCGGAACTTGTCCAGCTGGTAGAGGCAAAGGATGACCATGGTGGCCATGCGCGGTTCCAGCGGCTTTTCCGTGGCCTTGACCATGGCCATCAGGCGCATGTAGCGGTCGTTGGCGGCATTGTACTCGTCCAGTTCCTGGCTGGCCAGCCAGGTCTGGGCCGTCCATTCCTTGCCTTCGTCAAAGCCGTGGCAGTGGGGTTCACGCACCAGGAAGAAGCGTTCGTCCACGCCCTCGTGGCCCATCTTGGTGCCGCGGCCCAGGGGGTAGAAGCGGCAGGCGCCGGGGCGGTTCTCGTACACGGAACAGCCGCCGGGCGTCACGAAGGGACAGGGCTCGCCGGGGCCTTCCAGCATGCGCAGCAGAGGCAGGGGGAAGCCCGTGTCGGGGAAGGTGCGCATGCGGGTGAAGTCGTTGAGGAAGGCCTCGCTGGGCATGTTGTTCATATGGCGGCGCAGGCGCAGCACGTCATAGGGGGTCAGGGGCAGGGTCAGTTCCGCACAGCAGCGGTTGAAGCAGGGAACTTCGGGATGGCAGGCAAAGCAGAAGGTCTTGCCCGGTTCCAGCTCGGGCAGGTTTTCCATGAATTCGCGGCTGGCGTCTTTTTCCATGATGCGTTCTCTTGTTGGAAGGTTGTGGGAGCGGGACAGTGCTTGGGAAAAATTTCCCTAACGCACGCTGTCCTGCTTGCTTGTATCCTCTTCCGGGGTTTGCTGCAAACTTTTTCGTTCCGGAAGACGGGCTGCGGTGCCGGGGGACGCGTCGCAGCCTCTTGGCAGGGCATGTCCGCTGCGGTGCAGACATCGCGTGCGCTTCTGCCGTAGCGGAGCGGGAGCTTCCCCCCTTGGCCGGTCGGGGTGCCATGCCGTCCCTTTTATGCGGAGGGAGCGGCCATGCAGCGTGTGCCCGGGCCCCTGTTGGGGAGAACGGGTGTCCTCCACATGGTGCAGCGCCGGGACTGCGGAGACCTGCGCAGGGGCTGCAGGGCGGGGTCCTCAGTCGCGACGGCCCGGACGCCAGGAGCCGTCCCGCTGGATGCGGGGCCGGGGCAGACGGTGCTGGCCTTCGGGACGCAGATGGTGCTTGTTGCGGAAGTCGTCGTAGCCCTTGCGTGCGGGATTGCCCTGCCATTGCCGCTGGGCGGGACGGGCGGAAGACCGGACGGAGGACGAAGGCTGCCGGACAGAGCCGGTCGCGGCGGCCACGCTGGTGACGGAGGACGGGAGAGGGCCGCTTTCTGCGGACACCTGCGCGGCGAAGGCGGGAGCGATGCCCAAAAGGCAGAGGACGGTCAGCAGGCGGAGAGGCTGGCGATACATGACGGGACCTCGTGGCGGGGGACAGAAGGGGAGAGAAAACAGCCATCTTGAGGGGGCGCCCCGTGTCTGGGCATCCGGATTTTGAAAAAAAGGCCGGAAACCACCGGACGAGACGACATGATCATGGCCTTTCCCCGATAACAAAAAAGCGACCCTCTCCCGCAGGAGATGCCGCTGCCTGTCCTTCCCCATATCCCCCAGCCTCGAATGGCGGGTTTTGGGGAGGGAGGGGTGCGGGGGAGGGAGCCCTTTTTTGCCGCGAGCAAGCGACCGAAGGCGGCCTGCAAGGGCCGTGCCCGTTGCGACGAAGGAAGCTACGGGCATCGACAGCAGAGATAAGGGGGGCCCTCCCCCACAGACATTTTTTTCGTCAGGCCCTGCTAGATGACCTTGTTCAGGGCGTATTCGATGATGCCTTCGGCCCCGGCGTCGCGCAGACGGGGGATGAGGTCGCGCACCACGTCGATGTTGACCACGGTTTCCACCGAGAGCCAGGCCTCGTCGCGCAGGGGCGAGACCGTGGGCGAGTTCAGGGAGGGCAGCATCTCGAGGATGGCGTCCAGGTTGGAGGCCGGGGCGTTCATCTTGATGGCCACCAGGCTTTCGGCGCGCAGGGCGCCCTGCAGGAGCAGGGTCAGCTGGTCGATCTTGGCGCGCTTGCGCGGGTCGGCCCAGGCTTCCTTGTTGGCGATGATGACCGGGTAGGAGCACATCACTTCGTCGATGATGCGCAGGCCGTGGGCCCGGATGGTGGTGCCGGTCTCGGTCACTTCCACGATACCGTCGGCCAGGCCTTCCACGACCTTGGCTTCCGTAGCGCCCCAGGAATAGAAGACGTTCACGTCCACGCCCACGCGCTTGAAGTAATTGCGGGTCAGGCCTTCCAGCTCGGTGGCGATGCGCTTGCCGGCCAGGTCCTGCGGGCACTGGTAGGGGGAGTCACCGGCCACGGCCAGCACCCAGCGGCAGGGGCGGTTGGACGTCTTGGAGTAGACCAGATCCGCCACGTGCACCACCTTGTCTTCATGACCGCCTTCCGTGAGCCAGTCCAGGCCGGTGATGCCCACGTCCAGGATGCCCGCGGCGATGTAGCCGCCGATCTCCTGCACGCGGCACAGCGAGGCCGTGATCTCGGGGTCATTGATGTCCGGGAAATAGTTGCGCGTATGCTTGCGGATCTTCCAGCCGGCGCGCTCGAAAAGGTTGATGGTGGCGTCTTCCAGCGAGCCCTTGGGCACGCCCAGTTTGAGGATGGCCTGCGATTCTTCGCTCATCGTGTCTACTCCGGCAGGCGAAAGGCCTGCTGCTGTGTTGTTTGGGCCATGCGCCGCATGGCTCCTTCCCAGAGACGGGCCCGAGGGCCCGAAGAAAGCATCGTGCGGTCCCGGCTACTTGGTGCCGTAGACCTTCCGGGGATCGAAGACCACGGGGGAGCACTCGCGCACCACGCCGTTGTCCCATTCCCGGTAGAAGCAGGAACGCCGTCCCGTATGGCAGGCCGCGCCGCCGATCTGCTCGATCTTGAGCAGCACGGTGTCGCTGTCGCAGTCCAGGCGGATGGAAAGCACTTTCTGTACGTTCCCGGACGTGCCGCCCTTGTGCCAGAGTTCCTTGCGGCTGCGGCTCCAGTAATGGGCCTCGCCGGTTTCCAGGGTACGTTTCCAGGCTTCTTCATTCATATAGGCCAGCATGAGCACTTCGCCCGTGGCCGCGTCCTGCGCGATGGCGGGGACCAGTCCCTTGGAAAAATCGGGACCGAAATCCGGCTGTAGTTGCGCCATGGCTCCCTCCGAATCAAAAAAACATGCTCCGGTGCCCCTGTCCGTACGGCGGGTGCGCCGGTGAGGCCTTTCAGGCTAGCCGCATTCTTGCCCGGACGCAAGCGGCGCCCGCATCCGGCGGCCTTTTTTCACAGCCTGTCCGCTGCCGGTGACAGCCTGGCGACGCCAGGGTGACAAGAGCCGTGCCCCGCGCCTTTTTGCCGCCCCTGCGTGCGGGGAACGTCTCGGGCGCTGCCTGACGGAAAGGTGGGCGGGCTTTCAACAAGGGGGCCCGCCCCTGCACCCGGCAAAGGGGGCGCCCCTGTCCGGCCGACGCCATCGCGAAGGCCTTTGCAGGCCGCGCCCGTGCCCGCCGCGGGAGGGCCCCGGCGGCGCCTTGCGCATGGGCGCCGCTTGTGGCAGGTTAGTGCGTTTCCGACATCAAAAGAATAACCCATCCGCATCGGCGGCAGACGGGATCCCCCCGGCCGCCGTGCGTCAGAGAGCCATCATGTCCGACATCACCGATCCTACCTGCCCCGCCTCCGCCGGAGAGGCCGCGCAGGAACAGGCCGCCCCTGCGGCCGAACTTTCCACCCCCGGCGCTTCCCTTGAGAATTTTTCCGTGGCCGAGCCCGAGAACGCCCTGCCGCGCGCCACGCTGGAGACCCTGCCCGAGACCATCGCCGCCGCCTGCGGCCGTGCGGGCTGGACGTCCCTGATGCCCGTGCAGTCCCTGGCCCTGCCGTACCTGCTGGAAGGCCGCGACATCATGGTGCAGTCCCGTACCGGCAGCGGCAAGACCGGCTGCTACCTGCTGCCCCTGGTGCCGCGTCTGGATCCCGAACTGCACGCCGCCCAGGCCCTGATCCTGGTGCCCACCCGCGAGCTGGCCGTGCAGGTGGAGCACGAGGCGCGCACCCTGTTCGAAGGCACGGGCATCCGTCCCGTGGCCGTCTATGGCGGCGTGGGCTACAAAAAGCAGATGGACGCCCTGCGTGACGGGGCCCAGCTGGTGGTGGGCACGCCCGGCCGCGTGCTGGACCATCTGCTGCGCCGCACCCTTTCGCTGGACGATCTGGACGCCCTGGTCTTCGACGAAGCCGACCGCATGCTGTCCATCGGCTTCTACCCCGACATGAAGGAAGTGCAGCGCTACCTGCCGCGCCGCCGCATCCACACCAGCATGTTCTCGGCCACCTATCCGCCGCACGTGCTCAAGCTGGCCGGGGAATTCCTGACCGAGCCTTCCATGCTCTCCCTCTCGCAGAAGGAAGTGCATGTGGCCGAAGTGCAGCATCTGTTCTGCCAGAGCCGTCCCATGGACAAGGACCGCGTGCTGGTGCGCCTGCTGGAGACCGAGAACCCGGCATCGGCCATCATCTTTTGCAACACCAAGGCCAACGTCCATTACATCACCGGCGTGCTGCAGGGCTTCGGTTACAATGCCGACGAGCTGTCGGCCGACCTTTCCCAGGCCCGTCGCGAGGCCGTACTGGACAAGATCCGCCAGGGCAGCCTGCAGTATCTGGTGGCCACGGACGTGGCCGCGCGCGGTATCGACATCCCGGCCCTGTCCCACGTTTTCCTCTACGAGCCCCCGGAAGACCATGAGAGCTACATCCACCGTGCCGGCCGCACGGGCCGTGCCGGGGCTGCCGGTACGGTCATCTCGCTGGTGGACATCATGCAGCGCATGGAACTGGAGCGCATCGCCCGCCATTACAAGATCGCCCTGCGCGAGATCCCCGCGCCCACGGACGAGGACGTGGCCGTGGTGGCCGGTGCGCGCGTGACCACCCTGCTGGAGAGCCGTTTCCGCAAGCTGACCGGTCTGGAGAAGATGCGCGTGGCCCGTTATGCGCCGCTGGTGCGCGAACTGGCCAGCCAGGCCGAGGACGACGAGAACGGTCTGCTGCTGGCCATGCTGGTGGATGCCGCCTATCAGGAGAGCCTGGGCCATGTGCAGCAGCTGCCCGAAGGCCGCAGCGAATCTTCCCGCCGTGGTGACGGCGAGGGCCGGGGCCGCAAGCGTTCCTCCCGCCGTCGCCGTGATCGCGGGGACAAGGCTGCCGAGGCCGCCGCTCCCGCCGCCGAGGCTGTTGCGGACGCCGCGCCCGCGGCGGATGGCGGGGATGCTCCCGCCCCTGCCGAAGGGGAGGGCACGGCCAAGCGCCGCCGTCGTCGCCGTCGTCGCAAGCCTGCGGCTGAAGGTCAGGCAGAAGCATGAGCAGTCTGATGGCCGTCCGTGCCGATGCGGTACGGGAGGCCCTGGACAATTTCCCCGTCCTGCTCCTCGATCTGGATGCGGGACGGGCCCTGCACATCCTCGGTATCGGCCGTCTGCAGTTCTGGCGTCGTGCCCGGCTGCTGGCGGAGTGGCGCGGCCTGTGCATGGCCCTGTGGCGTCTGGCCCTGCAACGCTCCTTCCCCGATCAGGCCGAGGCCATGTTCCGGCAGTTCCGGGAAAGCTTCGGGCAGAGCCATACGGACAAGACCTCGGCCCTGGCCCTGGAGCGTGCCCCGGCCTACTGGGAGGTGCTGGCCGAGCGGGGCGATGCGGACTTTCGTCCCGTGTCCCGTTTTCTGGCCGCTGTCTTTTTCGAGGACGAGGCCCGCGCACAGGCCATGGCCCTGCGCCTGATGCTGCATGTGCGGCAAACCTATCAATCCATTTTCGACCGTCTTATCTGAGCAACTGGACCATCATGGAAACTTCCCCTTCCGCGTCTCCCCGCGCCACGGCCGTCACCATCGGCAATTTCGACGGCGTACACCAGGGCCATCAGGTCCTCATCCGCCGTGCGCTGACCTACAGCCAGCAGTTCGGCCTGGATTGCGTGGTCATCACCTTCTGGCCGCATCCGCGCGTGCTTTTCGGCAGGCCGCATCAGCCCCTGACCAGCCGGGCCGCTCGCATGCGCCTGCTGCAGGGCCTGGGCGATCTGCGTGTGCTGGAGCTGCCCTTCACCCACGAGCTGGCCGCGCTGTCGCCCGAGGAGTTCGTCCGGCAGCACCTGCTGCCGCTGCGGCTCAAACATCTGGTCATCGGGCATGATTTCACGCTGGGGCGCGGCCGCAGCGGCCAGCCCGATGTGCTGCGTGCCCTGGGCGAGAAGTACGGCTTTGACGTGGACCAGCTGCCGCCGGTGGAAGTGGGCGGGCATGTGGTCAGCTCCACCTGCCTGCGCGAGCTCATCGGCAAGGGCGATGTGGCCACGGCCGCCAGCCTGCTGGGCCATGCCTACGGCTGCGAGGGCCTGGTGGTGCACGGCGAAGGCCGCGGTACCGGCCTGGGCTTCCCCACGGCCAACATCGCCATCCCGGACACCATGCTGCCCGCACCGGGCGTCTACGCCACCCGCGTGGTGGTGCCGCACCTGGGCAAGACCCTGCAGGCCGTGACCAACATCGGCCGCAAGCCCACCTTCGGGGATTACGGCCTGAGCATCGAGAGCTTCCTGCTGGATACGGATCTGAACCTCTACGGCAGCGAGCTGCGCCTGGACTTCGTGGCCCGTCTGCGCGACGAGAAGCGTTTCGACTCCGCCGATGCCCTGGTGGCCCAGATCCGCACCGACGTGGCCCGGGCCCGCGATCTGCTGACCATGTATTTTTAGCCCTGCCTGGGCTGTGCTGTCGAAACGGCAGTCATGGACATGCTCCATGACTGCCGTTTTTTGTTGAACGGGCGCTAAGCCCTGGTCTTTTTTCACGAACTATCGGCGGGCTGATAGATTGAGAATTTTTTCCCAGATAGGTTGCAGGCAGATGTTCCGTTTTGTCATGAAAAAAGGAGTCTGCCATGCCTGAGCAAACCTCTGCCGGTTCCGGTTCGTTTTTGCAGTACCTGGCCGGGAACCTGCGCCGCAACGGACGCAGCCCCGTGCGTGTCTACACGGGCTTCGTCATCGCCTGGGCGCTCTTTTTCCTTTTCTGGACCGTGCTGCCGCCCTTCCCGGGCCTGACCCACAACGGCATGGCCGTGCTGGGCATCGTGCTCTGGGCCAGCGTCATGTGGGTCAGCGAGGCCATGCCCACGGGCATCACCGGTATCTCCATCCCCACGCTGCTGCTCATCACCCAGGCCATCCCCTGGCAGGGCGGCAAACCGCCCATGTCCATCATCTTCGCCGGGTTCACCAACCACGTCATCTGGCTGTGCCTGTTCGCCTTCCTGGTGGGGGCCGTCATGCAGCTGGTGGGCCTGGACAAGCGCATCGCCCTGGGCATCCTTGCCCGGCTCAAGGCCTCCAGTGTGGGCCGCGTCATCTGGGGCATGTTCTTCGTGAACATCGTGCTGGGCTTCCTGGTGCCCGCGGCCAACGCCCGCGCCGCCACCCTGCTGCCCGTGGTGCAGGGCATCTGCCGCCTGCTCGGTGATACGCCGGAAGAACGCGCCGCCAAGAAGGCCATCGTCATCCAGTCCCTGGTCTACGGCTCCATGATCTGCGGCATGTTCATCATGACCGCCCACCTGCCCAACATGATCATGGTGGGTATCTTCGACAAGGCGGGCTTCAGCAACCTCAACTACCTCAACTGGATGCTGCTGCAGGCCCCCTACCTGGGCATGTTCGCCCTGACGCAGGCCTGGATCCGCTGGCATTTCGGCACGCGCAAGGTGCATATCGCCGGCGGGGTGGAGGCCCTGCAGAAGAAATACGACGACCTCGGTCCCATGACCATGCCCGAAAAGGTGCTGCTGGGCATCTTTGCCCTGGCGGGCATCATGTTCATGACCGGCAAGGGCAGCTTCATCGCCGAGCTGCACCACCAGCCTCTGGGCGTCATCGGCCTGCTGGGCATGCTGGTGCTCTTCGCGCCCGGCCTCATGCCCTGTTCCTGGAAGTCCGTGCAGGAAAAGACCATCTGGGGCACCTTCCTGCTGCTGGGCGGCGCCATGACCATGACCACGGCCATGACCCAGTCCGGCCTGGCCCAGTGGCTGGCCGACCACATCCACGCCTGGGTGGTTGGCATGAGCTGGTGGCAGGCCATCCTGACCATGATGGTGGGCACGCACATCATCCGCCTGGGCATGCTCTCCAACGTGGCGGCCGTGGCCATGCTGGCGCCGGTGGTCTTTGCCATGGCGCCCAAGCTGGGCCTGCATCCCGTGGCCTTCACCATGCTGGTCTGTGACACGGATACCTTCGCCTACATCCTGCCCACCCAGATCACCGCGGCCGTCATCGCACACGGCACGGATACCTTCTCTTCCACGGACTACGCCCGTGCCGGCTGGGTCTCCGTCTGTATCGCCATCGCCTATGGCCTGCTGGTCATGGCTCCCTGGTACGCCCTGTGGGGCATGCCCGTCTGGGACGCCAGCGCCCCCTGGCCCTTCTAGCCCTTTGCCGACCTGCCGGGGCGGTATGGCCCCGGCTCCAACAGCTTTTTACAGGAGAACATCATGGCCAACATCCCTGCGGCGCACATGCGCCAGTTCACCCCTGAAAACCTGGACGATATCGAGACCGTCGTCGTCGAGACCGACCTGCTCATCATCGGCGGCGGCAATGCCGGCTGCTTCGTGGCCACGGAAGCCGCCCTGGTGGACCCCAACGTCCGCGTCACCATCATGGAAAAGGCCGAGATCATGCGCTCCGGTGCCTGTTCCGCCGGTATGGACGCCATCAATACCTACATCCCCGAAGGCAAGACCCCCGAAGACCTGGTGCGCTGGAGCCGTGCCCAAGTGGGCGGCGGCCCCCTGCGTGAGGATCTGGCCCTTTCCAATGCCCGCGAGCTCAACGAGTCCGTGGACGATCTGGAACGCTGGGGCCTGCCCATCCTGCGCGACGAGCAGGGCCGCATCCGCTACCGCGGCAAGTGGGACATCTCCATCCACGGCGAGCAGCTCAAGCCCATCATGGCCGAGAAAGCCCTGGAGAGCGGCGCGGACGTCTACAACCGCGTGACGGCCACGGCCCTCATCATGCACGAAGGCCGCTGCACCGGCGCCATGGGCTTCGGCGTGCGTGACGGCAAGTTCTACATCTTCCGCGCCAAGGCCACGGTGGTCAGCACCGGCGGGGCCGGTACCCTGTACAAGTCCTATACCGCCGACAGCACCGACAGCGGCGCGCAGATCTGGATGTGCCCCTACTGCGTGGGCACGGGCTACGCCATCGGCTTCCGTCAGGGCGCCGAGCTCACCAGCCTGGAACAGCGCTGGGTGGCCACGCGCACCAAGGACTTCTGCGGTCCGGTGGACACCATCTCCGTGGGCTACGGCGCGCCCATCATCAACGCGCACGGTGAGCGCGTCATGAGCCGCTACGAACATCTGGGCGGGGACGCCGCGCCGCGCTACATCCGCGCCAATGCGCCCATGGAAGAATGGCTGGCCGGTCGCGGCCCCTGCTATTGCGACACCACCCACCTGACCCCCGAAACGGCCAAGGCCATGATGGAGGACTACCTCAACGAGCGGCCTTCCTTCGTGCTCTTCCTGGCCAGCCGCGGCCAGGACGTCACCCGCGAGCCCATCGAGATCTACGGTTCCGACCCCTACATCCTGGGCGGCCATACCGGCGGCGGTTTCTGGGTGGACATGCAGCGCATGACCACCATCCCCGGCCTGTTCGCCGCGGGCGAGACCGCAGGCGGCAACCCCAACAAGTTCGTGGGCGGCTGCTGCGCCGAAGGCAAGCTGGCGGCCCGCGGGGCCATCGCCTACATGAAGGATCTGGAGCTGCCGCCCCTGGACATGGCGGCCGTGGAACAGGAAAAGGCCCGCGTCTACGCGCCCCTGCTGGCCCGGGACGAAGACGGCGTGCGTCCCGTGGAGATGAAGGAACGCCTGCAGCGTCTGATGGACGAATACGCCGGCGGCGTGTCGCAGTTCTACCGCACCAACGAGGAGCGTCTGGACTACGCCCTGAAGCACATCGCCATGCTGCAGTCCCAGTTCGGCTACCTGCGTGCCCGCGACCTGCACGAGCTCATGCAGGCCCACGAGACCATGGACAGGGTCGATGTGGCCGAGGCTGTGGTCCATCACCTCAAGGCCCGCAAGGAGACCCGCTGGGCCGGCTGGCAGACCCGTTCCGACTACCCGGAACGCGACGATGCCAATTTCGACTGTTTCATCGAATCCCGGCGCGATCCCGCCACGGGCAAGGTGGAGACCTTCACCCGTCCGTACGAGCAGCTGATCCCCGGTGACCGTTATACCGCGTAAGCAAGGAGCCAACCATGCCCCCGAGAATAGATCTGAACAAGTGCAACGGCTGCGGCGGCAAGCCCGAGACCGCCTGCGAGATGGTCTGCCCCGGCGACCTCATGATGCTGGACCCCGAGACGGGCAAGGCCCGCTGCCGGGCCACCGGCGAATGCTGGGACTGCATGTCCTGCATCAAGGTCTGTCCCACCGGTGCCCTGCAGACGCGCATGCCTTACCAGCTGGGCTACTACAAGGCCAGCCTGCGCCCCATCATGGGCAAGGACTGCATCACCTGGAAATGCCGTGATATTGACGGAAATGAATATACATATAAGTATGTCAACCGGATACGTCACTAGAACACGACACGGCTAAGGCCGGGTCCGGGAACGCGCTGCCGGTGCGCCGCAATGTCTGGTTGCGGCGCACCGGTTCCGGCGTCTGTACGGCAGACAGGGAACGCCTCTTCACGGGCCTGGTGCACGGGAGGCGGCATGCGCAGTTTCTGGCATCTGGAAAAAGGGGATTTCTTCGACGGCATAGAAGAGTGCAAGGAACACTTTCTGCGCAGTGCCCAGCGCATCGAACTGAAAAAGAACGACATCGTTTTTTTTGAAGGCGACGCGGGCGGGGCCTGTTTTTATGTGGCGTCCGGGCTGCTGCGCATCTTTTGCGTGACCGAGGCCGGAAAGGAATCCACTTTTTTCCTGCGCACCGCGGGCGAGATCTTCGGCCTGTCGGAGGTCCTGCAGGACCTGCCCCGTAAGGTCAATGCCCAGGCCCTGGCCGCTTCCGTCATCTTCCGGCTGGACAGGCAGGCGTTCGACGATCTGCTGTCCCGCAATTACGCCCTGGCACGGCGGGTCATCACCGTCATGGGCAGCCGTCTGCGCTATCTGGGCGACAGCCTCAGCGCCCAGACCTGCGATGTCCACCACAGGGTCGGCCGTCTGCTGCTCTCGCTGGTGCACGAGAGCCTGCGCGACCCGGCCGCCTGGGAACAGCCGCTGGCCCTGCCGGTAAGCCTTTCCCAGGGCCAGATGGCGGCCATGGTCTGTTCCACGCAGCCCACGGTCAGCGAGACCCTGCACCAGCTGCAGGACGAGGGCCTCATCGACATCCGCGGCCGGGGCATCGTCATCAGAAGGCCGCAGGCCCTGCTGGCGGCCCTGGAATCTCCTGCGGATCGCGCTTGAGTCCTGCCGCGCTCCGGCATAAGGTGTCCGCCGGAGGTATCACGATGCTGGCAGACCTGCATACCCATACCAACACGTCCCACGGACACCACAGCGCCGCCGAGATGTACGAGGGCGCCGCCGCGGCCGGGCTGGACCTCTTCGGCCTGAGCGAGCATTCCCCCCTGCCGGAGGAATATGCCTGCAAGCTGTATGTAGCGGCGTTCCCCGGCAATTTCCGCCAGTTCGTCCAGGATGTGCAGGCCTTGCGGCAACGGGAGCTGGAGCGGGAAGACCGGCCGTTGCCCCTGCTGGGGGTGGAGCTGGACTGGCTGCCCGACTACCCCAGGCATATGTGCCGTTTCCTTTCCTGCTGGCCGTTCAGCTATGTGATCGGCTCCCTGCATTATGTGGGGCTCTTCCCGGTGGCGCGTCCCAACACCTGGACCGACGGCCGGGAGGCCGCCTATGCCCGCTACCGGGAATATTATGAAGAGATGGCGCGCATGGCGGCCAGCGGGCTGGTGAACGTGGCCTCGCATCCCGACTTCATCAAGCGGGCCTCCTATGATCTGTTCCATGCGTGGCTGCGCGAAGAGGGCAGTCTGGACGTGGTGGCCGGCGCCGTGCAGGCCATGGCCGATAACGGGGTCATCATGGAAGTCTCGTCGGCCGGGTTGCGCCAGCCCTTTGCCGAGCCCTATCCCTGCCCGGCCATCATGCGCCTGGCCGCCGACTTCGGCGTGGACGTCTGTCTGGCCTCCGATGCCCACGACAAGGCCGATGTGGGGGCGGGGCTCGCTGACGTGGCCCGCTACGCGCGCTCCTTCGGCTTCCGTTTCGACACCTTGCCCCTGCGGCCGGACGACATCGCCACCCGGCCCGCCGTGCTGGCGCAGGCCCTGGACTATCTGGACGGCCCGTTGCCGCGCCTGCGTTTTTCGCTGTAGTTTTTCGGGAAAGGCATCCTCTGTCCGGTCCCGACGGTATGCGGGCGAGGACTCACTGAGGCATCATGGCTCCGGCAGCACCGGAGCTTTTTTTATGGCATCCGGTAAGGGAGCGGCGGGGATGTGCCCGCGCTGTTTTGATGATATGCGGCCCGCCGTTGCCGCAGGACTGTGGCTATCCGGCCCGGGAGGGGACGCTCCTTCCCCGGCCGTTTTTTTATGGCCGGTATCAGCTGTGCGGCAGCAGACGGTGCAGCAGCCAGCCCAGGAACGGCGCCAGCAGCAGGACGGTGTACAGGCGCACCAGATGGAAGGCCAGCACGGCAGGGGCGTTGGTGCCCAGGTCGGAGGCCATGCCCACCACGGCCTGCAGGCCGCCGGGGCTGGTGGCCAGGATGGCGCTGCCCGCGTCCAGCCCGGCCGAGCGGCAGATGAACCAGGCCCCCAGGGCACCGGCCACGACGAGCAGGGCCGTGGAGCCGAACATCAGGGGGGCCATGGCGCGGATCTCCAGCAGGGTGCCGCCGGTCATCATGTTGCCGACCATGACGCCGATGGCGATCTGGGCCCCCAGCTGGAACAGATGGGGCGTATCGGTCTCCACATGTCCCAGCATCTTGACGGCCAGCACGGCCACTACGGCCCCCAGCATGGCACCGCCGGGGATATGCAGGAAGAAAAACAGCAGGCCGCCCACGATGCCGCAGGCGATGAGGAGCAGGAAGGTCGTCATGGGTCCTCCATGGGTTGCAAGAGAGGGGACCATGATGCGGCAACAGGGTCGCGGCGGTCAAGGTTGCGCCGGCAACGATTTTTCGGGGTCGCCGGGAGCGGCATGACGCCGCCATGGGGGAAGGGCAGGGATGGGATGGTGGAGCAGGAGCTGACGGCGCTTGGGCGGATCGCTCCGCCGCTAGGGGCGTGGCCGGATGAGGGCGGTCACAGGGCACCGCCGGACAAAGCAGGAAAAAGGGGAAGGAAAGCGCTTGTCCAGGGCGCTCCCTTCCCCGCTGTCATTTTTTCCACCACCACTGCGCGCGGCGGCAGAGCAGTTCGATATCACCGGCAGCGGCCACGTTGAGCATCTTGCGATACTGGCGCACGGCCTCGTGGCTGTACGGATTGGCCTCGAAGAGGCCGGTGAACATGGTGCCGTCCTCGGTGAGCATCTTCTCTGCCGCGTGCAGGCGGCGGCGGAAGGAGGGGGTGATATAGGGCAACAGGTCTTCCTGCCCTGCCAGCAGGGCAAAGTAGGCCAGGTTGGTGATGAAGTTCATGTTCTGGACGCGGGCCATGGCGCGGTCGTGCTCGTCGGCCGTGGCCCGGAAGGTGCTGCACCCCAGGGCCCGGAAAAAGGCTTCCACCAGGGCCGTGTCCTCTTCGCGGGCCGTGCGGCCGGGCGTGACGGTCACGGGCAGGCCGTCCTCGTCGGGCGTGGCCGGGCCGAAGAGCGGGTGCGTGCCCACCACCGGGCCGGGCCAGATGGCCTCCATCTGCTGCAGGGGCCGCACCTTCACCGACGTGATGTCGGCCAGGATGGCCGTGGCGGGCAGATGGGCGCAGACCGTGGCGGCCACGTCGGCAAAGACGGCCGCGGGCACGCAGAGCAGCACCAGGGCCGCATCCTTGCAGGCCGGGGCCAGCACCGCGTCCGTCAGGGGCACGTCCACGCCCCGCATGTCCAGACCGGCGGCCTTGCCGCGGCGGCAGAGCATGGCGCCCATGCGGCCCCGGCAGCCCACGACGAGCACGGCGCGTCCCCGCAGGGAGGCCGCGGCTTTCGCGGGCACGGGGCCGGTGCCGTCTCCGTCCGCCCTGGGCGTCGTCGAGCTGTCCGGGCTCACAGCAGCCGCTCCCAGACCTTCCAGAAGGTGGGGAAGGACTTGCGCACCACCAGCGGATCGTCCAGCAGGGCGTCCATGCGCTTGCCGTGGGGCAGGCCCAGCAGGGCCAGGGACATGGCGATGCGGTGGTCGTTGTGGGCCGAGAAGCGCGCGGCCTCGTCCCAGGCCGGGCCGTCGGGGCCCGTACCGTGGACGGTCAGGCCGTCGTCATGTTCGTCCACACGCACGCCCAGACGGGCCAGCTCGGTGGCCGGGGCGGTGATGCGGTCGGATTCCTTGATGCGCAGATGGGCCACGTTGCGCACCCGGGTGGGGCCCTGGGCAAAGGCGGCCAGCACGGCCACCGTGGGCACCAGATCCGGGCAGTGGCCCATGTCCACGTCCACGCCGTGCAGGGCCGAAGGATGCACGGTGATGGACGTGCCCTCCACCTCGGCGCGGGCGCCCATGGCGCGCAGGATGTCCAGCATGGCGCGGTCGCCCTGCAGGGAATCGGCCCTCAGGCCGTCCACACGCACGGGGCGGCTGCCCAGGGCACCGGCGGCCAGCAGGTAGGAGGCCCCGGACCAGTCGCCTTCCACCTGATAGCTGCCCGCACGGTAGGTGCCGGGCTGCACGGTGATGCGCAGGCCGTCGGGGCGGGCGGTGCGCAGGGCGCGCCAGCCGCCGTCGGGCAGGAGCTGCCACGGGCCGTCGGGCTCGCGGGTCTCCACGCTGAAGCGGATGCCGAAATCTTCCAGACAATGCAGGGTCAGGCCCACATAGGGCCAGGACACGGCCTTTTGCCCGCCAAGTTCCACACAGAGGGGAGCCGGGGCCAGCGGCGCTGCCAGCAGCAGGCCGGAGAAATACTGGCTGGAGGCATCCATGCCCAGGCGCACGCGGCCGCCGTTGCGGGCGGGATCGAGGCCCGCGGCCCGCAGCAGCAGGGGCGGACAGTCGGGACGCTGCTCGAAGCGCACGTCCGTGCCCAGGGCCTCCAGGGCGCGGGTCAGCTCGTCGATGGGCCGCTCGTGCATGCGCGGCGCGCCGTGGATGCGGAACAGGCCGTGACCGGCGGCCAGCACGGCGGTCAGCAGGCGGCAGGTGGTGCCGGATTCGTGCACGTCGCAGCTCAGGGGCGTGTCCGTGCCGCCCCGGGGACGGCCGTCCATGCCGGTGACGCGCCAGCCGCCTTCCTCGCCGGGCAGGGCATCCATACGGGCACCGGCGGCGCAGAGGATGGCGCGGGTGCATTCCAGGTCACGGCTGTCCAGCACATGGTGCAGCTCGGACGTGCCGTGGGCCAGGGCCGCGCCGATGCAGTAGCGGTGCGAGATGGATTTGGAGGCCGGGGCCCGCACGCAGGCGGTATCGGGACTAGGCATGGCTGTCCTCCACGTCGTCCAGGCCGATGCGGTCCAGCTGCGGGCCGGTGGCGTAGCTGCCCAGGATGCGGAAGCTGGTGCAGGTCTCGGCCAGCTTCCGGAGCAGATCCTCATACTGGGGGGCGGTCAGGTCGCATTCCACGTCCGTGAAGAAGACGTACTTCCAGCACTGGCCGCGCAGAGGGCGGGACTCCAGCTTGCGCATGTTGATTTTGTGCTCGGCCAGCAGGGAGAGCACGCCGGAGAGCGCACCGGACTTGTCCGGCAGGGTGAAGAGCATGGAGGTCTTGTCCGCGCCGGTATGGCCGGGCACGGGCGCGGTGCGCGGCAGCTTGTCCAGCTGGCCCACGGGCTTGGGGCCGATGATGACGAAGCGCGTCCAGTTGCCGGGCTCGTCCTCGATGCGGCGGGCCAGGATGGAAAGGCCGGTCATGTCGGCCAGCTTGCCGTTGCCGATGGCCGCGGACTGCGGATTGGCGGCGGCCATGCGGGCCGCGGCGGCGGTGGACTCCACGGGGATGAGGCCGGCCTGGGGCAGATGGCTGCGCAGCCAGCCGCCGCACTGGGCCAGGGGCTGGGGATGCGAGTAGACCGTGGTGATCTCGGCCAGGCTGGCGGCGTGGCTCAGCAGACAGTGCGAGATGGGCGAGAAGAGCTCGGCCTGGATATGCACGTCATACTTGAGGAACAGATCGAAGCTGACGCCCACGGTGCCCTGCAGGGAATTCTCCAGCGGCACCACGCCCAGCTCGCAGCGGCCGGAGTGCACGTCGGCGAAGACCTGCGGCAGGTCGTTGCAGGGGTGGAAGCTGGCGGCATGGCCCAGATACTCCACACCGGCAAAATAGGAGAAGGTGCCTTCCGGGCCCAGATAGGCCACGTTCTGCGGGCGCTGCAGGGCGCGCGACGAGGAGAAGATCTCGCGCCAGATGGCGCGCAGGTGCTCTTCGGGCAGGGGGCCGTCGTTCTTGCGGGCCAGGCCGTCCAGCACTTCGCGTTCGCGCAGGGGCTTGAACACGATGCCGGGGTCACCGGCCTTGATGCGGCCCACTTCCAGGCTCAGGGCGGCGCGACGGTTGAACAGGGCCAGCAGTTCCTGGTCCACGCTGTCGATCTCGCCGCGGATGGCGGTCAGGCGCTGGGGGGCGTCGGAGGGGGAATGTGCGTCGGCCATGCTACACCTCGCGGATCTCTTCCTGGATGCGCATGCCGAAGTGGCGGCCTGCCTGATCCAGACGGCAGAGCACCGTATCGCCGGGCTTGAGGCTGACCACGCTCAGGGGCGTGCCGTCAGGGGCGGTCAGGCGGATGGTCTCGGCATTCTGCAGGAACACGGCGCCGCGCTTGGGGCCTTCGGGGGTCTCGGCCTCGGCTTCCACCAGCAGCATGGGGCGCACTTCGATCTTGACCCGGCCCACCGTGGCCACGCTGGTCTGGCCGTCGGCGCCCACGATGAGCACTTCCTGCCCTGCGGCCAGTTCGCCCAGGTAGCAGGTCTTGTCATGGGGCAGGCGGGCATAGGCATGCACGGCCCCGGCATTGACCCTGAAGGGACGGGCGGCCACATATTCGTTGTGTTCGGTCTCGGCATGGACAAGGAAGGTGAAGGCGCTGGAATTGCCCACCAGCATGCCTTGGCCGCGCTTGAGCAGCGAAAGGGTATCGGCGCAGACGCGGTGCCCCAGGCCCACGGGTTCCACGCGGGTGATGACGGCTTTCTGCAATTCTTCGCGTCCCTGCGAGATCTTGCACTGGGCCACGATGGCCTTGAGTTCGGCCAGAGCCTCGGGCAGGACCACGATGCCGTCCACGCCGCGTTCCAGGATGCCGGCGGCCAGACGGGCCTCTTCCAGGCTGCCCGCCTCGGCCAGCACATTGTCGGCCTGGGCCAGCAGGTTCTCCACGGGGATGATCTCCCAGCCGCGGGCCAGGCAGGCGGTCTCACCGGCCTTGAGGCGGGCCACCAGGGCCTCCTCGTCGGCCTTGACGTTCAGCGGCACGCTGGCCACGTCCTCGCAGGCCCAGACGGTGCAGCGGGAAAGGGCGGCCACCTTCTCCACCTGGGCGCGGGGCACGATGACCCCGTCCACACCGGACTCCAGGGCCAGGGTCACGTCGGCCTTGCTGAACGGTTCGCAACGGTAGTAGATGCGGGCCATGCTATTCTCCCACGATGGCCAGGGCTTCTTCCACCGTGGCGTTCTCATGCACGATGGCGCGCAGGGCACGCACGAGCTGGATGCGGTTGGGATGCTGGAACACGTTGCGGCCCATGGAGATGCCCGCGCCGCCGGCCTTGATGGCATCGTGCACCATCTGGAGCACGTCGCGGGTGGAATCCATGCGTTCGCCGCCGGCGATGACCACGGGCACGCAGCAGGAGGAGACCACGTCGGAGAAGCTTTCCATGTCGCCGGTGTAGGGCACCTTGACGATGTCCGCGCCCAGTTCCACGCCCACGCGGGCACAGTGGGCCACCACGTCGGGGGCGAAGCCGTTCTTGATGGCCGGGCCGCGGGCGTACATCATGGCCAGCAGGGGCATGTGCCAGTCGTCACAGGCGGCGGCCACGCGGCCCAGGTCGGCCAGCATCAGGCGCTCGTTGGGATCGCCCAGGTTCACATGCACGGAGACGCAGTCGGCGCCGTGCTTGATGCCTTCTTCCACGGTGCCCACCAGGGTCTTGGTGTTGCCCTGGGGCGAGAGCATGGTGGAGGCGGACAGGTGGACGATGAGGCCTACGTCCTTGCCGGCGTTGCGGTGCGAGCAGCGGACCAGGCCCTTGTGCATGAGCACGGCGTCAGCGCCGCCCACGGCCATGTCGTTGACGGTCTCGCGCATGTCGATGAGGCCGTCGACGGCACCGATGGTCACGCCGTGGTCCATGGGAACGATGATAGTGCGGCCGGTTTCACGATTGATGATGCGTTCCAGACGAACCTGTTTGCCAAGGTACATGGGATCTCTCCTTGTGGAATGGAGCCGTTCCGGCGGCGCTGGATACAAAAAAAGGGCCGCCGGCTATATGCCTGCGGCCCCGAAACTCTCTGACAGAAGATGTCAGCAAAGCTCCTGACCACAGGCTCCGCTAAAGTACGCAAAATAAAACCAGCTAAAGCAAAAGCCGGTAGCAGCGTAGCAGGAGGTGGCAGGAACGAAACGGG
The DNA here is from genome assembly GCF_050313065.1 of Desulfovibrio sp. SGI.230. NCBI lineage: Bacteria > Pseudomonadati > Thermodesulfobacteriota > Desulfovibrionia > Desulfovibrionales > Desulfovibrionaceae > Desulfovibrio > Desulfovibrio sp. SGI.230. Next base: position 391,229 of record NZ_JBNPKS010000002.1, on the reverse strand, counting down.
ACATCTTCAAAACTCCAACAGTTTCCATGAACGCTACGCCGCAGCCCGGGGCTTGTCAAGAGTCGCTCGTGAAAAAAATGCCTCCCGCCGGAAAATGGCGGGAGGCATTTTTGTATATTATTGTTTTTATTAAATTAAAAAATTGATTTCCTGCATAGGGGAACACCGGCAGCGCTCGCAACGGCGGTACGCCGCTCCCTGCGGAGGCACCACTGCCGCAGAAAAAAAGGGCAGCTGACGCGAACGTCATCTGCCCTTTCTGCCTGATTGTCGTGCGTCTTACGCCCCGTGGGCCAGGGCCTGGACGGGAGCGGGCTCCAGCGTTTCGCTGTGCACGGCCTGCTGCCCGGCGTTCTCGGCCAGGGGCGCGGCGCTGGCCGTGACCGGGCGCAGCTTGCGGCTGTGCAGACGCTGGAAGATGAAATCCGCAGGCTTGGTGCCCGCCGGGATGGCGGCAAGGGGGAATTCCGCGCGGCCCAGGTTGCGGTGGCCGCCGGCGGAGCCCACGTCGTAGAAGCAGGCGTCGGCCAGACGGCCGATGTCGCGGCTGCCGTCACCGCGGAAGATGACCACCACGGTCTTTTCCACCACACCGCAGACGGCGATCCACTTGAGGCCGTGCACACGGGTGAAGAAGTCGGCCACGGCCACCAGCAGGTCGGCGCTGTCCACCTCGTTGAGCCAGACCATGGCCCCGCCCCGGCAGTCGCGCAGGGAGCGGAACGCGCGGGAGAAAAGGGGCAGCCAGGCGCGCAGGTACTCGCTGCGGATGATGCGGCGCAGCAGGGTGGCGTCGGCATGCTTGATGAGCCACTGGTAGGCGCGCAGGTCGTCCTCGCCGCCGGAACGCTCGAAGGTGGCGGTATCCGTGCGGATGCCGTAGAGCAGCGCCGTGGAGAGCAGCGGCCCGGGCTTGATGCGCAGGCCCTGCAGGTAGCGGGTCATCATGGTGCTGGTGGCACCGAAACCGGGGCGGATGTCGCAGAAGGGCGCCTGCGGCAGCTGGCCTGCCGTGAGGGGATGATGGTCGATGATGAGGTCGAAGGTGATGCCCTGGAACGCCGGGTTGTGGTGGGGCTGGGAGTCCACCATGGCGAAATTGGTGTAGAGATCGGCCTTTTCGGGCTGCCAGAGCTTGGCCGGGATGCGCAGGTAGCGGATCATGGCCAGGTTGTCGGGCCGGGTGACTTCGTTGATGCGGAAGATGTCCACACCGCGCACACGATGCGCCATGATGCGCTTGAGCGCCAGCGCCGAGGCCAGGGCGTCCGGGTCCGCCGAGATGAGGATGGCCCAGCGCTGATCCTTGGTCAGTGTCTGCCGCCACTGTCGCATCTGCGCTACATAGGGATTGGTCATGACCGCTTTACTCCGCTGTTTTGGCGTTGTTGGGGCCGTGCGGGCAGCCGGGGGACACGGTATCCGGCTGGCTGGCCAGCAGGTCGCGCAGGAGGGGCAGGGATTCCTCCACCCCCTGCCAGCGGAAGATCTCCAGCAGATGACGGCAGTTCCCGGGCAGACGGCCGGCCAGTTGCCGTGCCAGATGCTGCTGGGCTGCCGTGAACCGGTGCAGGGCCAGATGCTGGTCCTGGGTGCCGGGGGCGCTCCAGTGGACCAGGGCCGCTGTCTCGGGCAGGGGAGATGCCCAAAGTGCGTTTTGAGCATAGCCCATGAGGTGGCCGACGTCCAGACAGAAGCCCAGGCCGTGATCGGCCGGAAAGCCGCGCCCCAGGCCGGCGATGTCGCAGATGTCGGTGTTCTCCAGCAGCAGGGGGATCTTGCTGCGGCGCTGCCAGCAGGCGGCGGCCTGACGCAGGATGAAACGCTGCAGCACGGGGCTGCCCTTGGGGGCATGGAGCACGGCGCCCCAGGGCTTGAGGCAGGCCACCCGGTCAAAGACGCGCAGGGCCAGCTCCACGGCCACGCGCACGGCTTCGGCGTCCTTCTTGCGCGGCCAGGGCAGATCCACGGGCAGGTGGACATGCCAGCTCAGGGGCAGGTCCGCCAGCGCGGGGGGCAGGTCTTCGTCGTCATAGGCAAGGCAGGAACGGGCCTCAAAAAGGCACAGGGCCACTTCATCGACGCGCCCGGCCAGAAAGCGGGCATTGTCGGCCACATTGGCGGGCATGACAAAAGAAGGAGCGCCGATGACGGGGCCGGGGGTCTGCTTCATGGAGCCTCCTTGGGAGCAGGGAAGGGGAACGCCTTGGGGGAAGGGCTCCCGGATACGGGCAGGGATGGCCGTTGCCTGAAGCCATGGCGTCCGGGGATGCGGAAGATCGAAGGCATCCCGGACCGGCAGCAGGCCGGCTGCAGCGCGGTAAGACGGCATCCGGGCAGCAAAGCCCGTGCGGGGCTCTGCCTGACGGTTTCCTGAAAAGGTAGGTATTCCAGAGGGAAAAGGCAATACCAGGCATTGCTGCCGCTACGGGCGGGAGAGCTGAGGGCCTCCCGTGCCACAGGCCGTGTCCTGCGTCAGGGGCCGTCCCGGCTCCGTCCGCGGCGGCATGGATCGGGAAGGGCGTACCGGTCCCTGTCCCTGCGGGCCGGGATGCCGGAGAGGCAGCGCCCTTGCCGTGTCCGCCCCGGTGGAGCTGCCGGGCCGGTGGGCTCGGGCGGGAGGAACGGAAAAGGGGAAGGGGAAAGCCTTCGCCGCGGCGCAAGCTGTTCCCCTTCCCCGGATGGTCATGTACGCATCCAGGCCTCAGGGCCGGGACTACAGCAGTTCCTGCGTCTGCCAGCCGTGGGCCTCGGCGGCGGCGCGGGTCTGGGCACCGCCCAGTACGCAGGTCACGCCGTGGCCGGCGGCTTCGGCCAGCACGTCGGCGAAGTCGCGGAAGTGCTGGGCCGTGGTGCCGAGGATCTCGTCACGCATCTGCTGGCGGGCGTCCTCGTCGTCCTTGGCCAGATGGCGGGCCAGGCCCTGCGCACCGCGGGCGTCGGGCAGCAGGTAGCTGTCCAGGTCGCCGATGGCGCCCACGATGGCGCTGGTGAGCTGCTCCTTGTCGGGACGGAAGGAGCGCAGGTAGTCGGCCATCTGGTCATAGGCGGTCAGGGTGTCGTCCACGTTGGGATCGCGGTAAGAGGCGCAGACCAGGGTGCCGCCCATGCGGTCCAGCATGCAGAAGGCGCCGTAGGCACCGCCGCGCACGCGCACGCGTTCCCACAGATAGCCCATGCGCATGTAACGCAGGATGACGCTGGCCGAGCCGTGGTAGGTGTAGCCCAGGTCGTAGAGGTTGGCCGCCTTGCCCACGTAGTTGATCTGGGCCGGGGCCAGGAAGGCCTCGGCGGCGGGCAGACCGTCGCTGAAGGGCGGCAGCACCAGGGCCGCGTCACGGCCGGCGGGCAGGGCGGCCAGCAGGTCGGCGGCCTGACGCTGCACGGCATCCAGACCGGCGGTCTCGGCCGTGCAGTCCACCAGCACGTCGGGGCTGGCCACGATGAGGCGGCGCAGCTCGTCCAGATCGGCCAGCAGGCTGTCGGGATCGCTGTCCAGACGCTGCAGGTGTTCGCGCACGGCCATGAGCTGGCTGATGCCCGACAGGCGTTCGGCCAGCAGGCCGGAGGGCGTGAAGTGGGCGCGCAGGCGGGAACCCACGGCCGAATGACCGGCCGCCACCAGGCCGTGTTCCAGACGGGCCTTGTCTTCCAGCAGCATCTGGCGCAGGCGCTCCAGACGCACGGCGCGGTCGGTCAGGGGCTCCAGCAGGATCTCGCGGAAGATGTCGAACAGGTCGGGCACCTTGTCGTAGACGGCCTTGCCGGCCACGCTCAGGTATTTGACCAGGCCGCGTTCCCCGCGGGTGGTGGCCAGCAGGGGATCGGCGCCCACACCGCCGGTCTTGGCGGCCATGCGCGCGCCCAGTTCGCTGAAGTCGCGGCGGGCGGTGCCCACTTCGGTGAGGCTGCGGGCAAAGAGGGGCAGCAGGGGCTCCAGGCGGGCCGGGACGGCGTTCAGGGGCAGGAGCAGGGCCGTATAGGCGATGCCGCTGGTGGGCAGGTCGTGGGCCAGCCAGGTCTGGCCGCCGCTCAGGGCCTCCCGCACGCAGGGCACGGGCGTGTTGCGCAGAGGCAGGGCATCCATGCCCAGGCTGGGGATGGTGGCCAGGGCCTCGGGGCTGTCCGGAGCGGACTGGGCGGCCTGCAGACGGCTGGTGGCCTCCACCAGCTCCTGCCGCTCGGCGTCGGAGCAGGCCTCGTACACGGCGGCCAGGCGGGCGGCCTCGCGGTCCTCACGGGCCTTGGCCAGCCGGGCGTCAGGCAGCAGCACCACGGTGGCGCGGTGTTCGTTGTTGAGGAAGTGGTCGCGGATGGCGTTCTCGAAGACCTTCTCCCCGGCGGCCAGACGGGCCTTGATCTCGGCCAGCGGGCCTTCCCAGGCCAGCGGGGCCAGCGGGTCGCCGTCGTAGAGCCAGGTGGACAGGGCCTGGATCATGGCCGAGAGGCCGCGCGGGAAGCGGCCGGAATTGTTCTCGCGGTAGGAGAATTCCACGCTGTTGACGGCGGCTTCCACGGCGGCGGGGTCGATGCCGTCCTCGGCAAGGTCGGCGAGGGTCTCGAAGATGAGCATCTCGGCGTCCTGCACCTTGCGCGGGTCCACGCCCTTGAGACCGGTGGAGTAGTACATCTGGCGCAGGTCGGTCTCCAGGCCGCAGCCGGTGGTGTCCTCGCCCAGGCCGGAGCTGATGAGGGCCTTGCGCAGGGGAGAGCCCGGCAGGCCTTCGAGGATGTGCTCCAGCATCTCCATGAGCAGGGCCTGATGCACGTCGCCGCGTTCGCCCAGCAGCCAGTTGACCGTGAACAGGGCCGTTTTCTGGCCGTCGGTGGCGGCGTAGGGCACTTCCACCTGCCGGGGCGTGTCGCGGCGGGGCTGCAGGGGCACGGCGGAGTCCACCGCACGGGCGGTATAGCCCTGCAGGGCCTCGGCCACGATCTCCAGACGCTTTTCTTCCGGGTCATCGCCCCAGAAGAAGAAACGCGCGTTGGAGGGATGGTAGTAGCGGCTGTGGAAATCGCGGAAGGCCTCGTAGGTCAGGTCCGGGATGACTTCCGGGTTGCCGCCGGAGTCCAGGCTGTAGAGCATGTCCGGGAAGATGGCCTGCTGGCTCTGTTCGGCCAGCACGGAATCGGGCGAGGAGTAGGCGCCCTTCATCTCATTGTAGACCACGCCCTTGTAGGTCCAGGGGCCCTTGGTGTCCTCGGCCTCAACGTGCCAGCCTTCCTGACGGAAGATGTCCTCGCTGATGCGGGGATGGAAGACGGCGTCGATGTAGACGTCGATGAGGTTGTAGAAGTCCTGCAGGTTGGCGCTGGCCACGGGATAGCAGGTCTTGTCCGGGAAGGTGAAGGCGTTGAGGAAGGTCTGGAGCGAGCCCTTGAGCAGCTCCACGAAGGGTTCCTTGACCGGATATTTGTCCGAGCCGCAGAGCACGGAATGTTCCAGGATGTGGGCCACGCCCGTGGAGTCCGTGGGCGGGGTGCGGAAGCTCACGCCGAAGCACTTGTTCTCGTCGGCATTGCTGACGGAGAGCAGCTGCGCGCCGGTGACGCCGTGTTTCCAGAGCCGGGCCGTACCGCCCACTTCGTGCAGGCGGCGCTCGGTGACGAGTTCGAAACCATGACTGTTCATGAGGGATCCTTTCAGGGAAGGTTCATTGGTAAGATTCATATGGTTCGGCTATACTATGGAGCCTGCCGCTTTGCAAAGAGCGTGCTGGCGCCCCGGCGCAGGACCCTTTGCCGGAACGGCGGCCGCGGACTGTATAAAAAAAGCACATGGGCCGCCTGCTGCGGGGCAAAGCGTCCAATTTTTTTACAACCTGCCGGAATGGCGGGAAAAAGTGTTCAATTTCTGTACAGGTGCCGGGGCCAGGGAAACGCCTTTTTTAAACCTTATTTTATAATCTATTGTTTTTATTGTGAAAATATACTTTGGCACGGCGATTGCTGTATCCCGTACAACAACGGCATCGTCCGGGACGGGCCCTCCGGCCCGCCACCACTACGGGGACAGCGCCGAACAGATATACATGCCATACCATCTTCTTCCTTTTTGGAGGTTCGTCATGGAACACCACAAATTTCTTACCGTCCGCGCTACCGCGGCAGCTGCATGGCCTCTTTGCTGCCTCGGCCCGCGACAGACCGCGGTAGCGTGGACAGCCTGACGGACCTCCTTCGAACCTGAAACGAACATCCTCCGCTTCTTCTGAGACCTCCTTCCCCCGGTCGGCCTGTCCCCCCCCCAGGACCGGCCGGGACTGAAAACAGCAACCTCCTTCCTCCTGAAAAAGTCCCTCCCCGGCCGGCTCGTCCCTCCTTCGGAGCCGGCCGGGAACATACCGACCTTCCTCCTCCTGATACCCCCCGGCAGCCCCGCCCCCCCTTGAGGGGCTGCCGGTGATCCCGGAAAATTTCCCGCTAGCGGAGAACATCGGACCCGGCCACGTGCCGCGTCACGGCTCCGTTACCGGTACGGCCACGGAACGGCAGCAGCCCCTGCCATGTCGCCTTCAAGCGCCGGCAGGCAACGCCGCAGTCTTCCCCGGTCAGGCTCCCCGCTTTGGGGAGCCTTTCTTTTTAGTGGGACATAAAAAAAGACCCCCTGTAAGTAGGGGGTCTTATAAAATCTAACTATTATAAAATCCATTAAAATGCAATCCATTTAGTTTAATTCCCTTTTTGAGGGCATTGTAAAGTAATCTGAAGCTTGGTATACAATATCCTTTATTTTTATTTTTCTCGTAGTCTTTTATAAAAACTGTTGATTTTTTATACTTAAATATATGTTGCATATTAAGTAGGGTGTAACGCCGTCGCAGAGCCCGCATAAGAGAATTTGCCATCCAGCCATCAAGCGATTTTAATTGTTCGACGTCATCTATAAGAGGAAAATTACTAAGAAGACCTTTAAAATGAATTTGTGCGGTACCTCCAAAGAGAAACTCCTGTATTTTTTTTTCTGATAAATCTCCATAGATATACCTTCTAATTTCCTGAAGGGTGACCACAACATCTTTATCATCAAATATAGTTACATTTCTATTGCAAATGGTATTGTGTTTTATGGGTTGGATGAGATGTTTATAGATTATATAAGATATTTTTTTCTTAATTCTCACTATTATTTTTTCATTTAATCCAATATGTTGTGGGGTGATAGAGTAACCAAGATAACTGATGCTTGTCTTTGTTTTGCTGAGCTCTTGAGGTTTTGCAGTTTCCTTTACAAGTAAACTGATACCTTCTGATTTATCAATATTTAATGGGATAGCAGATTTTTTTGAAAATTCACTAATAATTTCTGCGCCTTCACATATTTTTTCATATTTATTTGACCATAATATTGTATCATCTGCATATCTTGCAAAATTAATTCCAGCGCTTTCGAGAGATTTATCTAATGATGAACATGCCGCGTTAGCAAGAAATAGTGAAATCGAGGTTCCTTGAGGCACTCCGACATTACTTTGCTGTGTTGATAAGAAAGATTTTATTACATGCATCTCTGTATTTGAAATGAAAAATTTGTTTGATTCTAACGCATTAATGATAAATTTGTGAGAAATCTTATCAAAAAATTTTGAAAAATCATATTCTGCAATAAATATTCTATCATGGCTGATGATGTTGTTAAAAATATTCTCAACAGCATAATGTGTTGTCTTATCATTACGATAGGCATATGAATAAGGACTGAATTTATAACTATTTTTATGCATTAAAAAATCAAAAAATAGCCGTGAAATGGCTGCATCTGGAATTTGAAAAATTGAAAGAATACGCTTTCCTCCACTAGGTTTGGGGATTTCTTTTTTTATTGGAGGGTTAGGTTGATATTCATGTTTTATAATTTTTTTTGAAATACTATGTGCGATTTGGTCAACTCTTCGCAACGTGTAAAAAGGATTCGTTAACTTTTCCACTCCCCAGTAGATAGGAGTTTTTATTTGTTTAACTCTACATATGTTAAAATTTTTATTTTCACGATAAATATAGTCAGTAAGCCAATTGAGATAATTATGATAGCGAGAAATATGTTTTTTACATTCCTTAATAATTGCTTTTTTTACCATTTGTTCAAAAATCATAATTACCTCCAAATATAAAAAAACCCGCATAGGACGCTATGCGGGCTCGGGTGAACCGTAAGTAAAGTAAATTCTACTTCTGTGCCACCTATATAGAGTAAGGCGACACGCCACCAAGGCTTCCTTGGCATCCGATGAGTCCTTAACTAAGCAGCTGGGAACATATATCACCGTGACGTCGGCACCCGATACCACCTCTAAGGTGAATAATATTTTTCTATATCAGTAAATATTTTTTTACAAGTCCTTATCGGGGCTTGCCATTTGCGGGCTTTTGGTCTATGGAAGCTCGTTCATCGAAGCACACTCCGGCAGCGGCCCGGGGTGCCCGGCAATGCGCTACGGCGCATTTTTCGTTGTCTTCCGGTCATGGGGCCGGGGGCGGCGGCAGGCCGGGTTGCAGGGTCTGGGCCGGTGTGGAAGATCACAACCCTTTTGGAGGATTGAAAAATGGCTTACGTCAGCATGAAGCAGATGCTGGAAACCGGCGTGCATTTCGGTCACCAGACCCGTCGTTGGAACCCCAAGATGCGTCCTTACATCTTCGGCGCCCGCAACGGCATCCATATCATCGACCTGCAGCAGACCGTGAAGCTGTTCCGCGTGGCCTATGACAAGGTGGTCGACACCGTGGCCAACGGCGGCAAGGTGCTGTTCATCGGTACCAAGCGCCAGGCCCAGGAAGCCGTGGCCACCGAAGCCACCAAGGCCAACCAGTACTACGTGACCAACCGCTGGATGGGCGGCACCCTGACCAACTTCGTCACCATCCAGAAGAGCGTGGAACGCCTGAAGAAGCTGGAAGGCATGTTCGCCGACGGCAGCATCAACCGTTACCAGAAGAAGGAAATCCTGCTGCTGGAACGCGAAATGCAGAAGCTGGAACAGACCCTGGGCGGTATCAAGAACATGGATCGCCTGCCCCAGCTGGCTTTCATCATCGACCCCCATCGCGAAGACATCGCCGTGAAGGAATGCCGCAAGCTGGGCATCCCGATCGTGGCCGTGACCGACACCAACTGCGATCCCGATGTCATCGACTACATCATCCCCGGCAACGATGACGCCATCCGCGCCATCAAGCTGTTCGTGACGGCTTTCTCCGAAGCCTGCCAGGAAGGCGAAGCCCAGATGAAGGACGGCGCCGCCGTGGAAGCCAACGCCGAAGAAGCCATGCAGAAGGCTGCCGAGACCGAAGCTGCCGCCGAGTAGTTCCGGTACGGTCTTCTGACCTCGGGCAACGCTGTTGCCCCGGGCATCGGCCCTGCTGATGTCCGCGCCCGGACGGGGATGCCCGTGGCGGGCGACGCAGGAACCGGAGCAGCAAGGCTCCGGCCCCCCCATGCTTCAAAAAGGTGGCGGCGCGGCTTTCGGGCTGTGCCGCCACCCTGCGCACTGCGCGATTTTTTTGGAATCTTGCTCCGGCCCAGGCCGGATACACAGGAGAATACAATGGCTATTTCCGCCGCTATGGTGAAGGAACTGCGCGAAAAGACCGGCGCCGGCATGATGGACTGCAAGAAAGCCCTGGTGGAAGTGGACGGCGACCTGGAAAAGGCCGTCGACTGGCTGCGCCAGAAGGGTATGGCCAAGGCTGCCAAGAAGTCCGGCCGCGCCACCAGCGAAGGCCTGGTGATGGCCGCCGTGAGCGCTGACGGCAAGACCGTGGCCATGTCCGCCCTGCTGTGCGAGACCGACTTCGTGGCCCGCGGCGAACAGTTCGAAGCCCTGGCCGCCAAGGTGGCCCAGAGCGTGCTGGACAGCAACCCCGCCGACGCCGAAGCCCTGAAGGGCCTGGTGGGCGAAGACGTGACCCAGCTCATCGCCTCCGTGGGCGAAAACATGCAGCTCGGCAACTTCACCCGTCACACCCGTGAAGACAACGAAGTGATCGGCCAGTACATCCACGCCAACCGCAAGATCGGCGTGCTGGTGGACCTGGTGTGCGACAGCGCCGCTACCGCCGCCAAGCCTGAAGTGCAGGAACTGGCCAAGAACGTGGCCATGCAGGTGGCCGCCACCAACCCCATGGCCCTGGACGGCGCCAGCCTGGACGCCGCCGCCATGGAACGCGAGCGTGAAGTGTACCGCCAGAAGGCCCGCGAAGAAGGCAAGCCCGAACAGATCGTGGAAAAGATCGCCGAAGGCGCCGTGAAGAAGTTCCAGAAGGAAGTCTGCCTGATGGAACAGCCCTACATCCGCGACGACAAGAAGAGCATGACCGAAGTGGTGCGCGAAGTGGCCAAGGCCGCCGGTGGCGACATCAAGGTCGCCGGCTTCAGCCGCATCCAGCTGGCCGCTGAATAAGCTGTCCGCCATAAAGATCCCAGGAGGGGCTCCGGCCCCTCCTTTTTTTTGGCCCTTTTCCCGGCCATGCCGACGCTTTCCTGACGGACGCCGGCGTATGCTGCCTCCATCCAGTCCGGGACTCCGTGCGGAGCGGGAGGGCCGGGCATCACTTCAGCATCACTGCCGCAAGGAGGCGGAAAGCTCCCATGTGGGATTTCTCGTGGATCGCCGATCCCTCGGCCTGGGCCGGGCTGGGCACCCTGATCGTGCTCGAGGTCGTGCTGGGCATCGACAACCTCGTTTTCATCTCCATCCTCACCTCGCGCCTGCATACGCAGGAACAGCGCCGCCGGGCCTTCCTCACCGGTCTTGGTCTGGCGCTCGTCATGCGCCTGGTGCTGCTTTCCGCCATCGCCTGGATCGTCAGTCTGACCGAGCCCCTGGTCACGATCTTCGGCAAAGCCTTCTCGTGGCGAGATTTCATCCTCATGGGCGGCGGCATCTTTTTGCTGCTCAAGGGGACCATGGAGCTGCACGAGCGCCTGGAAGGCGGCATGGCCGAATACTCCTCGGCGCCCACGCGCTCGGGCTTCTGGCAGGTCATCATCCAGATCCTGGTGCTGGATGCCGTGTTCTCCCTGGATTCCATCATCACCTCGGTGGGCATGGTGGACCATATCCCGGTGATGATGCTGGCCGTCGTCGTGGCCATGCTGGTCATGGTCATGGCCGCCGCGCCGCTGACAAGTTTTGTGGAGCGTCACCCCACGGTCATCATCCTGTGTCTGGGCTTTTTGATGATGATCGGCCTGAGCCTGCTCATGGACGGCCTGGGCTACCATATCCCCAAGGGCTACCTCTACGCGGCCATCTGCTTCTCGGTGCTGGTGGAGATCTGCAACCAGGTGGCCCTGCGCAACCGCCGCAAGCGCATCAGCATGCGCGACATGCGTGAATCCATGGCCATGGCGGTGCTGGGGCTGCTGGGCGGCGGACGTCCCGGCGAGGAAGAAGCGCGGCGCGATGCCGCGGCCCTGGCCAGCGAGAGCGATGCCCAGCCCCTGTTCGAGCCGGAAGAGCGCGACATGGTGGCCCGCGTGATCCGCCTGAGCGGACGCACGGCCCGCTTCATCATGACCCCGCGCCACCGGGTGCGTTGGCTGGACAGCGAGGCCGACTATGCCACGGCCTGCCGTTTTGCCAGCGAGAGCCTCTCGCCCTGGCTGCCGGTGCTGGACCCGGACAGGGACGAAGTGCTGGGCGTGATCCATACCGGGGATCTGGCGGCCGTGACGCCCCAGGGGCCCGTGACGGGCACGGAGCGTCCCGGTACGGCAGCGCCGCAGGATGACGGCAGCGGGCGTGTCTGGAGCGTGCGGCCCCTGCTGCGGCCCGCGCCCACGATCTTCGAGCATGCCTCGCTGACGGAGATGCTGGAAACTTTTCGCGAAGAGCCCACGCCCCTGGCCTTCGTGCGTGACGAATACGGCAGCGTGGTGGGCTGCATCACGCCCACGGATCTGGTGAGCGTGCTGGCAGGCCAGATGGGCGACATGCCCGCCGGGCCCGAAGCCTGCCGCCAGCCTGACGGCTCGTGGCTCATGCCCGGTCGCCTGACCGTGGATGCCGTGACCTCCTGGCTGGGCATCCACCTGCCGCCGCGCAGCTCCTCGGCCACACTGGCGGGGTTGTTGCTGGAGGCCCTGGGGCATATCCCGCACGAAGGCGAGCGGGTGCGCATCCAGGGCTGGCGGATGAAGATAGTGAAGATGGACGGCAACCGCATCGACGAGGTGCTGGTCCGCCGTCTGGAACATTAGCTGTCCCGGCGGGGCGGCGTCTGCCGCCGGTGCCCGGAAGGGCATGCCGGACGGCCCGTGTGTCCCGGGCCGCTGCAGGACGCCGGGGATGGGAATATCCCCGCCGGGACAGCAGGATTGACCGGAAGCAAGGAATCAGGTTCTCCTCCTTTCCCCTTTTCCTTGCTGCCGGAGCGGCAGCTGTGGGAGGCTGTCGCATACAGGGGACGGGTGCCGTGGATCCCGTCCCCTATCTTTCACCTGCCGGGGGGCAGGTAATGGAAGGCCACCCGCCGTTGCGGGTGGCCTTTTGCGTCATGCCGCAGGGCCGTCCCCGTCCGCATCCTGTGCGGGGGCGCTGCCGTCCAGCGTCAGGGGCGGCTTGAATTCGTCCATGAATATCTTCCAGACCGTCACGAAGAGCACGGCCAGCATGGGGCCCGTCACGAAGCCGTCCATGCCGAAGAGCGAGAAACCGCCCAGCGTGGAGAGCAGGACCATGAAGTCCGGCAGCTTGGTATCGCGCCCCACCAGGACGGGGCGGAGGATGTTGTCCGCCAGACCGATGACGAAGACCCCGTAGGCCAGCAGCACCACGCCGGACACATAATCGCCCGTGAGCAGCAGGTACCCGGCCACCGGCGCCCAGACCACGCCCGCGCCCACCACCGGGATGAGCGAGAGCAGGGTCATGACCACGCCCCAGAGCACCGGAGCCTTGATGCCCAGTATCCAGAAGATGAGACCGCCCAGCGCGCCCTGGGCCATGGCCACCAGCAGGCTGCCCTTGACCGTGGCCCGCAGCACTTCGGCGAACTTGGCGAAGAGCAGATCCTCGCGGTGGTCGCCAAAGGGCAGGGCCCGGATGAGCAGCACGCGCAGCTGCTTGCCGTCGCGCACCAGGAAGAAGGCCAGATAGAGCATGATGCAGAGGTCCACGAGGAAATTCACCGTACTGCCGCCCAGGGCCACGGTGTTGCGCGCCACCAGACCGCTGACCTTGACCGCCAGCTCGGAAAGTTTCTGGGTAATGACCTCGGGGCCGTAGCCGTAGCGGGTGAGCCAGTCCTGTACGCCGGGCGCCACCTCGCGCAGCTTTTCCAGCGTCTCGCGGATGTCATGTCCGCCGGACGTCAGGCGGCCGTAGAGATTGGCCACCTCGTTGATGAACGTATAAAAAATGTACGCGCAGGGCACGATGATGAGCACCAGGCTCAGGATAACGCAGGTCAGCGCCGCTAGGTTGCGGCCCATGCTGCGGCGTTGCAGGGCATCGTAGACGGGAGTGGAGAGCAGGGCGATGACGATGCCCCAGAAGATGACATCGAAGAAGGGGCGCAGCATCCAGAGGAAAGCCAGCGAGACGCCGGCCAGCAGCAGGAGGAAGGCGCGATCTTCAAAACGGTTGTTGCATTCGAGCATGGGGACTCCTTGCCGGGTCTGCGCGCGGCTTCGGTTCGGGACTCTTTCCGATACCGTAAAAGGCGGGGGCAGGCAAATAGGCTCCGCTCCGGTTGCGTTCCCCGGCGGTGTCCGTATGCGTATCGGGGCGTCCGTTTGCGACGTTCTCACCATCCGGGCTCGACGCAGGGGCGGCGACAAAGGCATGACCGTCGATGCGGAGGGGAACGACGCTGGGTGTTTTTCCGCATGTCCTCCCGGCCGGGGAAAGGACAGGGACGTCCCGGCGGGGCAGGGAGGGAGACGGCGGGCGGGAGCGCATGTCGCCCCGGGTCGTACAGGCCGCCTTGCAAAGGGCCGTCCCGTGCCGTCCTGCGGGGGCGGCATGGTAAAAGTGCTTTGAGATAGCGACGTTTTTTGCTATGATGAAAAGAGCGCGTCCGAATGCCTGCTGTTCGGTATCGGACGATCCATGAAAGCAACAGCCGGCGTGGCCGGCTTCAACCAAGGCGGAACATATGGCTGAACTCAAGTACAAGCGCGTGCTGCTCAAGCTGAGCGGCGAGGCCCTGGCCGGAGAGCAGAAAACCGGTATCGACCCCGAAACCGTGGGCACCATCTGCAAGGAGATCGGCGGATTGCTCGATATGGGCGTGGAACTTGCCCTGGTCATCGGCGGCGGCAACATCTTCCGCGGCCTTTCCGGTTCCGCCAAGGGCATGGAACGTTCCTCCGCCGACTACATGGGCATGCTGGCCACGGTGCTCAATGCCCTGGCCGTGCAGGACATGCTGGAAAAATTCGGCTACCCCACCCGCGTTCTGTCCGCCATCGACATGCAGGAAGTGTGCGAGCCCTTCATCCGTCGCCGCGCCATGCGCCATCTGGAAAAGGGCCGTGTGGTCATCTGCGCCGCCGGTACCGGCAACCCCTATTTCACCACCGACACCACCGCCGCCCTGCGCGGCATGGAACTGCAGTGCGATGCCATCATCAAGGCCACCAAGGTGGACGGCATCTACGACAAGGACCCCGCCAAGTTCCCCGATGCCGTCAAGTACGACAGCCTGAGCTATGACGAGACCCTGTCCCGCCATCTGGGCGTCATGGACGCCGCTGCCTTTGCCCTGGTGCGCGACAACAACGTGCCCATCATCGTCTGCCGCATGCTGGGCGGCGACATCCGCCGTGCCATCCTGGGCGAGCAGGTGGGCACCATCGTGCACGACTGCTAGTCACGATCTTTTCGAACTCTACAGTCTGTAAGGAGATTTTATGGATATCGATACCATCCTTCTGGATACCGAAGACCGCATGGAAAAAGCCATGGCCGCTCTGGAGCGCGACTTCCAGAAACTGCGCACCGGTCGCGCCACCACCGCCCTGGTGGACGGTATCAAGGCCGATTACTACGGCACCCCCACCCCCATCTCCCAGATGGCTTCCGTGGCCGTGCCCGACAGCCGCACCATCACCATCCAGCCCTGGGACAAGGGCGGCATCTCCGTGGTGGAGAAGGCCATCCTCAAGTCCGACCTGGGCCTGACCCCGGTCAATGACGGCCGCATCATCCGCATCAACATCCCGCCGCTGACCGAAGAGCGCCGCAAGGAGCTGGTCAAGGTGGCCCGCAAGTACACCGAAGACGCCAAGGTGGCCGTGCGCAACGTGCGTCGTGATGCCAACGACTCCCTGAAGAAGCTGGAGAAGGAAAAGACCATCACCGAAGACGAACAGAAGAAGGCCGAAGCCGAAGTGCAGAAGCTGACCGACAAGTTCGTGGCCGATGCCGACAAGCGCAGCCAGGCCAAAGAAAAGGAAATCATGGACATCTAGTGTCCGCCTTCCGGGAGCGGCCCTGCCGCTCCCGGACGTTTTCCGCAGCCCGGCCAGCCCCAGGGGCACCGGGCCGTGTTTTTTTCGGCACGGTCATGTTTTCCGGGCCTGTCGTCCCCGGTTCAGAGAGGTACCATGAGCGAAACGCTTACCCATCTTCCCGTACACCTGGCCATCATCATGGACGGCAACGGCCGCTGGGCCCAGGCCCGCGGTCTGCCGCGCGAGGCGGGGCACCGTGCCGGTGCCGAGACCGTGCGCACCATCGTGACCGAATGCCGCCGTCTGGGCATCCGCCACCTGACCCTGTACACCTTTTCCAGCGAGAACTGGTCGCGGCCCAAGACCGAAGTCTCGGCCCTGTTCTCCCTGCTGCTGGAATTTTTGGGCCAGGAAGTGCCCCGCATGGAGCGCGAGGGCATCCGCCTGAACATCCTGGGCGACATGGAGGCCCTGCCCCTGGCCGCCCGTACGGCCCTGCGCCACGGCCTGCGCCGCACGGCGGCCAATACGGACATGGTGCTCAACCTGGCCCTCAACTACGGCGGCCGCGCCGAGCTGGTGCGCGCCGTGCGCGGCATGATGGCCGAGGGCCTGCGCCCCGAGGACGTCACCGAACAGAGCCTGGCCGACCATCTGTACACCGCCGGACAGCCCGACCCCGACTTCCTCATCCGCACCAGCGGAGAACAGCGCCTGAGCAATTATCTGCTCTACCAGTGCGCTTACAGCGAATTCTACTTCACCCCCACGCCCTGGCCCGACTTCGGCGTGGAGGCCCTGCACGAGGCCCTGGCCGTCTACGCCGGACGCTCGCGCCGATTCGGGAAAACCCAGGAGCAAATCAATGGCCGTTGATCACGCCACCGACATCCGCCGCACCATCACCGGCCTCGTTCTGGCCGCCATCGTCGTTCTTGCCCTCGTCCTGCGGGGCTGGGTGCTGCTTGCCCTCATCCTGCTGGTGGCGGCGCTGGGCCTGTGGGAGTTCTTCTCCCTGTTCTGGGGCAACAAGCGCATCCCCAGCCGCGTCTGCGCCATCGCCCTGGGCTGGGGCATGCTGACGCTGACCTGGGCCCACCGCACGCAGGACGCCCTGGTCTGCCTGGGCGCGGGCTTCGTGCTGGCTGCCATGAGCTTCCTGTTCCGCTGGAACGAGGTGGAAGAGGAAGGCGTGCCCGCCTTTGCCGCCAGCGGCATCTTCATGGCCGGTCTGGCCTACATCCCGCTGCTGTTGCTGCCCGCCACCTATCTTTCCACCACCAAGCTCATCTTCGTACTGGCGGCCGTGGCCGTCTCCGATACCTCCGCCTATTTCGTGGGCACCCGCTTCGGGCACCACAAGCTGTGGCCCCGCGTGAGCCCCAACAAGAGCTCCGAAGGCGCGGTGGGCAGTCTGGTGGGCTGCGTCATCTTCTGCACCATCTACGGCGCCTGCCTGGGCAGCGCCAGCTGGTGGGCCTTTGCCCTGCTGGGGATCGCCATCAATGCCTTTGCCCAGCTGGGCGACCTGTTCGAATCCGCCCTCAAGCGCGCGGTGCATGTGAAGGACTCCAGCAACCTGCTGCCCGGCCATGGCGGCATCCTGGACCGTGCGGACAGCATCCTGTTCGCCATGCCCATGTTCGCCGTCGTGGACCAGTGGTTCTTCTTCTTTTAGCCGTCATGCCGCCGGCAGCTGATGGAAGCGTCGGCTGCCCGTGCTGAGCCCGATTTTGCAAAGGGGCCGGTCTTCTTCTGGAGGCCGGCCCCTTTGGCGTTTTTGGGGGGGACGCTGGCGGGGAAGAGATCCGCTTGCGCTCTGTGGAATAGCCGTCGGATGACGGCCATTGCCCGGCATCCGGGCTGGGTCAAGCGCGGCGAGGCTGCAGGGTGGCGGGGTCTGCGCAGCCCCTGCACCCCCGTGCCCCATGTTGGTCCCCGGTGCTGTGTGGGGCGCGCCGTAGGAGGGGCGGCACGCTCGATTACTGGGGAAGACAGCCTGAAGGCGAAAGGGCCACATTTTTTCCATCTCTGCCTGTCGTGTCATCCAGTCCTTTTTTCCCCGAGACTCCCTCCATGATCCTGTTCGCCCTGTGAGCGGTTTTTGGGGGAGGGAAGGGGACTTTTTTCCGCTGGAAAAAGTCCCCTCCCTTCCCCCGCAAACACTTTTGCATCCCCCTCCTTCCTCCCTCCGGCCCGCTCTCGACGCGGCAAGGGATTTTTGGCATGCTGTGGACGATTTTGTCCCGGAGACAAAGGAGAAACACATGTCAGATCTGTGGCCCGGGCTGAACGGCCCTGCGATTCGGTATATTTCGGAAGCGCCTTCCGAGGCGTGGCGGCGCGGCGTGCGCCAGCTTGTCCTTTTGGGCTCCACCGGTTCCATCGGCGGCAACACATTGGCGGCCATCCGTTCGCGGCGGCGTGAATGCGTGGTGCTGGGCCTTTCCTGCGCGCGCAACATCAAGACCCTGGCCGAGCAGGCGCAGGAGTTCCGTCCCCCGTATCTGGCCGTGCTGGACGAGGCTTCGGCAGCGGGCCTGCGCAAGCTGCTGCCCACGGGCTACACCCCCGAGATCCTGGTGGGCAGCGAAGGCTATGCCCGTCTGGCGGCCCTGCCCGAAGCGGACACCGTGCTTTCGGCGCAGGTGGGCGCGGCGGGCCTGGCCGGGACGCTGGCGGCCGCGCTGGCGGGCAAGGTCATCTGCCTGGCCAACAAGGAATCGCTGGTGCTGGCCGGTGACATGCTGCGTCAGGTCTGCGCCCGTACCCATGCCAGCATCCTGCCGGTGGACTCCGAGCACAACGCCATCTTCCAGTGCCTGGCCGGACGCGGGCAGGAGGTGGACCGCCTGCTGCTGACGGCCTCCGGCGGCCCGTTCCGCGGACGCAGCCGCGAGGAGCTGCGCAACGTGACCCGCGCGCAGGCCCTGGATCATCCCAACTGGAAGATGGGCGCCAAGATCAGCATCGACTCGGCCACCATGATGAACAAGGCGCTGGAAGTGGTGGAAGCCTTCCACCTGTACGGCGTGCCGCTGGAAAAAATCACGGTGCTGGTGCATCCGCAGTCGCTGGTGCACTCGCTGGTGCAGTTCACGGACGGCAGCCAGCTGGCGCAGCTGGGCACGCCGGACATGCGCATCCCCATCGCGGCCTGCCTATTCTGGCCCCGCTGCGTGGATACGGGCGTGCCGCCGCTGGATCTGGTCAAGGCCGGTACCCTGCAGTTCTTCGCCCCTGACGACGAGGCCTTCCCGGCCCTGAAGCTGGCGCGCCGCGCCCTGCGGGAACGCGGCGGCATGTCTGTGGTGATGAACGCCGCCAACGAGGCCGCCGTGGAGCTGTTCCTGTCCGGCAAATGCGCCTTTGCCGACATCGCGGATCTGGTCTCGGCCGCCATGGATGCCCATGCCGCCGGCGAGCCGGGGCACGAACCGTTCTGCCCGCCGCTGTCCTGTAGCGGCGATGACAGTCTTGCCCTTGAACGGGAAGTGACTATCTTGACAGAGCGCATGTCGCGCCTTGACCTGAAAACACGCGAGCTGGTGAAACAGCTGGCCCGCGCCGGAGTTGACGAGTGCTGACGACCATCGTTGCCGCCATCATTGTCCTTGGCGGCCTGATCTTTTTCCATGAACTGGGACATTTCGCCGTGGCCCGCTGGCTGGGCATGGGCGTGTCCACCTTTTCCCTGGGCTTTGGCCCCAAACTGCTCAAATACCGTCACGGCAAGACGGAATACGCCCTGTCGCTGGTGCCTCTGGGCGGTTATGTGGCCCTGGTGGGCGAGAACGACGAGAACGACATCCCCAGCGGTTTCACCCGGGAGGAATGCTTTTCCCTGCGGCCCGCGTGGCAGCGCTTCCTCGTGATCGCGGCCGGGCCCTTCGCCAACATCCTGCTGGCCTGCATCTTGTGCTGGGTGGTGGCCTGGGGCTGGGGCAATGCCGTCATGCTGCCGCAGGTGGGCGCCGTCATGCCCCAGAGCGCGGCGGCACAGGCCGGTCTGCAGAAGGGCGACCTGATCCTGAGCATCGACGGCCGTCCCCTCCATTCGTGGGACGAGATATCCCCGACCGTGGCCGAGGCCAACGGCCGTCCCCTGACCCTGACCGTGGCCCGGCAGCCCGCCGAGGGCATGACCCAGGGCACGGAACTGGAACTGACCCTGACGCCGCAGTGGAGCACGCGCAAGACCATCTTTGGCGAGGATGAGAAAGCCTGGCTCATCGGCATCGGGCCGCTGGGCTCGGTGCGCGTGGAAGAACTGGGCTTTTCCGAGGCGTTGAAGACGGGCCTTGTCCAGACCTGGCGTCTGGTGGACCTGACCTGGCAGAGCTTCGTCAAGCTGGCCCAGCGCGTGGTGCCCGCCGATCAGGTGGGCGGCCCCATCATGATCGCCCAGATGGTGGGCCAGCAGGCGGAGCAGGGCCTTGTGGGCGTGCTCGGTCTGGCGGCGCTCATCAGCATCAACCTGGCCATCCTCAACCTGCTGCCCGTGCCCGTGCTGGACGGCGGCCAGATGCTCTTTTGCCTCATCGAGATGATCTTCCGCCGCCCCGTGCCGCAGAAGATCCAGGAATGGGGCATGCGCGTGGGCATGGCCCTGCTGCTGAGCCTGATGATCTTTGCCACCTTCAACGACGTGACACGCATCATCAATACGCCGGACGAGGCCCCGGCCGTGGAAAAGACGGCCCCCTAGCGTCTGGCGGGAGAAATCGATATGGCGACACACGCTGTCCCGGGAACGGGACTGGAGCTGATACTCAACGCCGCTGAAGGCGTGCTGCAGATCGTGGTCACGGAGGATGAGGCCATCCTTTGTGCGCAGGAATGGTACCGCAGCGAGCGGGCCACGGAGATCCTGGCCCCGGCGCTAGCCGAGCTGGCCACGTCGCTGGGCATCCGGTGGAGCGATCTGCGCCGCATCGCCTGCGTGCGCGGGCCGGGCTCCTTTACGGGCATCCGCCTGACCCTGGCCACGGCCGCGGCCCTGCGCCGTTGCGGCCGGGCGCAGCTGGCCGGGCTGGACTACATGCAGGCCCTGGCCACCACGGCCGTCATGCGGCGCGGCATGCTCTACGGCGGCCACGTCTGGCTCCTGACCCATGCCCGTCGCAACCTTGTCCACTGCCAGCCCTTCATCAGCTACGGGCCCGAGATCCCGGCCCAGCCCCTGCAGGGCGTGACCCTGTGCACGCCGGCCGAGGCCGTGGCGGCCATCACGGCCGATACGGCGGACGCCACGCTGGTCTGCGGTACGGGCCTGCGGCGCAATGCGGACGCCTGCGCGCCGCTGGAAAACCTGCCTGCCGTGACCTGCCTGCCCGCCTGCATCCATGCCTCCACCGAGGCCCTGTGTTTGCTGGCAAGGCATGGTGACTATGCTCCTGAGGACATCGAGCCGCTGTATGTGCGCCCCTGCGATGCCGTGGACAACCTGCCCGATCTGGCCCGTCGCCAGGGCCGGGACAGCGATGCCGCCACCGCCGAACTGGAGCGCCTGCTGCATCTGGCCCCGGGCAGCGAGATCTGATGTTGTGATGTGATGGGGCGTGTCCTGGGGAAGGGAGACCTTTTCCCAAAGACACGCCCCTCGTGTTTTCTTGCGGGCGTGCCTGCGCCCCGGAGCCCTTCACGGCGACGTCCTTTTCCAAGGAGGAACGCGCATGTCTGATGAACATATCCTTGAAGGCAGCGATGCCGCCGAACGGCCCCTGCTCAGTTATCGCCAGTCCTGGCTGGCCTGGGCCGGACCGGTGCTGATGCTGTTGGTCTGCGTGGCCCTGTGCGTGGCCGGGCAGCGCTACATGCCGGAATTTTTCTGGATCTTCGCGGGCGTGGGCGCCCTGCTGGTGCTGTACATGGTCTACAGGGTCCTGCTGGTGCGCAGCGTGCACCTGTATGCCGACAGCAAGGGCGTCTGGCTGTACCGGGGCATCCTGCCCTGGAACCGGGGCGCCGTGGGCGTCAAATGGCGGGACATGGAAGATGCGGCCTTCACCTCGGGTTTCAGCAGCTGGCTGTTCAACAGCTACACCGTGCGGGTGGGCAACCGTTTTTCGCAGCAAAGCGAGATACTGGTGCACAACATCGCCAACGGACGCGAAGCCGTGAACCAGCTCAACGAGCTGCAGGGACGTTTTTGCGGTCGTGCCGCCCGGCATGACGACTGATCCTCCCCGTCTGAACCGGGGAAAGAGATACGAGAGGGGGAGGGGCGTTTTTTGGTAAAAACTGCCCCTCCCCCGCTCGCGCTCTTCCCCACCCCGAAAAAACTTTTCTTCTGGTCTGTATGGCGGGTCTCCGTCGCTGTATGGCGGACATGGTGCCGCAAGGCTGGATCGGCCCGTCGCAAGTCTCGCGCTTCGTCCATATATTCCTCTGGATGGCATAAAAACGCCCCGTATCGTCTTGATACGGGGCGTTTCTGTGGACAGGAAGCCCGGCACGGTTTCGGCGTCTCTGATGACCGTCAGGGGCCATAATAAAAGTTTTAGGAAGGGAGCGGGGGAGCATGCGGGGGAGAGGGAGGACCCTTTTCCAAAAGGGGCTCCCTCTCCCCCGCATAAAAAATCTCCGCCGTTATTTGCGGTTCTGGGCGCGCAGATAGGCCTTGGCGTCAGGGTCGCCGTTCTTGGCGGCCAGACGGTACCAGCGGGTGGCTTCGGAAAGGTTGCGCTGCACGCCGGTGCCCTGGTCGTACATAAGGCCCAGACTGTACTGGGCGGCGGGCTCGTTCTGGTCAGCGGCCTTGCGGTACCATTCTACGGCCTTGGCGTAGTCCTGCGGCACGCCGCGGCCCTGTTCGTACATGAAGCCCAGGTTGTACTGGGCCTCGGCATAGCCGCGCTCGGCGGCACGGGTGTACCACTCCACGGCCTTGAGGTTGTCCTGGGCAAAGCCGCGGCCTTCGGCGTACATGTAGGCCAGATTGTTCTGGGCCTTGAGGTGGTCCTGTTCGGCGGCGCGCTGGAACCAGTGGGCCGCCTTGGTGTCGTCCTGGTTGCTGGCCTTGGCGTTGAGGTACATCCAGCCCAGGGAGTACTGGGCATCGGCCAGGCCCTGGTTGGCGGCACGGCCGTACCAGTCGATGGCCTCGTTCTCGCTTTTGCGCACACCGCGGCCGTGGGCGTAGAGGTAGCCTAGATTATACTGGGCCATGGCCAGGCCCTGCTCGGCGGCCTTGCGGAACCAGCGTCCGGCCTCGCCGTAGTTGCGCCGCACGCCGTCGCCCGTGGCCAGCGCGGTGGCCAGCGCGTTCTGGGCGTTGGCCAGGCCCTTGTCGGCGGCCTGACGGAACAGGGTCACGGCACGCTGGGGGCTCTTTTTGACGCCGAGCCCGTCCTGGGTCAGGCGGCCGAGGATGTACAGGGCCTCGGCATTGCCGTTTTTGGTGAGCGGCGTGAGCAGGGTGACGGCCTTTTTGTAATCCTTGCTGTCCAGGGCGCTCTGGACTTCTCCCAGCACGGCTTCCGCGGCGCGCTCTTCGGGGCTGGGGCCGCTTTCGGCGGCCTGAGCGGCGTCAGGAGCGGGAGCCGCGGTGTCGGCCGCCGGGATGGGCGCGGGCAGCAGCAGGGTCAGGGCCAGGACGGCGGGCAGGGCGAACAACGGCAGGCGGCACAGGGCGCTGCCGGTGGACATACGGGACATGGGAGGTCTCCTTACAGGCGTTGCAGCAATGAAACGATATGGGCATCCGGGCCCTTGGGATCGACGAAGGCGTGCTCGCGGCAGAAGGCCCGGCGGGCGGACTGGACGCGCTCATCCAGCCACCAGCGGGCGGGGTTGTCCCAGACTTCCCGGACCTTGGCGGCGGCCGCCTCGGCGGAAGGCTGCCAGATGCCGGCCTCGGCCAGCAGGTCCAGCCGGGCCAGAGCTTCGTCGGTCATGGGCCAGATGGATCTGTCCCAGTAGGCGATGGTGGGCACATTGGCCGCCAGGGCCTGGAGCAGGGTGGTGCCGTGATGGTCCAGCACCATGAGGGCGCAGGTGAGCATCTGGGCTTCCAGCGGGCCGCTGCACAGGCGCACATGGGGGAAGCGCGGCAACAGCCAGGGCGCATCGTCCAGCGCGCCCGGCGCGTCGAAATGGGGGCGGTAGAGGATCTTGTCGTGCAGGCGGCGGGGCAGGTCCTCAAGGAACCACTGCTTGTCTTCCCGGTACTGGAGCCACTGCAGGGGCGTGGGGCGCGAGTCGAGACGATGCCCGTACAGGGGCATCTCCGCGCCTACGAAGAGCAGGGTATCGTCGCCGCCGCGCCACTGGTCGGCCATGTTGGCCAGCAGGGGATAGGGCAGCGGCAGGAACTGGCCGCCCTTGCCCGCCCCCGTGGCCTCATAATGGCTCCAGCCCCAGGTGCCGAACGCGTGCTGACTGAACTCCACCAGCGGGGTCTCGCACAGGCAGCGCACCTGGCCCACGTTGCCCCCGTGCTGGACGAACATGACACGGTGGCCGCGGGCACGCCAGAGGGCCAGCTTCTGGCGGTAATGGGTATCCTCATGCGCACGGACCGAGGCCACGCGCACGCGCGGGACACGCGCCGGGGCGACGTGGTCGGGATGATCCAGCTCGGCAAGGGTCTGGGGCAGGGCGCCGATGAAAATAGGCAGGGGATCGAGCGGCAGGTCGTGCTTCACACCGGTGGCCGCGCTGCCGAAATGGGCGGCCAGAGGGCGGCTGGCATCGGGCTGGCGGCTGGGATGGAGCAGGGCCAGCGAATAGCGCAGGGCCTGATGCAGCCGCATGCCGCGCAGGGGCGGGCAGGGCAGGCGCAGCACGCAGGAGCGCGCCCAGGCCCGCAGGCGCTGTTTCAGGCTGCCGCTGTCTTCCGGCGGGATGAGCCGGCCATAGGAGGCGCACACGGGCAGGGCGTAGGAGCGGGTCCAGCGTTCGGGCCAGACGGCCTCCAGCAGGCGGGACATGAGCCAGGTGTTCCAGTCCGCGCCCAGGGCGCCGCTCATGACGAAATCGTGTTCCGTGGCGAAGGAAAAGGCGCAGTCCTCGGGCAGCAGCTCCACATGCAGGGGCAGGTGGCCCCAGTCCTCCACCATGGCGCGCACGCGCAGCCAGCGTTCCACCAGCTGGCGCGCCACCGTGCAGGCCCAGGGCGTCAGCAGGGTCTCCCAGTAGACGCCGGGCAGGTCGATCTCGTCCGGGCCCAGCAGGGTGCTGACGGGATTGTTTTCCTCGGCGCGACGGCGTTGCAGGTCCAACAGGTGCCGCCCCAGGGCGGGGATGCTGTCCACGGTCAGGGACTGGGCCATGAGCACGGCCCTGTCCAGGGTGGAGGGATCGCGCAGGGGCTCCCGGCCGAAGACGAAGCTGTCTTCCCAGCCGGGAAAGAAATCTTCTTCCGTATCGAAACACCAGGGCCCGGCTGCCCAATGGGTATCGGGATCGGCCCCACGGGGCATGAGCCCCAGGACAAGGTGGCGCGTCTGAGCCATGAGAGCAAACCTTGGTGGAAGTGGGCAGCGGGGGAACCCCGTGCGGGAGTGGAGACAGTGCGACATGCGTCGCGTAACGGCCAAGATAGCCGGTTTGCAGGGAAAAGGAAAGACTGCCCCGTCCCGCTTTTGCCATTTGCAGGGCAACCTGTTATGAGAGCGCAGGAGGACGGCAGCGCCGGGAAAAGCATGAAACAGAACACATCAGGCTACTTGCTGGCCCTGCTGGCCGTGGTCATCTGGTCGGGGAATTTCGTGGTGGCGCGCGCCGTGGCGGACATGATCCCGCCGTGGCAGTGCAACTTCTGGCGCTGGTTCACGGCCTTCGTCACCATCCTGCCCTTTGCCTGGCGCCATCTGCGCGAGGACTGGCCCGCTCTGCGCCGTCACTGGCGTTTTGTGGTGGTCATGTCCCTGCTGGGCGTGACGCTGATGAACACCTTTTTCTACAAGGCCGGGCAAAGCACAGAGAGCCTGAACATGGCCCTGATCGCGCCCACGGCCCCCATCATCATCCTGATATTCTCGCGCCTGCTCTACGGTGAGGCCATCACCCCGCGCCGTCTGCTGGGCATGCTGGTGGTGGCCACAGGCATCGTGATCCTGGTCAGCCGCGGCGATATGGAACGCCTGGCGGCCCTGCGCTTTGCCCCCGGTGACCTCTGGTCCCTGGGCGGAGCGGCAAGCTTTGGCCTGTATTCGCTGTTCATGCGCCACCGGGGCACGGATCTTTCGGTCTTCGGCTTCAGTGCCGCCACCTTCGGGCTGGGGGCGCTGTTCTGCGTGCCGCCCGTGCTGGCCGAGATGTGCTGGCTGCCGCCCGTGCAATGGGAGCCTGCCGTCATCATAGGCGTGCTCTATGCCGGGGTGGGCTGCTCCTTTTGTTCCTTCTGCCTCTGGACGGCCGCCATCAGCCGTATCGGGCCCGTGCGTGCGGGCATCGTCTACTACAGCATGCCCGTCTTCGCCGCCACGGGGGCCCATATCGTCCTTGGGGAGGCCGTCAACACGGCCCAGGTGGTGGGCGGTATGCTCATCATCGGCGGCATCCTGATCGCGACACTGCAACGACCGCACCTGCCGGTGCGCAAGGAGAACTCATGAACGACAACGGAAAGCTGCGGGTGGTGCTGGCCACCCATAATGCCGGCAAGATCCGGGAACTGGCCGATCCCATGGCCGACTTCGGCATCGAGGTGGTGGGCCTTTCCCTCTTCCCCGAGATCGGCGAGATCGAAGAGACCGGGACCACCTTCGAAGAGAACGCCCTCATCAAGGCCCGTGCCGTGTGCGCCGCCACCGGTCTTGTGGCCGTGGCCGACGACTCCGGCCTGGAAGTGGACGCCCTGGACAAGGGCCCCGGCGTCTATTCCGCCCGCTATTCCAACGACTGGGAAAGCCTGCCCGGCGAGAGCGTGGACAAGCGCAACATGCGCAAGCTGCTTTTTGAACTGCGCGATGTGCCCCAGGCCCGCCGCTCCTGCCGCTTCGTGAGCTGTATGGTGGCCGTACATCCCGACGGCCGCGAGCTTGTGGTGCGCGGTACCTGGGAAGGTCGCATCCTCGAAGAGCCCCTGGGCGAGAACGGCTTCGGCTACGATCCCCTGTTCTGGGACGAGAGCATCCGCAAAAGCGCCGCCCAGCTCACCCGTGACGAGAAGAACGCCCGCAGCCATCGCGGCAACGCCCTGCGTGCCCTGCTGGCCCGCTGGTCCGATTTCATGGCCGGGAAGTAGCCCGGGAGCAGCCCGGTGATGCGGGGGAAGGGGGGCTCGTCGCTGCTGTCGATGCCCGTAACGCTCCCTTGTCGCTAACGGGCACGACCTGCGGCCGCCATCCGGTCGCTGCTGGCGCGAGAGGGGTTCCCCCCTCAAACTCCCCCCTCCCCAGCGCGCTTTATCGCGGTGCCTTCGGCACCGACGGGGGGCCGGAGACAAGGCTATTTGATGCAAAGTAATGGAACGTCCCCACTGCCGTATGATACGCGGCAGCGGGGACGCTCCATTACTTTTGTGCGGGAGATGCTCCGGACAGGATGCCCGCGGCTTTCCTGCGCTCCAACTGCAGGGAGCAGGCCGGGACGGATAAAAGTTTTTGGAAGGGAGATGGGGGAGCACGAGGGGGAAGAGGGAGAACCTTTTTTCAAAAAGGTTTCCCTCTTCCCCCTCGTCAAAACGCGGCTGCCATGCAGCCTGTGGGCCCGTGGGCGCTATTCGGCGGCAGCGGGCTTTTTCTTTTCGGGCTTGGGCGCTTCGATGATGGTGCCGTCGGGCTCCACCATGGAAAGGGCGTGCACGGGGCAGGCCTCCATGCAGGCGGTGATCTTTTTGCCGTTCTCTTCACGCCAGGCCTTGCACATGTCGCAGCGCACGGCCACTTCGCGGCGGCTGCGCTGGGCCATGGTCTCGCCGCCTTCTTCGGGCATGCCGATGGTATCCAGCGAGATGGTGCCGTAGGGACAGACGGCGATGCACATCTTGCAGGCCACGCACAGCTGCACGCGCATGGTGATGCGGCCGTCTTCTTCCTGCTGCAGGGCGCCGGTGGGGCAGATGTTGCAGCAGGGGGCGGGGTTGCACTGGTGGCAGCGCACGGTGGTCTTGAAGCCTTCGGCCTTGACCACCTGCACGCGCGAGACCAGCACGTCGCGGTGCTTCATGGCTTCCTTGAAGGTCATCCCGTGGTGCGCGGCGATACAGGCCACTTCGCAGCGGCGGCAGGCGCGGCATTTGTCGGGTATTACCTGAATATGCTCAATCATGGCTTTCCTCCGGCTCCACCTCCAGATTGGTCATCACAAGACCGTGTCCGCCGGTGAAGCGTATGGCGTCGCTGCCGCAGTGGGGGCAGGTAAAGTGCCTTCTGTGCAGCTCGAATGTATGTCCGCAATCCGTGCAGCGGCAGGGCAGGGGAGCGGTCTGCAGGATGAGCTCCGCGCCTTCGGCCATGCCGCCCTGGGCAAAGATCTCGAAGCAGCCTTTCAGGGTCTGCGGCTCCACACAGGAGATGAGGCCCAGCTCGCAGGTGATGCTGCGGATGCGGCGCACCCGTTGTTCCGGGTGGGCCGCATTGTGGTCTTCCACAGTTTTCAGGGCTATCTTGAGCAGCCCCTGGACAAGACTGGCTTCGTGCATCCTTGTTTCCGGCCTAGCGCTCCGTGCAGGAGACGCAGGGGTCGATACTGTTGGTGATCAGGGCCACGTCGGCCACGGCGCAGTCGCGCATCATGACGCCCAGGGCCTCCCAGTTCATGTACGAAGGCACGCGCCACTTGAGGCGGGCCGGGATGTCCGTGCCGTTGGTACGGATGTAGTAGAAGACTTCGCCGCGGGGCGCTTCGCTGCGGGCGCAGGCTTCGGCCGTGTGGATCTGGCGCATGGGCACGCAGTGGGGGCCTTCGGGCATGCGTTCGCAGCACTGGCGGATGAGCTTGAAGGATTCGAAGATCTCGTCCAGGCGCACCATGGTGCGGGAGTGGATGCAGCAGCCGTCATGGGTGATGCTCTTGAACTCCAGGTCGGGATAGGCCGCATAGGGCGAATCCTTGCGCACGTCGATGGCGATGCCGGAACCGCGCGCCACGGGGCCCACCACGCCCAGGCGCAGGGCGTCTTCCCTGGGCAGCAGGCCCAAGCCCTTGGTACGGCCCAGGACCATGGAGTTGGTGGCATAGATCTCGCGGATCTCGTCCACGGCGGGCTCCACCTTGTCGATCATGCCCAGGATGTACTTGAGCATGTCCGGGGGCACGTCGCACTTGACGCCGCCGATGCAGTTGGAGGCCAGGTTCATGCGGTTGCCGTATACGGTCTCCTTCACGTCCTGCATCATCTCGCGCACTTCCATGACGTGCATGAACAGCGACTTGAAGCCGATGATGTGGGCCTGGATGGCGGTGTTGAACAGGTGCGAGGCCACGCGCTTGATCTCTTCGGCCAGCACGCGCAGGTAGCGGGCGCGGACGGGGATCTCCATGCCCAGCACGTTTTCCACGGCCATGCTGTAGGTGAAGCTGTGGCTGTTGGAGCACAGGGAGCAGACGCGCTCGGTCAGGGTGACGTTCTTGATGAGGTTGCGCTGGGTGGCCAGGGCTTCCATGCCGCGATGCACGTGACCGGAGGTCAGCTCCACCTTGCGGATGGTCTCGCCTTCCACGGTGAGGTTGAAGTAGACGGGCTCTTCAAGCGCCACATGCACGGGGCCCAGCGGCATGTTGAAAGTGGTGAGCTTGCTCATGCGCGTTCCCCTTCCTTTTCTTTCAGAATGCGTTCCCAGAGGTCCGTGGTGCAGGCCCCGTTCATCATGATGGACAGCGGCACGGCCTCGTTGAGGATACCGGCGTCCAGTTCCTCGTCAAGGAAGAGGCGGCGCGGGTTGGGCTGGTTGGCCACGCGGATGCCGTACAGTTCCATCATCTCGCGCTCATGCCAGTCGGCATTGGCGAACAGGGGGGTGATGGAAGGCACGGTGTTGTGTTCGGCGGTCAGGGTGACGGTGATGTTGTAGACCACGCCCTGCAGCTCGAAGTGGTAGCACAGTTCCTGCTGCTGTTCGCCCAGCTGCTTCAGGTTGTAGGCCGTGATCATGCACAGACGGGCATGGGCGCCCTGCAGGGCGGTGGCGGCCTGGCTCATGAAACGGGGATGGTCCAGACGGAACCAGTGGAAGGCGTTGCCGTAGGCGTCGGTGCTGTGATGTATGGCTTTGTCGCGGGTGCAGAGGGCTCCCAGAGCCTCTATGAGCGCGGCGTTGCCTTGCAGAATCTCTTGCATGTTCAATCCTCGTAAAAACGGCTAATCCGTGGTAGGCGCGGCAGAAGCGGGGGTCTGGGCGGGCTCCATGGCCTTGTGGGGCTCGGGCAGATGACAAAGGCTGCGCTTGGCGTCCTCGATCTGGCGGCACTTGGGGCACAGGTGACGGATCTGGTCGGGGTCGATCTCGCTGTTCTTGGCGTAGAGTTTTTCCGCCAGTTTGAGCGGCAGGGGCCGCATGAGGGTGCCGCAGTGCGAGCAGGGTTCGTAATTGATGGTCTGCTGCTCCACACGACCGAACTTTTCGGACTCCAGGTGGGCCGAATGCCAGTCATTGGTGATGCTCATGGCACCGGTGGGGCAGTACTGGCGGCAGGAGGCGCACAGACAGCAGGAGTCCTGCCAGACCGTGATGGTGTAGCCGCTGTTGTCCGGTTTCTGGCGGATGTTGATGGCCCCGGCGGCACAGACATGACGGCACACGCCGCAGCCCATGCACAGGTTGGGGTCGATCTTCACCCGGCCCCGCAAGCGCTCGGGCGTGAATGTTTCACCCAGCGGGAACGGGTCCGTGCTGGGGCCTTGCAGCAGATTGCGGAACAGAATTTTCAGAAAACCCGCCATAATTATTCCTCCGGGCCCGGGCGCGGGCCTTTGGGCGTACGGGGAATCAGACCGCAGACGTGATGGCATATGCCGCAGCGCCGGCAGGGCTGATCCCCGGAAGTTGTCTCGGCAGCGGGGGAGGCACCGTCAAGAGGTGCGGTACCGTCAGCGGGAGCGGCGTCACGCAGCCCCAGCCAGACGGCCAGCCGATGCAAAGGCTTCCCCCTGTCCATTTATTCCTCGATGCCCAGCTTTTTGAGCCACATCTTGCGTGCCAGCACCACGCCTTCCAGGATGGCCTGGGGGCGGGGCGGACAGCCGGGCACGTTCACATCCACGGGGATGTAGCGCGAGATGGGGCCCTCGATGGAGTAGCCTTCGCGGAACACGCCGCCGGAGATGGGGCAGATGCCCACGGCCACGGTGATCTTGGGCTCGGGGATCTCGTTCCAGACCGCGAGCACGCGGTCGCGCACACGGGTGGTCAGCGGGCCGGTGATGAGCACGATGTCGGCATGGCGGGGGCTGCCGCAGTACCGGCACCCCAGGCGTTCCACGTCGTAGCGGGGGATGCAGGCCGTGGTGGCCAGTTCCACGTCACAGCCGTTGCAGGAGCCCGCGTTGATGCGGAAGAGCCACGGCGAGCGTACCGACAGTTTCTTGAGCATGTTGTCCAGACTCATGCCCGACCTCCTTACAGCGCCCACACCAGCACCAGGCTCACCAGAGCCAGGACGGTGGGGACCTTCACATAAAAGCGGAACGCCTGGTCGATGCGGAAACGCCCGGTGGCGGACTTGACCAGGGTCAGGGACAGCAGCATCAGCACCAGACACTTGAAGACGAACCAGATCAGGTTGACGATCCAGAAGTCGGAGATGGTGCCGGGGAAGAACAGGGCCACGCCCAAGCCCAGGACCACGAAGGTCTTGAGGGCGGAGCCGATCTGGAACAGGGCCAGCAGGGGGCCGCCGTATTCCAGCAGGGGACCTTCCAGCACTTCGGTCTCGGCTTCGGGGATGTCGAAGGGCGGCACGCCCATGGTGCCGGGCAGGAAGATCAGGTAGGCCAGCAGGGCCGGGATCATGACCGGGTTGAGGCCCAGGGAACCGGCGTTCTGCTGCCAGTCCACGATGGCCAGCAGCGAGAACTCGGCACCGGTACCGGTGGCCTTGCCCACCAGCATGGCCACGGCCAGCAGGATCATGAGCAGGGGGGTCTCGTAGGCCAGCATCATGAGCATCTCACGCGAGAAGCCCATGGCGCCGAAGGGCGAGCTGGAGGCCGAGCCGCCCAGCATGATGGCGATGGCCGGGATGGGCAGCAGGTAGAAGAGCACCAGCAGGTCGCCCATGTTGTACAGGCCGCTGAACACGCCGGGCACGGGGATGAAGGCCGCACAGACGGCCATGCCCGCAAAGCCCACCACGGGCGCGGCCAGGAAGACGCTGCGCACGGCCGTTTTGGGGATCAGGGTCTCCTTGGTCAGCAGTTTGGCGATATCCAGCAGGGGCTGGATCAGCGGCGGGCCCACGCGGCGCTGCAGGCGGGCCTCGACGCGACGGTCAAGGCCTTTGAACAACAGCCCCACAGCCAGCGCGAATAGGCCGCCGGGGAAAATGCACATGTGCAGCACACCAAGAATGATGTCGGTCATCTCGGTTTCTCCTTCCTAGCTCTTGTTGTCTACGCTGGTATTGCCCGGGAACCAGGCCAGGCGGCGAACCAGCCCGCCGTAGATGCCCGAGGGCGCCATGCGGCTGGTGGCCACCTCGGTGGGCAGACCGCAGGTATGCACGTCCACTTCACGCAGCACCACGAAGCGGCGCACGAAGTACCAGCCCGCGGCGGCGGCGATGGCCATCATCACGCTCAGGCCGGTAGCGTTCCAGGCACCGGGGCCTTCCTGCAGGCCCGAGAGGCCCACCACCAGGCTGCCGGCGTTGTAATCGCCCAGGATGGCGTTGATGGGCCAGAGCATCAGGCCGGGGAAGATGCCGGTGATGATGCAGCCGATGGCCAGGATGGCCATGGGCACACGCATGGTCAGCGGGGCTTCCTGCACATGATCCAGATGCTTGGAAGGCTGGCCCAGGAAGGCCGCATGCAGGAACTTGGCGATGTAGGCCAGGGTCAGCACGCTGCCCACCAGGGAGAGCAGGGCCAGGAAGGGCTGGTCCGCCTGCATCAGGGCGTGGTAGATGATCCACTTGGACGAGAAGCCGCTGGTGGGCGGCACGCCGACCACGGACAGGCCGGCGATGGCGAACATGCACAGGGTGAAGGGCATCTTGCGGCCGATGCCGCCCAGGTCATCCAGGCTGTCGGCGTGGGTGGCGAACATCACGGCGCCGCAGACGAGGAAGAGCAGGTCCTTGAAGAACACGTGGTTGATCACGTGCAGCATGCCGCCTGCGTAGCCCAGGGCACCGCCGGCAGCCACGGCCAGCACCATGTAGCCGATCTGGCTCACGGTGGAGTAGATGAAGACCAGCTTCACGTTGTTGACCAGCAGGGCCTGGGTGGCGGCCATGACGATGGTGATGCCGCCGATCCACATGACCACGGTCTGGATCAGTTCATTGGGCCAGGCGGCGCTGACGCCGATCATGGCCAGGCTGCCGCCCATGAGCATGAAGAGCTTGATGAGGCCCAGGATGGAGCTCTTCAGCAGCACCGAGGATATGTAGCCGGACACGGGCGTGGGGGCCAGGGCCGGATGCATCTGCCAGTCGATGCGGAAGGGCAGCTGGGCGGCCTTCATGACGAAGCCGATGGCCAGCAGGGCGGTACCGCCCCAGACGACCCAGCCGGGCAGCAGGAAGATCTTGGTCAGGTGCTGCATGGACTCGGAAGAGAACGGCGTGGCCGGACCGAGCACACAGACGCCCACGAAGATGAAGCCGGCGCCCAGCACGTTGAAGAAGAAGTACTTGAAGGCTTCGCGCAGCGAGGCCTTGTCGCCTTCATGGGCGATGGCCATGTAGAGCGTCCACGAGCTCATGATCTCCCAGAACAGGAAGAACTGGAAAAGATAGGTGCTGGCGGAGATGCCCACCAGGCCGCCGCACATGGCGGTGAAGGCACAGTAGAAGCGCCACTGGGTGTGGCTGTGGGACATGTAGCCCTGGGCGTAGAAGACGTTCAGGGCGCCGATGAGCGGCACGATGAGCGCGAAGCAGTAGCTCAGGGTATCCAGGTCGCGGCCCAGGAAGATCACCAGGGCGGCGGTCAGCAGCAGCACGAAGGCGCTGGAGCGGGCGGCCCAGATGGGATTGCGGCGGAAGAAGGCCGGCAGCAGGGCACCGAACACGGGCACGGCCACATAGATGGGCCAGGGCGCCATGACGGACTGGAGCACGACCAGATCCATGGAGGCCGGGGCGAAGCAGGCCGAGGCCACGGGGATGACCAGCGTGAGCGGGGCCCAGGGGGCCAGGCCCAGCAGCAGGCTGAGGGCGGCCAGGGCCATGAGGGCGCCGCGGATGGACCACGGGGCCTCTTCCACCATGGGCAGGTCGGCGGGACGTTCCTCGAAGACCAGGGTCTTGAGGATGCGCACGTAGTAGATGGCGCCCACCAGGGAGCCGATGAGGATCAGGGCCGCCAGCGCGGGATGACCGGCATGGATGGCGGACTGGATCATCAGGTATTTGCTGAAGAAGGCGGTGAACGGCGGCAGGCCCATGATGCAGATGAGACCCACGGCCATACAGCTCACGGTCCAGGGCATGCACTGGCCAAGACCGCGCAGGTCGGCGAGCTTGCGGCTGCCGGCCCGCAGGATGAGGGCGCCCGCACCAAGGAAGAGCAGGTCCTTCATGATGGCGTGGCTGAGCATGTGCGACAGGGCGCCGGCCGTGGCCAGCCAGGTGCCCATGCCCAGCACCAGGGCGATCTCGCCCAGCTGGCCCAGGGTCGAGTAGGCCAGCATGCGCTTGATGTCGTCCTGCTTCAGGGCCATGAGCTCACCGAAGATCAGGGTGGCCGCGCCCATGAAGGTCAGGATGGAGCCGAACCAGGACAGGCCGAAGACCTCGGCCTTGGCGAACAGGGCGCCGTTGGTCTGGCCCAGCAGCAGGACCACGATGCCGAACATGCCCATCTTGGTGATGATACCGGACAGGGGACCGGACACCGAGGAAGGCGCGGCGGGGTGGGCATCGGGCAGCCAGGAGTGCAGGGGCACCAGACCGGCCTTGACGCCGAAGCCGACGAGGCAGAGCAGGGCGGCCATGTTCAGCACATGGGGCGAAAGCAGGGCGCTCTGGATGCGGACATCGGCAAGGCCCAGGCCGCCGTTGCCCAGCAGCAGCATGCCGGGCAGCATCAGCAGGGCGCCGCCCGCGCACATCAGGTAGTATTTGAAGCCCGCGTCAAAGGCCACGCGGTTGGCTTCGTGCACCACCAGGAAGTAGGAGGCGAAGGTCATCAGTTCCCAGTAGCCGTACATGGCGGCCATGTCGGGCGTGGAAACGATGCCGGCCAGAGAGGCGAAGGTCAGCAGCAGGAAGAACCAGTACCAGCCCTGCCGGTGGGCGTGGGCCATGTAGCCCAGGGAGTACACCGAGACGATGAAGGCGATGAAGCCGATCATCACCAGGAAGAGCAGGGCCACGGGCGCGGGCGCA
Organism: Desulfovibrio sp. SGI.230; assembly: GCF_050313065.1. Classification (NCBI taxonomy): domain Bacteria; kingdom Pseudomonadati; phylum Thermodesulfobacteriota; class Desulfovibrionia; order Desulfovibrionales; family Desulfovibrionaceae; genus Desulfovibrio; species Desulfovibrio sp. SGI.230. The sequence goes on along the minus strand of NZ_JBNPKS010000002.1, from coordinate 356,383 downwards.
TCCAGCGTCAGGGTCACGGCCAGGGCGGCGGCACAGGCCAGCACGCCAAGGTGGGGCATCCAGCGGAATTTCGCCCAGGCGGCCACGCCGCAGACGAAGGCGCCGGCAAAGTAGATCCAGAAGGCGGGATGCACGGTGGCGTGGGCCACCTGCAGGCCGGCCCAGCCGGCGGCCACGTCCAGCATGGGGCCGCGGGCCAGGCCCATGAGCGCCACCAGCACGCCCAGCACCAGGGTCAGGGCGTCGGAACGGCAGCTGCCGGAGGCAGCGCCGTCACAGGCGGTGCTACAGGGCTGCAGGAAGCACTGGCGCAGGGCGTCCACATGCAGGGAGATGAGGACCGTGGCCGTGACGGCCGCCAGCACGGTGCAGAATAGGCCGCAGTGCAGAGGCAGGGAAGAGGCCAGTATGCCCTGGGTGATAAAAAGACGCCCTTCCGGGATCAGGAAGGGCGAACCGCCCACGCTGGCCATGAGGCCGAGGGCGAACAGGGCACCATTGACGGGCTGGAGTTTGACGGCCCCGCGCAGGGCCGCGAAGGTCGCCGACGGAGCGGCGGGCCCGGCCAGGGAATTGAGGGCGCTCCAGCTCAGGCCGCGGGCCAGCAGCTGGAAGGCCACGAACAGCCAGACGCCTGTACCGGCGGCGGCATTGGCCGCACCCAGCGCCATGCAGATGAGGCCCGCGTCATGCACGGCCCCCCACAGGATGAGCCGGCGGGCGTTCTGCCGCTGGCGGATCGCCTGCCATGCGCCGTACAGCAGGAACAGCAGGCCCGGGATGAAAAGGATGAAGGAACCGCTTGCCGTGTAGGATGGTATTGTCATACGCGCCCCATTGTCTGCCGGGTAAAAAGTACAAAATTATTGCAGAGGACGTGGATGCGCGTCATCTGCCCGCGTTTGCCCTTCCGGCGGGATATCCTCGTGAAAAAAATTTTTTTCACGATTAGCCAAAAGATACGCGACATTCCTGACTGGTGCAAGCCTCTTTTTGGCTTGCTTGTCATTCCTGGCGCAAAGTCCTCGTCATCAGACGCATGACCGCCTCGCGGGGGGATTCGCCCCCGTGCAGCAGCCCCTGGACGGTATCGGTCACCGGCGTCTCCACGCCCAGCCGCCGGGCCAGGTCGTAGACCGCCGAGGTGGTCTTGACCCCTTCGGCCACCATGCCCAGGCTGGAGGTGATGTGCTCCAGGCTCTCCCCCTGTCCCAGGCGCAGGCCCACCTGCCGGTTGCGGGAAAGGTCGCCCGTGCAGGTCAGCGCCAGGTCGCCCAGGCCGGAAAGGCCCATGAAGGTGGCCGCCTGCGCTCCGCAGGCCTCGCCGATACGGCTCATCTCGGCCAGGCCGCGCGTCAGCAGGGCCGCACGACTGTTGTGTCCCAGCCCCAGCCCGTCGCAGACGCCGGCCGCTATGGCCATGACGTTCTTCAGCGCGCCGCCCAGTTCCACGCCCAGCACGTCGGTGCTGGAGTAGCAGCGGAAGGTGGCGCAGGAAAAAAGTTCACGCAGACGGCAGCCCAGCGCTTCTTCCGCCGTGGCCAGCACCACGGCCGTGGGCTGGTCGCGCACCACTTCGGCTGCGAAGGACGGCCCGGAAAGCATGGCATAGTGGAACGGCCTGCCCGCCAGCTCTTCCGCCACGATGCGGCTGCACGGGGAAAGCGTGCCCAGCTCCAGCCCCTTGGCGGCATTGATGAGCACGGGCTCGGGGTGCAGATGGTCCCGCATGGCGTGGAGCCAGCCGCGCAGCTGCTGGCAGGGTATGGCCAGCAGAAGGAGCTCGGTACCCGGCAGTTCCGGCCCCGTCCCGGCCTCCAGGTCGGGATGCAGGGCAAGCCCCGGCAGGTAGCGCGGGTTCTCGTGCCTGGTATTGATGGCCTCGGCCACGGCGGCATCACGCAGCCACAGGCGCGTCCTGTGCCCGCGGACTGCCAGCAGATGCGCCAGGGCCGTGCCCCAGCTGCCGCCACCGGCCACAGTGATGGTGTGTCGCATGTTCTCTCCTGACGATCTGCGGACAATAAAACTCTTCGTTATTACGGCTTTTGTGCCATCACGGCAAGTAGGGAACGCTTGTTGTTCTATGCGTGTAGAATCATTGGAATAAATTAGAAAATATTTCATAAGATATTTTCTAAGGAAAAAGCGCCTGCGCTTGGAGACAAAAAAAGGCCGCATGCGCGGCCTGAAAAAGATGTGGCGGTCGTGGGGGTTATTGGGGATCGAAGCCGATGTCGAAGATGGCCTGACGCAGGGCGGCCTCATCGACCGGAGCGCTTTCTTCATAGCGCAGTTCCTTGGCGTCCAGGTCCACCACGGGGTTGCTCACGCCGGGGATCTTGGCGGCGGCTTCTTCCACAGCGGCTTTGCAATGGCCGCAACGCATGCCGTTGACTTTGAGGATCTTCATGCGACACTCCTTGCTGTGTTCCCACATATTGATTTTCATTTTCAATGGGAGCACCATCAGGAATAATACTGCCGGAACGGAGCGTCAAGACCACCGGCAGGCAGGAGGTTTTATGGAAACGCGAAAGGCAGGTCCCTTGCGTTTTGATATCGGCGGCATGCATTGCGCCGCCTGCTCCTCACGCATCGAACGCGTGGTGGGGCGCATGGAGAACGTGGAGCGCATCGCGGTCAACCTGGCCACGGCCAAGGCGCAGATCTGGCTCAAGCCGGGCACGGAAAGCGAGACGGTGCCCCTGATCATGGAACGCGTGGCGGGCATGGGCTTCAGTGCCGTGCCGTCACAGGAAGAGGACGTGGCCGTCCAGTACGAGAAAAAACGCCGGCAGGACGAAAAGGACCGGCGCGTGCGTCTGGGGCGTCTGGGCCCCATGCTGGTCTTTGCCGTGCCCCTGCTCATCCTCTCCATGGGACATATGCTGGGCATGCCCCTTCCCGCCTGGCTCGATCCGCACCACGCGCCCCGCACCTTCATGCTGGCGCAGCTGGCCCTGACCCTGCCCGTGGTCTGGCTGGGCCGCCATTTCTACCGCGAAGGTCTGCTGGCTCTGGCCCACAAGGCCCCCACCATGGACAGTCTGGTGGCCGTGGGCACGGGATCGGCCCTGCTCTACAGCCTGTGGACGACCCTGCTGGGCCTTGCGGGCAGCGATCCCCAGCTGCGGGCCATGAACCTGTATTATGAATCCGTGGCCGTGCTGCTGACCATGATCGAGCTGGGCCAGTTCCTGGAGGCCACGGCCAAGCGCAAGGCCGGGGACGCCATGGGCGCGCTGCTGCGCCTGACGCCGGAAACGGCCCTGCGTCTGGAAGCTGACGGCCAGAGCCGCGAGATCCCGCTGGCCGAGGTCATGCCCGGCGATACCCTGGTCATCAGGCCCGGCGCCCGCATCCCCGTGGACGGCAGCGTGACCGGCGGCAAGAGCGCCGTGGACCTTTCCCTGCTGACCGGGGAATCCATCCCCGTGGCCGTGGGCCCCGGCGACAGCCTCGTGGCCGGGAGCGTCAACGGTGAAGGCGCCCTGACCATGACCGCCGAACATGTGGGGCAGGACACCCGTCTGGCCCGCATCATCCGGCTGGTGCGCGAGGCCCAGGGCAGCAAGGCCCCCATCGCCCGACTGGCCGACCGGGTGAGCTTCTATTTCGTGCCCGCGGTCATGGGCATCGCCACCCTGGCCGGGCTGGCCTGGCTGGTCTTCAGCGACGAGCCCGCCACCGTGGCCGTCACGGTCTTCGTAGCCGTGCTGGTCATGGCCTGCCCTTGCGCCATGGGCCTGGCCACGCCCATGTCCATCATGGTGGGCACCGGACGCGGCGCCCAGCTGGGCGTGCTCATCAAGAACGGTGCTGCCCTGGAGCAGGCCGGTCACGTCCGGGCCATCGCCGTGGACAAGACCGGGACCCTGACCACCGGCAAGCCCGTGCTGACCGGAGTCATCCCCCTCGCCGCCCATGACGAGCAGGCCCTCGTCACGCTGTCCGCCGCGCTGGAGGCCCGCTCCGAGCATCCGCTGGCCCTGGCCCTGGTAGCCGCGGGCAAGGAACGCGGCTGCCCCGCCTGCCCCGTGGATGCCGTGGACGTGGCGCCCGGTCTGGGCATCGCCGGTGTGGTGACGCTGGACGGTACGGCCTGGCGCGTGGCCTTGGGCAATGTCGCTTTCATGGAGCAGAACCGCATCGCTCCCGATGCCGCGGTGCTGGAACGGCTGGCCTCGCTGGCCGAGGCCGGGCAGACGCCGCTGCTGCTGGCGCTGGCTCCGGCCCGTGCCGCCCTTGCCGCTGCCGGTGATGACGACAGCGCCCGCTGGCAGTGGGACGACCTCCAGATCGCGGGCATCCTCTCACTGGCCGACGCCCTGCGTCCCGAATCCGCCGCGGTGGTGGCCCGTCTGCACGAGATGGGCATCCGGGTGGTCATGCTCACCGGTGACAACGAACGCACCGCCCGGGCCGTGGCCCGACAGGCCGGTCTGGCTGACGCCGACGTGGCCGCCGGACTGTTGCCCGCCGAAAAGGCCGAGCGCATCCGTCGGCTCCAGGCCGAAGGCCTGCTGGTGGCCATGGTGGGCGACGGCATCAATGACGCCCCGGCCCTAGCCGTGGCCGACGTGGGCATGGCCGTGGGCAGCGGTGTGGACGTGAGCGCCGAAGCCGGGGACATCGTCCTCATGCGCGGCGGCATGGACGCCGTGCTCACAGCTCTGGCCCTTTCCCGCGCCACCATGCGCAATATCCGCCAGAACCTGGGCTGGGCCTTCGGCTACAACCTGCTGGGCCTGCCAGTGGCCGCCGGGCTGCTGCATGTCTTCGGCGGGCCCATGCTCTCGCCCATGATCGCCGGCACCGCCATGGCCCTGTCGTCCTTCTCCGTGGTCAGCAACGCGCTGCGGTTGCGCTTCTTTAAAGTATAAGCGGGTATTGTCTGCTGTTTGTTTGCAGGGGGGAAGGGAAACCTTTTTGGAAAAAGGTTCTCCCTTCCCCCCTTGCATCCCCCCATCCTTTCCAAAAACTTTTATTCTGAAAGATGGCCGTGGCGGGAGGGGGCGGCGGTTTGGTCGCTGGCTGCCGGTCTCCGTTAGCAAGAGCGAAGCAAGGCATGGACAGGCTGTGTCCCGGTCACGGAGAAGTCCAGGGGCGTCCGAACGGGATCCGGGATGCGGCCCTTGTCTCCGTCGTGTGCTGCCCGGATACAAAAAAAGAGAATGTCTGTGGACGTTCTCTTTTTTTGTGCATTCAAACAGGGGCAACACGGCTGTTCAGGAGAGAGGCTCCAGCCGTCGCAGCTGCATGTGATTTTTGGCGATGTGCCGCGTTGTTCCCTGCTGTGAGGCAGCGGCGGGGACCAGCATCCCGACCAGAGAAAAGTTTTTTCAGGGTGGGGGGAGAGCGCGAGAGGGGGGAGGGACAGTTTTTACAAAAAACGTCCCTCCCCCCTCTCGTTTATCCTGTCAGAGCAAGCCTGACGTAACGTCCTGTTGTCGCGCAGCCAGCGGCGGGGACCAGCCATCCCGGCCAGGGAAAAGTTTTTTCAGGGTGGGGGAGAGCGCGAGAGGGGGAGGGACAGTTTTTACAAAAAACGTCCCTCCCCCTCTCGTTCAAAACAGCGTTGCGGAAACTATTCGTCGTCGCCGGCGGTCTCGCCGTCGTCGTAGGGATTGGCGCCGCTTTCGGCAAGGCGGGCCTGACGGGCGGCTTCCTGCTTGCGCTGGCGGGTGCCCAGGGGGCGGCTGTATTCGAAGTCGGCGCTGCGCTCCTGATGGCGGCAGAAGATGAGGAAGCCGGTATGGGCGTTCATGCGGTCTTCGGGGCGCAGGCGGTCAGCCACGGGCTTCCAGTTGCGCATGAGGATCTCGCAGACTTCGATGTCGGCGAAGGGGCCCTTTTCCAGCCCCATGAGCAGCTTGCTGACCTGGTCCACGGTGGGCACGAGGAAGCCGAACATGGCGCCGGGCTTCACGGCTTTGACGGCGTGGTCGAGGTATTCCCAGGGGGTGCGCACGTCGAGGAAGAGGGCGTCGGCGTTGTCGATGCAGAAACCGTCGGCGATGTCGCGGTGGACGATCTCCACGTTGTCGCCCACGCCGGCCCATTCGAGGTTGCGGCGGGCCAGCTTCATGAATTCCTCGCGGGCCTCGTGGCTGACGACGCGGCCGGTAGGGCCGCAGAACCAGGAAAGACCGGTGGTCAGGCCGCCGGAACCGCAACCGGCCTCGATGATGGTACGGCCGGGACCGGCGCCGAGGCGCAGGCAGATGTAGGCGATATCCTTGGGATAGATGATCTGGGTCTGGCGCTTCAGGCCCTTGAGACGGTCGTGCAGGGTGGCTTCCAGCACACGGATGGGGATATCCAGACTGGTGCGCACTTCGCTGCCGAAGTTGGCGGCGTGTACGGCTTCGGCGCTGAGGACGCCGTCGTTGCTGTGCCAGTCCTGACCTTCCTCAAGGCGCTTGATGTAGCGCCGGTCCTTGTTGGGGGTGACGTAGACCACCAGAGAGCCGTAGGGGATCATGTGTTTCCTTGTGGTTGGAGTGGGTCGGGGCAGGGCGCGGGCACTGCCCGGAAAGGGGCGCCGCAGGGCAGGGGCTGCCGGGCGGCCGGGGCCTTTCGTTATGGTCCGGGCCTGCCTGTCCGCGAAGGGGCGGGGCAGGGCGATCTGTGCTATGTGGCAGCGCCCGCAGCCCGTGCTGCGGAGGCTTCGGGTACATCAGGCGGGGCCTCCATCCGTCGGAAGGAGGCCCCGCAGTGTGCGTGTGTCTGTTTTTCAGAGGCTGTCCCCTGTGGGGACGGCTCTGGTTAGGGAGCTAGAACATCTGCCGCATGAGGTCTTCACCTCCACCGGAGGTATCGGGAGTCTCCGGGGTACTGCTGCCCGTGGCCGGGTCCTCGCTGGCGTTGTCGATGGCCGAGAGGCCGGGACCGGGCACGCCCTGGAAGGCCAGACCGTCCTGCATGGTGATGCCGGGCGGCATGGTGAAGTCCTGGGGCTGGTCGTTGTACAGGTCTTCGATCTGGCTGCGGTAATAGCGGAAGATGGGGGCCGCGGTACGCCCGCCCTGTTCCTGCTTGCCCAGGGACTGGAGCTGGTCGAAACCCACATAGACGCCCGTGACCAGAGAGGGCGAGAAGCCCACGAACCAGGCATCGTTCTCGTCGTTGCTGGTGCCGGTCTTGCCGGCGATGACGTGGCCGTCCACACGGGCGCGGCTGCCGGTGCCGGAGTTGACCACGTTCTTGAGCAGGGTGGCCATCTGGTAGGCGTTCTGCGGGGTGAGGGCCTGCCAGTGCTGGATGTCCTGCCGGTAGAGCTCGCGACCGTTGTTGTCGGTGATGGAGGTGATGATGCGCGGGCGCACGCCCAGGCCCTGGTTGGCGAAGGCGGCGTAGGCCTGCGTCAGGTTGAGGGGCGAGACCGCCACGGCACCGAGACTGATGGACAGTTCCTGCGGGAAGTGGGGTTCGAGGCCCAGCATCTTGGCGCGCTGGATGACGTTGCTGATGCCCACCTTGTGGGCCAGGCGCACGGTGCAGGTGTTGCGGGAAAGGGTCAGGGCCTCATAGAGCGGCATGATGCCGCGGAAGTTCTTTTCGTAGTTGCCGGGGCGCCAGACTTCGTTGGTGTAGGGGTTCACGTAGACGAAGGGGCCGTCCAGCACCGAGGACGTGGGCGTGAAGCCGAAGTCCAGGGCCGTGGAGTAGACCACGGGCTTGAAGCTGGAACCGGGCTGACGCCGGGCCTGGGTAGCGCGGTTGAAGTGGCTGTCGCCGAACTGGTAGCCGCCGATGAGGGCCACCACGTCGCCGCTCTGGGTCTCTACGGAAGCCAGAGCGCCCTGCACCAGCGGCTCCTGCTGGAGGAGCAGGGTGATGGGCTTTTGCGGCGAGGCCGTGGCGGGATCGAAGTCCACGGTCTTGGTGGCGGCCTTGCCCTTTTTGCCGCCTTCGGCCTGGACGGTCACGGGCGCGGCCGAGACCATGATCAGATCGTTGACGTTCAGCACCTTGCGGGCGTCACGCACGGCGGGAGCCCCCCAGCCGGAAATCTTGCGGTTGGGGGTACGGGCCCAGGACATGTTGGCTACGGGGATGTAGCCGGTGTAGCCCTTGCCCAGCAGGACGCGGGCGCCCTTGGCGTCCACGGCCGTGACCACGGCCTGCACCCAGGCCTTGCCCATGAGGTCGGCGGGGGCGAAGGTGCTTTTTTCGCGGAACTCGGTCACTTCCGCGGGGGAGAGCTTCTTGACCGGGCCGCGCCAGCCCTGGCGCTTGTCCAGTTCTTCCAGACCGCGGCGCAGGGCGGCGCCTGCGGCATCCTGCTGCACGGGATCCATGGCGGTGCGCACGGTGAGGCCCGCGGTGTAGACGTATTCCTCGCCGCTCTTCAGGGTATCGATGCCCAGGGTGCGCAGGTTCTCTTCGGTGAAGAATTCCACCAGCAGGCGGCGGGCTTCTTCAAAATACCATTTGGAGGCCCCGCCGCGGTTCTCGGGCATGCTCCAGTAGACCAGGGGCTCATTGATGGCCTGCTGGTACTGTTCCTCGGTGATCCACTTGAGGGTGCGCAGACGGCCAAGGACATACATCTGGCGGGCCTTGGCGGCCTCGGGATGCCGGAAGGGATTGTAGCGGCTGGGGGCCTGGGGCAGACCGGCGATGACGGCGCTCTCGGCCAGGGTGATGTCGGAAGCGTGCTTGCCGAAATAGGTACGGGCCGCGGCTTCCACGCCGTAGGAGTGCTGTCCCAGATAGATATAGTTGAGGTAGGTCTGGAGGATGTCGTCCTTGCTGACGGTGTGCTCCAGCCGGTAGGCCAGGATGGCTTCCTTCATCTTTCGGGTATAGCTGCGTTCCGAACTCAGCAGGAGCTGTTTGATGATCTGCTGGGTGATGGTGCTACCGCCCTGCTGGCCGCCGCCGGAGGCCTTGTTGCGCAGGTTGTAGATGAAAGCACGCACGATGGCCACGGGATCGACGCCATGATGCTGGTAGAAGGAATCGTCTTCCGCAGCCAGGAAGGACATGGGCAGCCAGGGAGACATCTCCTTGAGGGTGATGCTGTAGCGTTTTTCCGTGGCGAGGGTGCCGATGGTGGAGCCGTCACGGGCCAGGATGACCGTGGCCTGCGGGGCTTCGTAACCGGTAAGGCGTTCCAGGTCGGGCAGGTCGCGTGAGGCCCAGTAGAACAGGCCGGCCACGGCGGCACAGCCGAGGATGCCCAGCGTGAACAGCAGACCGAAGGACCAGAGGAAGACTTTTTTTACGTTCATGGCAAGGCGGATACCGTTTTTTTGTCTGCGCGTAAAGGGAGGGCGCGGGGCGCCGCGGGCCGGGAAAGAAAAAGGCGTCCGCCTGCGAGAGGGGACGCCTGAAAGGGAAAAGGCGGGACGAAGCCCCGCCTTTCAAGCAATGCTGAGAACTACACGCAGCCGGTGGGCTTGGGCAGGCCAGCCATTTTGCAGGCGCCTTTGCCGGGGCCGGAGGGGAACAGTTCGTACACTTCTTTCAGCTTGTAGCCGGTGTTCTTGGACAGAATGCGGACCATGGGAGCGATACCGTTCTTCTTGTAGTAGTCCTGCAGGAAGTCCAGGATCTTCTGGTGGTCAGCGGTGATTTCGGCGATACCTTCGGATTCCTTCACGAATTCCATCCATTCCGGGCACCAGTCGTCGAAACGGAGCAGGAAGCCGTCTTCATCAACTTCGAAGGTTTTGCCCTGAAAGCTAATTTCAGCCATGCGTGTCCTCCTTGGACGTTTGCTCTATTCGGGCCTTGCGGCCCGAGCCAGACAGCCGAAGCATATGGTGTTCGGCTCATTCCCCATTAATTGCGAAAGCTCTGCAATCGCAAATGCACACTTCTTTTGCCACAAAAAAATAATCTTGGCAAGCCCTGAAAAAACCGTCAAAACCTACGCATATACGAAGATTTGCGTCTGCTGTTTCCTTCAGGGAGGCGGTCAGCTACACGTCATAGGGAGCAGCCAGCAGCAGCGTGCCGGTCGCTTCCAGATCCTTGACGAGGGCTTCGACAGCCGATTCTTCCATGCTGCGGATACGGACGTAGATCTGGCGCTTGTTGTCTTCCATATAAGAGGACAGCACCGAAATGATGCGGGCATTGTGCTTGCGCATGGTATCGAAGATCACGCGCATGCTGCCGGGGGTATCGGGCAGTTCGAAGGCGAACTGCATGCCTTCCACGCGGGCACCGGTGATGTTGATCAGCAGCTTGAAGATGTCCTGGTCGGTGATGATGCCCACCAGCTTGTTGTCTTCGGAGACCACGGGCAGACCGCCGAACTTTTTGTCCATCATGATGATGGCCGCCTGCTCCACGCTGTCCCAGGGCTTGATAGTGACCGGCTTGGCGGTCATAATGTCCTTGGCCTTGAGTTCTGCCAGAAGGTATTGCATTTCATGCACTTCCAGCGCCGTGGCCTTGGAGGGCGACGCGCCCTTGACGTCTCTGTCGGAGATGATACCCACCACCCGGTTCTGGTCATCGACCACGGGCAGGCGGCGGATCTGGTGTTCCTTGAGCAGGTTGCGGCACTTCAGCAGGGACGTGTCGGGCTTGACGGCAATGACGTTGGTAGCCATCCAGTTTTCTACGAGCATGGATCCTCCTGTTGAACAGAGACCCTGCGGCATACCGCGGGCGGGAAGGTTCCCTTTTCTGTCCTGTCCTCTCACCATATACCAAGCTGCGCCCACAAACAAGCCTGTAAGCAAAAGTGGCAGCGCGGAGTTTCATAACGGAGTCATTATCAGATGCAGCATCTTTTCCTTGATTGCAGTCACGGCATGAGCGGGGACATGACCCTGGCCTCCCTTGCCCATCTTGGTGTGGACCTTTCCCCCCTGCCGGGCCTGCTGGCACAGGCGGGCGTGGCCTGCCGGCTGGAGGTCTGGCAGGAAGAGCGGGGCGGCGGTCCCGGCTGCCGGGTGGAGGTCAGCTGGGAGGCGGAGGGCCAGCCCCTGCGGCACCCGGCGGACATCGCCGCCATTTTTGCCGCCGTGCCTGTGGCCGACAGGGTGCGCCACAAGGCCCTGGCCGTGCTGGAGGCCCTGACCCTGGCCGAAGCCGAGGCCCACGGCATCGCCCCTGAAGAGGTGCATTTCCATGAAGTGGGCACCGTGGACACCCTGGTGGACATCCTGGGCGCCTGCTGGGCGCTGGACCAGCTGGGCGTGGAGCGGGTGACGGCCTGTGCGCTGCCCTGGTTCGGGGGCAGCATCACCTGTGCCCATGGCGAGATCCCCCTGCCCGCGCCCGCCACGGCCAACCTCATGCGCGGCCTGCCCGTGTACCCCACCGATGCGAAGACGGAGCTGGTGACCCCCACCGGCGCGGCCCTGGCCCGTGTGCTGGTGGACGAATTCGTGGAAGGCCCGGAAGGCCGCCTGCTGGCCATGGGCACGGGCTACGGCGCGCGTCCGGCGCCCACCGGCCTGCGGGCCTGGCTCGTGGAGGCCCGGGAGCCCCGGCAGGCCGATCACGGCCAGGGGGGCGAGGAAGACGTGATGCAGCTGGAGTGCCATCTCGACCATCTGACCGGCGAGGAGCTGGGCACGGCCCTGGAGCAGCTGGCCGCTGCCGCCGACGTGCTGGACGTGCTGTGGCTGCCGGGCACGGGCAAGAAGAACCGTCCCGCGGGCCTGCTGCGGGTGCTCTGCCGTCCTGCCGATACGGAAAATGTCGCCCGGGCCGTCCTGCGGCATACGCATACCCTGGGCCTGCGGCGCCAGCTGCTGCAACGTCTGGTGCTGCCCCGCAGGGCCACGACCTGTGCCTGCGGCGGGGCCAGCCTGCCGGCCAAGGAATATGAACTGGAAGGCAGGGCGTATGTCCGGCCGGAGGCCGACGCCGTGGCCCGTCAGGCAACGGCCCTCGGACTGGGGGCCCCGGCGTTGCGCTTTGGGAGAAAATGAAAATTTTTTCCGCTACCTGTAAAAATATTTAGCCTTGCTCCGTTCCGTCGGGAATGCTATGCGGGAAATGTGGGGCAAATCTGCCCGCAACGGGCAGTCCCCGACTCGCAAGGAGTTTTGCCATGAGCGCAAAGAACTTTCGTCTGTTGCTGCCGGCCCTGGCCCTGGCCTGTATGGCTACGTTCGCTTTTGCGGATGAAGGACAGGCCGCGCAGCATGTCGCTGACGGGATGCCCGTGGTCGCGGATCATGTGGACCACATGGGCGTATTGCCCGGGACCCTGGTGGCCCGCAACGACAACGGCCGCCATGAAGGCTGGTACAAGGACAAGCCCCGTCCCAAGGGACACTACAAAAAGGGGCCCCCTCCCGGCCCTCGCCCCGGGTACCATCGCCCCGGCGACCGTCCTGGCCCCCGTCCCGGCTATCACCGTCCCGGTGACCGCCCCGGTCCTCGTCCGGGTTACCACCGTCCCGGTCCTCGCCCCGACGGCCCGCGCCCGGGCTATCATCGCCCCGGTGACCGTCCCGGCCCGCGCCCCGGCATCCATGACGGTCGCGGCCCGCGCCATGATGGTCCCCGCCCCGGCCCGCGTCCCGGCGGCCCGCGGCCCGATCATCGGCCTGACGGTCCCCGTCCCCGCTAGGGCACTGTCTTTTTCCGGTTAAGGAATCCAAAGGAGGTCTGCTTTGCAGACCTCCTTTTTTGTCGGGGAAAGCAGGCCATGCGGCACGGCACATTGCAAAAGCCTCTGGCCTGCGCTACGGTAGCCACGGTGTCTATGGTTTGCGTATCTTAACCCCCCGGAGGTGCAGGATGGCTGCTAAGGTCGGCGATTTTTCCCTTATTCTCAAACTGTTGGGCGGCATCATCATCGGCGCCCTGCTTGGTCTGTACATCGGCGAGAACGCCGAAGGCTCCCTGAAGCACGTCATGGACGTGGTGGTCTCCCTGCGCCATATCTTCGGCCAGATCATCTTCTTCCTGGTGCCCCTGGTCATCGTGGGCTTCATCACCCCCGCCATCGTGCGTCTGGGTCAGAACGCCAGCAAGATCCTGCTGGTGGCCGTGGCCCTGGCCTACGTCTCCTCGCTGGGCGCGGCCCTGTTCTCCATGATCTCCGGCTACTGCATCATCCCCAACCTCTCCATCGCCACCAGCACCGAGACCCTGCGCTCCCTGCCCGAGATGGTCTTCCGTCTGGACATCCCGCCGCTGTTCAGCGTCATGAGCGCCCTGGTGCTGGCCCTGACCATGGGCGTGGCCATCGTCTGGACCAAGTCCGAGACCCTGGGCAAGATCTTCTGCGAGATGGAACGCATCATGACCGCCCTGGTCAACCGCATCATGATCCCCATCCTGCCTTTCTTCGTGGGCCTGTCCTTCCTGGGCCTGGCCTATGAGGGCTCCCTCAGCCGCCACCTGCCCGTGTTCATCATGATGGTGCTCATCGTCATCGTGGGCCACTTCATCTGGCTGGCCGTGCTCTACGGCATCGGCGGCGCCCTGTCCGGCCGCAATCCCTCGCAGGTCTTCCGCCATTACGCGCCTGCCTATCTGACCGCCGTGGGCACCATGTCCAGCGCCGCCACCCTGCCCGTGGCCCTGGAATGCGCCCGCAAGTCCTCCGTCCTCAGCCGCACCATGGTGGAATTCATGGTGCCCCTGGGCGCCACCGTGCATCTGTGCGGTTCCGTGCTGACCGAGACCTTCTTTGTCATGACCATCAGCCTGATGCTGTACGGTTCCCTGCCTTCCGTGGGCACCATGCTGCTCTTCTGCGTGCTGCTGGGCATCTTTGCCGTGGGTGCCCCCGGCGTGCCCGGTGGTACCGTGGTGGCCTCGCTGGGCATCGTGACCGGCGTGCTGGGCTTCGACCCCAATGGTGTGGCCCTGCTCATCGCCATCTTTGCCCTGCAGGACAGCTTCGGCACGGCCTGCAACGTGACCGGCGACGGCGCCCTGACCCTGATGCTGGAAGGCCTGTTCAACCGCAATGGCGAACTTGGGCCGTTGCAGGACGTGGCCCCGGCGGAAAAGGTCTAGCCGTTTCAGTTTCGATCGTTTGACGGGGAGGGGCCCGGCGGCAGGTACGCTCCGGCCCCTGTCTCCGGGCCTTTCCCGTCTTGTTGAGCCCTCTCCGGCAGTCCTTTCCCCTTCGTGGCTGCCCGTGCGTCCCCTGTCTTGCCGGGATCCCTGAACGGGTGTCCGCCGAAAGTGGCCCCCGCTGTCCGCGTCGTGCCGTTGCCGAAAAGGGCATCCGCCCGCTATCCCCGGGAGCCTGTCTCCCGTTCCTTGCTCCAACCTTCTACATCGTGGGCCTCAGGCCCGGAGAATGCATGAGTCTGTCTCTTGCCGACAGGCAGGCCATCCTGGCCCTGCTGCATCAGGAAGTGGTGCCCGCCCTGGGCTGCACCGAACCCATCGCCGTGGCGCTGACCGCGGCCCGTGCCGCCGAGGCGCTGGGCCGGAAGCCGGAACGCCTGGACGTGGCCGTCAGCGCCAATCTGCTCAAGAACGGCATGGGCGTCATGGTCCCCGGCACGGGCGAGATGGGCCTGGCCATCGCCGCCGCTGCCGGTGCCCTGGGCGGGAAGAGTGCCCTTGGCCTGGAGTGCCTGGCCTCGCTCGATCCCGCGCAGGCCGAAGCCGCCCGGGCCATGGTGGCCGCCGACGCCGTGGAACTGCACCTGCCGGACAACGACCTGCTGCTGTACTGCCTGGTCACGGCCCATGCCGACGGGCACAGCGCCGCCGCCGAGCTGCGTGACAGCCATGACAACATCACCCGTGTCTGGCAGGACGGCGCCCTGGTGGAAGACCATATGCCTGCGGAAGCCAACGAGGCTGCGCCCGCCGACTGGCCCCTGACCCTGGCCCGGGTCTACGAATTCGCCACCACCGCGCCGCTGGAAGAGATCAGCTTCATCCTTGAAGCCGCGCGCATGAACCGTCAGGTGGCCGAGGAAGGCCTTTCCAGCCAGTACGGTCTGGGCGTGGGCAAATCCATGGATGCCCGGGTGCGCAAGCACATCCTTTCCGATGACCTGCCCACCTTCGCCATCCGTCTGACCGCCGCAGCGGCCGACGCCCGCATGGCCGGGGTCATGATGCCCGTCATGAGCAATTCGGGCAGCGGCAATCAGGGCATCACCTGCACCATGCCCGTGGTGGCCTGCGCCATCCGGCAGGAAAGCAGCAACGAGGATCTGGCCCGCGCCCTGATGATGAGCCACCTCACCTCCATCCACATCAAGCACCATCTGGGTCGCCTGTCCGCCCATTGCGGCGCCATGGTGGCCGCCACGGCCGCCGGTTGCGGTATCGCCCTGCTGCTGGACGGCGATCTGGCGGTCATGGAACGCACCATCCGCAACATGGTGGGCAACGTGGCGGGCATGATCTGCGACGGCGCCAAGAGCAGCTGCGCCCTCAAGGTGGCCACCGCCGTGGGCGCGGGCATCCAGGCCGTCATGCTGGCCCTGGACGGCTCCGTGGTGCCCGGCAACGAAGGCATCACCGATGACGATATCGAAGTCTGCATCGCCAACCTGGGCCGTCTGGGCTCCACGGGCATGAAGGAGGCCGACAAGGTCATCCTGGATATCATGCTCAAAAAGTCCTAGGCAGGGGGGGGAAGAAAACGTTTGCTGAGGGGAGAGGGAGACCCTTTTGGAAAAGGGTCTCCCTCTCCCCTCATGCTCCCCTCTCCCTTCCCAAAACTTTTGCTCTGGTCCCTGGCAGGTGGCGTAACGCCACAGGCGGAAAAAAGATGGCCAGTCCCCTGGAGAACATGGAGGAGGAAGGCATGATTGGCCTTGCTCAGGCATAAAAAGCGCCCGGTCACAACGACCGGGCGCTTTTGCATTGGCAGGGTGGGGGACCGGGCAGGCCGTGTTTCCTCCACTGTGTACCATGTCGTCCACTTGGGGCAGTCGGGGGGCTGCGGCCCAAGGGGCAGGAGGACTGCAGGACGCCTTTGCTCCCTGCAAAAAAGCTCAGACGAGAGGAGCCCGGTCAGGAACTGACCGGGCTCCTCTCGTCTGGCGGTCCTTCATCCGAAGACGGGGACCTGCATGCAGATCTGAAGAAAAGGTTTTGGAAGGGAGGGGAAAGGCCAACCAGGGGCGGGCCGCAGGGCCGTGCCCGTTACGACGAAGGAAGCTACGGGCATCGAGAGCTGGCTGGAGGGAGGACCTTTTCCCTGAAAAGGTTTCCCTCCCCCTCAGCTTTCTCTTTGAGTCTGACGTTACGACCTACAGCTGTGCCAGACCGATGCCGGGCAGGGCGGCTTCGAGACCGGCGCCCAGGCGGAAGAGGCCGGCTTCGTCAAAGGCCTTGCCGATGAGCTGCATGCCCACGGGCATCCTGCTTTCGGCGGCCATGCCCACGGGCAGGGACAGGCCGGGCAGACCGGCCAGGTTCAGGGACAGGGTGTAGGCGTCCATGAGGTACATCTGCAGCGGATCGGCGCTGTGGCAGCCCATTTCCCAGGCCGTGACGGGGGAGACGGGGGCCAGCAGGGCGTCGCACTGTTCGAGGGCGGCCAGATATTCGTCGCGGATGAGGCGGCGGACCTGGGCGGCCTTGCGGAAGTAGGCGTCGTAGTAACCGGAGGAGAGCACATAGGTGCCCAGCAGGATGCGGCGCTTGACTTCCTGGCCGAAGCCTTCGCTGCGCGAGCGCACATAGAGCTCGGCCAGCTGCTTGACGTCGGCGGCACGATGGCCGTAGCGCACGCCGTCAAAGCGGGCCAGGTTGGAGCTCGCTTCGGCCATGGCGATGATGTAGTAGGTGGCGATGGCCGCATTGGTATGCGGCAGGCTCACTTCCACGATCTCGGCACCTTCGGCGCGGGCCGTTTCGATGGCTTTTTCGCACACGGCGCGCACTTCGGGGGCCAGACCTTCGGCATAGAATTCCTTGGGCAGGCCCAGGCGGGCGCCCTTGAGGGAAGGCGCGGCGGCAGCGGCGTCATAGTCGTCCACGGGGCGGGGATCGCAGGTGGCGTCGCGCTGGTCATGACCGGCGATGACGCCCAGCACGCGGGCGCAGTCGGCCACGCTGCGGCCCAGGGGGCCGATCTGGTCCAGGGAGGAGCCGTAGGCGATGAGGCCGTAACGGGACACGCGGCCGTAGGTGGGCTTGATACCGGTGCAGCCGCAAAGGCTGGCGGGCTGGCGGATGGAGCCGCCGGTATCGGAGCCCAGGGAGGCGAAGCACTGGCAGGCGGCCACGGATGCGGCGGAACCGCCGCTGGAGCCGCCGGGCACGCGCTGGAGATCCCAGGGGTTGTGCGTGGTCTTGTAGGCGGAATTCTCCGTGGTGGAGCCCATGGCGAATTCATCGAGGTTGTTCTTGCCCAGGATCACGGCACCGGCCTCACGCAGGCGCTGCACGGCAAAGGCGTCGTACACGGGCATGTAGCCTTCGAGGATGCGGGAACCGGCAGTGGTGGGCATGCCCTGGGTGGACAGGGCGTCCTTGACGGTGACGGGCACGCCCCAGAGGGGCTGGGAGGCGTCGGGGCCCTGGGCGTCCAGCTGGCGGGCACGGGCCAGAGCGCCCTCGGCATCCACATGGAGCAGGGCGCCCACGCGTTCTTCAGTGGCGGCGATGCGGTCGAGGCAGGCGCGGGTGGCTTCTTCGGCACCGATCTCTTTCTTTTGCAGGGCATCGGCCAGCGCGGTCAGGTTCAGCGAGCAGATCTCGTTCATGATGCGTCTCCTTTAGACGATGCGCGGCACGATGAAATAGTCTTCATCATGTTCGGGAGCGTTGCCCAGCACCTCCTCACGGCGACGCTTGCGCTCGGGCTGGTCGTCGCGCATGGGGGTGGCATGGCTCACGGGGCTGTAGAGGGGTTCCACGGCGCTGGTGTCCACCTGGGCCAGCACATCCATATAGGCGAGGATGTCGCCGAACTGGCGGGCAAAGAGGGCCTTTTCCTCGTCACTGACGGCAAGGCGGGACAGTTGGGCCATGTGGGCCACGACGTCCTGGCTGATATTCTTGTTTTCGGACATGGGATCTACCTTGAGGTGCACCGTTATCGGGCGGTACGGGTTGTGCCGGTGGTGGCCGGCGAAAGGCGCAGTTTGTACGACGGCTGGGGCGTGGTGGACAGGGGCGCCACACCGGGCGTCGGGGACGTGGCCGCGGGCGTGTTGAGCACGGCAGGGCCGGCCGACATGCCGGGCAGGCCCGGGATGAGGGAGTTGCCCTGCTCGTCCACGGTGGGCAGCCCCTGCATGCGCAGGGCGGCACGCTGCAGGATGGCTTCACGCATGTTGCGGAAGCGGGTCAGATCCAGCGGCTCCATACCGTTGGCGCCGGGCTGGAACAGATGCAGTTTCTGGTGGGCGATGCCTTTTTCGTCCCAGGAAAGGGGAGCCATGGCCCACTGGATCTTCATGTTGGCAGCCTGGGCATTGACCGTGGCGGCCGGGGGGCGGCTGTCGAAGGCCATGCGCACGGCAAAGCGCACGAAGTCATAGCCCAGGGCCACCCAAAAATCGGTGCCGGGGGCCCGCAGGGCGGCGGGGGCCTGCGTGGCGTCCCAGGCGGCGGGGAAGACGGCCAGGGCATAGCGGTCGGGCTCGGCCACGGTCTTGCCGTCCAGGCCCTGCTCCCACAGGGTGGTGCCCAGCAGCACGAGGCGGTCCTCGCCGTTGTACATCAGGCTGGTGGTCAGCAGGTTCATGTTCTTCCAGGAGTCGGGCAGGAAGAGCGCCTCGAACTGCGTCTGGGGGATGGGCGCGGTGATGTTCTCCTGGGTGGTCGGATTGATGAGCGTGGCGGCCTGGCCGCTCCAGGTGCTGGACTGGCCGGGCGTGTAGCTGGCCGAATGCAGGGTGATGCCCATGCCGGTGAGCTTCTGGTCCAGCAGGCCGGTCATGCGGGGGCCGTAATTGTCCGTGGGATAGAAGGCGCCAAAGGTGCGCAGGCCCAGGTCTTCGGTGACGAAGCTCACCAGACGGTCGATCTGGTCCTGGGGGCTGGGGAAGAAGCGCCAGGCCCGCACGCCTTCGTCACCGGGCAGCAGGCTGGGCATGAAGGCGAAGAAGACGCGCTTTTCCAGCATGCCGGACGTCTGGAGCTGCTTGAAGACGGGGGCCTGCAGGGGGCCGCCCACCATGACGCAGTTGGGGGGCAGGGCGGCAAGCTGGGCGTTCCAGTCGGGCTTGCTGGTATCCACCATATGCAGCTGGGCCAGCAGACCGCCGGCCTGGAGTTCACGCAGGGCGATCTCGGCGCCGTTGCGGATCTTGGCGCTTACGCCGGCATAGGGGCCGCTGCTGGGCAGGGCCAGGGCGATGTGAGGCCCCGTGGGCGTGGCGGGCTTGGGAGCCGGAGCCTTGCTGGGAGCGGAGGAAGAGAACTGGCAGGCGCTGAGCGCCAGAGCCAGGAGCAGCAGGATCGGGAGAAAAACGCGGGACGAGCAGCTGTTTTTCATGGCAGTACAGGGCTGAAAGGATGCGTCGTTTCCGGACGCGGGACGGGCCGGGACCGGATGGCCGGTGATGGCATGCCTCAGGCAGGCGGCATGACGGACATGCTGCCGGGCACGGGACGGGCAGGAGCGGCGTTCCCGGGCAAGTCTGGAATCATAGCTCGCTCTGCGGCGTGGCGCAAGGGGCGGGAGAGAGGCAGGCGGGGAGGGGAAAGGGACAAAAAAACGCGACGCGCCCAAGGATTGGATTGGAGCGGAGCGCGTCGCGGCTGTGCCTGTGGGAGGCACAAATATGAAGGTCTTCCGGCGTGCCGGAAGGGGGGACCATCTGCAAATCCAGAAAGTTATGCAGCAAAAAAAAAATTTTGTAAAGATGCGTCATGGCAGGAAATATCCTTGTCCCGACAAAGCGTTTCCCGGCAGTGGCCGGCGGTGTGCGCAGGGCCTGTTGCAGGCCGTATGCGGGGCTGCGGCCATCCCCGTTCCATGCCCTGTGCGGGGCCGGAGACGAAAAATGCGGAAGCTCCGGGAGCTTCCGCAAAGGGGATCAGCGGCGCGGGGGATGGTCCCGCCTGTCGTCGCGGCGGTCATGGACCGGGACGGGCTTGTTGTCCCCGTGGCGGGGGTCCGGGCGGGGAGACACATGGGGCGGCGGCGCAGGCTTGCTGGGCTGGGCCCTGTGCGGCGGTGGCGGCGGTTGCCGGTGATGGCGCGGCGGTGGCGGGTCGTCATACCAGGGGTCATTGTCATGCACACAGCCTGTCCCCAGGACGAAGAGCCCGGAGAGCAGGATCAGGGCCAGGACATGCAGGAGCCTGACAAAAGCGGGATGCGTACGCATAGGCACTCCTTGGTTCCCTCCAGGATAGCACCCCCGGCCAAGGAACAAAAGAGGCCGCGGGCATAAAAAAAGGGACGGCCCCGAAGGGCCGTCCCTGAGATGCATAGGGTATGGGGATTATTTCTTCACTTCGGTGAAGTCGGCGTCCACCACGTCGTCGTTGTTGTTGCCCTGGGCGGCACCGGCGCCGGGGTTGGCGCCCGCACCGGGCTGCTGGGCACCGCCGTTGGGGGCCTGCTGCTGGTAGAGCTGTTCGGCCAGCTTGTGGGAAGCCTTGGCCAGCTCTTCGGTGGCAGCCTTGATGGCGGCGGCGTCATCGCCTTCCATGGTCTTGTGCAGGGCGGCGATCTTGCCTTCCACGTCGCTCTTCACAGCGGCGTCCACCTTGTCGCCCAGATCGTTCAGGGACTTTTCGGTGCCGTAGATCAGGCTGTCGGCGTGGTTGCGGGCCTCGATGGTCTCCTGCTTTTTCTTGTCTTCGCTGGCGTGGGCTTCAGCTTCACGCACCAGGCGCTGGATGTCTTCTTCGGACAGACCGGAAGAGGACTGGATCTTGATGGACTGTTCCTTGCCGGTGCCCATATCCTTGGCGGACACGTTGACGATACCGTTGGCGTCGATATCGAAGGTCACTTCGATCTGCGGCACGCCACGGGGTGCCGGCGGGATGCCGGTCAGGTCGAAGCGGGCCATGGTCATGTTGTCGGCCGCCATGGGACGTTCGCCCTGCAGCACGTGGATGGACACGGAGGGCTGGTTGTCAGCGGCCGTGGTGAACACGTTGCTCTTGCGGGTGGGGATGGTGGTGTTGCGGTCGATCAGCTTGGTGAACACGCCGCCCATGGTCTCAATACCCAGGGACAGGGGCGTCACGTCCAGCAGCAGCACGTCCTTCACGTCACCGGCCAGGATGCCGCCCTGGATGGCGGCGCCCATGGCCACCACTTCGTCGGGGTTCACGGAACGGTTGGGATCCTTGCCGAAGAACTCGCCCACCTTCTTCTGCACCAGGGGCATACGGGTCATGCCGCCCACCAGGATGACTTCGTCGATCTGGTTGGGGGAAAGACCGGCGTCGGCCAGAGCCTTCTGGCAGGGAGCGATGGTGCGGTCCACCAGGTCGCTGACCAGGGCTTCCAGTTTGGCGCGGGAGAGCTTGACCACCAGGTGCTTGGGACCGGTCTGGTCGGCGGTGATGAAGGGCAGGTTCACTTCCGCTTCCATGGAGGTGGACAGGTCCTTCTTGGTCTTTTCAGCGGCTTCTTTCAGGCGCTGCAGGGCCATGCTGTCCTTGGACAGGTCGATGCCGTTTTCCTTCTTGAATTCTTCCACCAGGTAGTTGATGACGCGCTGGTCGAAGTCTTCGCCGCCCAGGAAGGTGTCACCGTTGGTGGCGAGCACTTCCACCACGTTGTCGCCCACTTCCAGGATGGAGATATCGAAGGTGCCGCCGCCCAGGTCGAACACGGCGATCTTTTCGTTGGCCTTCTTGTCGAAACCGTAGGCCAGGGAGGCGGCCGTGGGTTCGTTGATGATACGCTTCACTTCCAGACCGGCGATGCGGCCGGCGTCCTTGGTGGCCTGACGCTGGGCGTCGTTGAAGTAGGCGGGCACGGTGATGACGGCTTCGGTCACGGGTTCGCCCAGGTAAGCTTCGGCGTCGGCCTTCAGCTTGGCCAGGATCATGGCCGAAACTTCAGGAGCGGTGTAGGTGCGGCCGTCCACTTCCACACCGGCGTCGCTGTTGGCGGCGGAGGTGATGGTGTAGGGGGAATGTTCCTTCCAGCGGTCCACTTCAGGAGAAGCGTACTTGCGGCCCATCAGACGCTTGATGGCGAAGATGGTGCGCTTGGGGTTGGTCACGGCCTGACGTTTGGCGATCTCGCCCACCAGGCGTTCCTTATCGGTGAAAGCCACCACGGAGGGAGTGGTGCGGCCGCCCTCAGGATTGGTGATGCACTTGGGGTCCTTGCCTTCCATGACGTAGACACAGGAGTTGGTGGTCCCAAGGTCGATGCCGATGATTTTGGACATATGTGGATCCTCCTCGGAGAAATAAAAACTGTATCGGTGAACGCCTTAGCGGCGTCTCTTTCGCTTGCGTCCTCTAAGTAAGTCTTTCTGCGTGCTCGTCCAGTGGCAAATGAAAATTTTTTTCTGTGGGCCCGGCATACGGGCAGGGTGGAGAGAGGAAGCGCGGAGGATGGACAGCCATGAAAAGACAGCCGTCCGGCACTGGCGGCAGGCCCTGTCCACAGGCCGGGAGGGGCGGGCGGAGCCCCTCATACCGGCATGACCGGCAGGGGAGCGGGGCTGTTTGTCGGGGGCGGGCCCGGCCGGAGCGGAGGAAAAGTACCCCTGTTCCATGCGATACGGCCTTGCTTTCCCCATTGGAAAGGTGTAGTGAAAAAAGTAACGACTAACATGAAGGGCGCAACGCGCCGAAGAAGGAGGATATATGGACAACAGCAGACGCAATTGCCTGTGTGGCCTCGGTGGTCTGGCCGTGGGCGGGGCTGTGGCGGCCCTGGTGGGTACCGGCGGCAGCATCGCCCAGGCGGCGGCTCCGGCCAAGCGCTTCGAGCAGGTCAACGGCGAATTCGGCTGGAAGCCCCACAAGCTGGATCCCAAGGAATGCGCCAAGGTGGCCTATGAAGGTTACTGGTACAAGGGCTACGCTTGTGGTTACGGTGCCTTCTACAGCATCATCGGTGTGCTGGGCGAAAAATACGGCGCCCCGTACAACCAGTTCCCCTTCAGCATGCTGGAAGCCAACAAGGGCGGCATCTCCGACTGGGGCACCATTTGCGGCGCCCTGTACGGCGCCGCCGCGGCCTATGCCCTGTTCTGGGGCCGCAAGGAACGCACCCCCATGGTCAACGAGCTGTACCGCTGGTACGAAGTGACCAAGCTTCCCGTCTACAACCCCGGCGACCTGGCCCAGGGCGTCAAGGGCGACCTGCCCAACAACGCTTCCGGCTCCGTGCTCTGCCACATCTCCGTGTCCAAATGGTGTGCCGCCAACAAGATCGAAGCCACCAGCAAGGCCCGCAGCGAACGTTGCGGCCGTCTGACCGCCGACGTGGCCTACAAGGCCGTGGAGATCTTCAACGCCAAGATCGAACAGGGCAAGAACTACAAGGGCACCTTCGCCGTGCAGCCCGCCGTGAGCGGCTGTGGCGAATGCCATCAGACCAAGGGCAACGATGCCAACTGGGCCAAGGGCGTCATGGACTGCACCCCCTGCCACAACGGCGCGGAACCCCTGCTGAACAAGTTCGAAAACCATCCCTAGGTCCGGGACCCCGCTGCCGGGCATACCTGCCTGAAAGCATAGGATAAAAGAAGGGCGCGGCTCCAAGGAGCTGCGCCCTTTTCGTTTGGCTGGTTCCTGTCGGCCGTATGGCCGGACGCCCTGCCCGCCGGTCGAAGGTCGACGCCGGCGGCCTGCGGGCTTTCTCTTCGTTCTAGCCCACCAGGCTGGAGAAGCTCATGACCAGGCAGAGACCGCCGATGCAGGCCACCGTGGCGGCGTTGCCGTTGCCGGAGGCATTGGCTTCGGGGATGACTTCTTCGATGACCACATAGACCATGGCGCCTGCCGCCGCAGCCAGGGCAAAGGGCAGCAGGCTGCCCGCCACCTGGGAGGCGACGGCGCCGAGGATGGCGCCGATGGGGGCCGTACAGCCGGAAAAGACGCCGCACAGCCAGGACCGTTTGGCCGAGAAACCTTCGGCCCGCAGGGCCGTGGCCACCACCAGGCCTTCGGGCAGGTTCTGGAGCAGGGTGGTACCGGTGACCATGAAAGCGGAGCTCATCTCCAGGGCCACGCCCGAGGGCAGGGTGCTGCCCGCGGCCACGGCGCCGTACCCCACGCCCATGGTCAGGCCTTCGGGGATGTGGTGCAGGGCCATGGCCGTGACCAGCAGGACGCTGCGGCGCCAGCTGGTGGAAAGGCCCTCCTGCTGCTTCTGGCGGATGTGCAGATGGGGCAGGAGATGGTCAAGGCCCATGAGGAAGGCGGCACCGGCCATGAGGCCGCAGACGATGGGGATGAAATGCAGGCGGCCCATATGGGAGGCCATCTCGGCCGCGGGCTGCAGCAGGCCCAGGAAGGCTGCGCCCAGCATCATGCCGCCGGCGGCCCCCAGCATGCAGTCCATGGCCAGACGGGAAAACTCGCGGCGCAGGAAGATGGCACTGGCCCCCAGACTGACCGAGATCCAGGAAAGGATACCGGCAAGCAGGGACTGCAGGATGGGATGACCAAAAAGTGCTTCCATGAAACATTCTCCTTCTGGTTGGTCAGACCGGGCCCGATGTGTCACGCGCTGTTGCAGCAACGCGCGACCGGATGGCGGCCGTAAGGCCGTGCCCGTTGGCCAAGACTCTCGGCAAAAGGCCGGGCGTGGCATCCGGGGCCGTCGGTATGACCGGCAGGGGGCTGTAAGGCGAAAGGTCCACGGAACACACCGCAAAACGGCATCCCTGCGGCCTGCCGCGCCCCCCGGAACGGCAGCCGCCGGACATGCGTACATGACGGCGTGATGAAGACGCCTTCCCGGTATGTGCGGGAAGGAGGGGACGGCGCTGGCCGTCCCTGCGGGAAGATCCCCGTGCCGGGACAGGGGCGGACGGGCCGCCGCCGTTCCCGGGCATGAAAAAAAGAAAGGGCGCCTTGGGCAAGGCTCCCTTTCCCGTCTGGAAATTGCCGGGACGCGCTAGATATCCTGCCGGTATTGCAGGGACTGGCGCAATGTCTCCCGGTCCATGTATTTGACCTCCGCGCCCAGGGGGATGCCCTGGGCCAGACGCGACACCCTGATGTGCGGGAAACGCTTGCGGACGAGGTTCCTGATGAACGACGCCGTGTTCTCCGCATCGATGGTGGCCCCCAGGGCCAGGATGAGCTCGTGGATCTCGCCTTCCTCCAGCCGGGAGATGAGGCGGTCGAGGTCGAGGCTGTCGCTGTCCATGTTGGCCAGCGGGGCCAGCAGGCCGCCGAGGATCATGTACTGGCCGTGATAGAAGCCGCCTTCGTCCAGGGTCAGCATGCTGTCCCACTCGTTGACCAGGCAGAGCGTGTCCCGGGAGCGGTTCTCGTCCTTGCAGATGTCACAGGGATCGGTGGCCGAAAGGCCGCCGCAGCGCGAACACAGGTGCAGATTGTCCCGCAGGTCGTGGATGCCCTTGCCCAGGCGCCGGGTCTCGGCCTCGGGCCACTTGAGCAGGGTCATGGCCACGCGCATGGCCGACTTGGGGCCAAGCCCGGGCAGGCGCGCCAGCTGTTCCACCAGGGCGCGCAGCGGTTCGGGAATCTGGCTGTGCATGGCCTAGAACACGCCGGGAAGGCGGATGCCGCCGGAGATGGCGCTCATCTCGCGGTCCAGGGTCTCGCGGGCGATGCGGCCGGCTTCATTGACGGCAGCCATGATGAGGTCCTGCAGCATTTCCACGTCGCCGCCTTCCAGGGCCTTGGGGTCGATGGTGAGGCCGCGCAGTTCCTGCTTGCCGGAGACCACGGCCTTGACCATGCCGCCGCCGCTGCTGGCTTCGTAGGTGCGTTCGTTGAGTTCGTTCTGCAGCTTGGCCAGCTTGTTCTGCATGACCTGCGCCTGGCGCAGGATATCGTTCATGTTACGCATGGGTATCTCCTTGGTTGGATTCGGTACAATGTTCGATATTGGCGTTGAGCAGACGGAGGCAGGCCTGCATCTCGGGCCTGTTCCGAAATTCTTCTATCAGTTCCGCCTCGGTACGGGCCTGACGCGGGGCCACGAACTCCAGGCGCAGATGCCCGGCGCCCCAGGCCGCCAGGGCCTGTTCCAGCTGGGGCCGCTGCTTCTCGGTCTGATGCAGCAGGGTCTCGGCCCGCGGGGTCAGGCGCAGGCAGTCCGCTTCCCAGCTGGCGCGCAACTGGCGCAGCAGATGGAGCTGCGGCGCGGCCTCGCCCTTTTCCAGACGCTGGGCGCAGAAATCACAAAAGGCCTGCCAGTCGGGACGGAAGCCTTCCGCAGCCGCAGGGGCTGCCGGACGCGTCTCCACGGCAGGGGCTGCCGGAGGCACGGGGGCCGTCGTCGCGGTCGGTGCCACAGGGGCGGCCGGAGCTGCGGGCCGGGCAGGTTCCACCGGCGCGGCGGCCGGGATGTCGTCAGCTTCGATCATGCCCGCTTCGCTGGGCCCCACATGCTCCGGATGTTCCGGGGCCTCGGGTCGGGGCTGGGCGGCTTTCGGGGCCGAGGTTTCCGTCACCCGTGCGGGACGGGCTGTCTGTCCGGCGGGCATTTCCCGCTGGGGCCGGGCGCAACTTCCGGGCTGCCGGGAGGGCGCAGGCTCGGGAGCGGGTTCGCTGCTGCCGGCAGCGGCGCTCTTTTCCGCCGGGGTCCCGTGTTCACGGGCGCGGGTCGCCGGGGCCCGGACAGGTGCGGCATGGCCCATGTCCCGGGGCGGGAGGGGGCTGCCTTCCTGCCTGTCGTGAGCGGGATGCCCCTGTACGGGCGCGGACGGTGCCGGGACGCTGTCCATGCGCTCCAAAGGCAGCAGCTGCGGCAGCAGGGCCAGGTTGAGCAGCAACAGCTCCAGGGCTGCGGCCGGCTCGGGATTCTGCACGATGCCGCGCTGGGCGTCCAGTACCATCTGCCAGGCGGCGTGCAGGTGTCCTGCGGAGAAGCGCGGGGCCAGGCCTTGCCAGAAAAGGATCTCCTCGCCGGGCAGGCCCAAAGTGGGCGCCACGGCCTCGCCGCCCTGCCGCAGCAGGAACAGGTCACGCAGATGTCCGGCCAGCTCGCGCACGAAAAATCCGATGTCCACCCCCTGGCGGAACAGGCTGGCGCACAGCTGGGAGACGGCGGCGCAGTCCCGGGCATGGAGGGCGTCGAAGAGGTCGGCGAACAGTTCCTGTCCGGCCAGTCCCAGCACTTCGCGGGTCACGGCGCTGGTGAGGTTGTCGCCGCCCAGGGCCAGGGTCTGGTCCAAAAGGGACATGCTGTCGCGCACGCTGCCCGCGGCCCGGCGCGCGATGAGGCGCACGGCGCCTTCCTCGAAGGGGACGTTCTCCTTGTTCAGGACCTGGGAAAGGTGCTGCACGAGGGCGTCCTCGCCCAGATGGCGGAAGACGAAATGCTGGCAGCGGCTGACGATGGTGATGGGGAACTTGTGCGCCTCGGTGGTGGCGAAGATGAAGACCACGCGCGCGGGCGGCTCCTCCAGCGTCTTGAGCAGGGCATTGAAGGCGCTGCGCGAGAGCATGTGGGCTTCGTCGATGATGAAGACCTTGTAGCGGCCCTCCATGGGGGCGTAGCCGATGTTCTCGCGCAGGGCGCGGGCGTCTTCCACACTGTTGTTGGAGGCGCCGTCGATCTCGGTGACGTCCACATGGCTGCCCTGGGTGATCTTGCGGCACTGGTCGCACTGGTTGCAGGGCTCGGGGCCCGGCGCATGGCGGCAGTTGAGGGCCTTGGCGAAGATGCGGGCGATGGTGGTCTTGCCCACGCCGCGCGTGCCGCTGAGCAGATAGGCGGCGGCGACCCGGTCTTCGGCGGCGGCACGGGAGAGCACGGCCTTGACCATGTCCTGTCCGGCGACCTGGGCAAAGGTCTGGGGGCGGTATTTTGCGGCGAGGGAGAGGTGCTTCATGAAAAAAACGGCAGGGCGCGCCTGTCCCCCTGAAGGTTACAGGCGCGCCGGAAGAGAGTGCTAGAACGTGTAGTGGCTCAGCCAGTCGGCGTACTTGGCGTTCTGGCCCTTGACCACGCCGAAGTATTCCTTCTGCAGGTGCTTGGTCACAGGACCGGCATGGCCGGCGCCGATGGTGCGGTTGTCCACTTCGCGGATGGGCGTGATCTCGGCGGCGGTACCGGTGAAGAAGGCTTCGTCGGCGATGTACAGCTCGTCACGGGTGAACTGCTGTTCTTCCACGGTGTAGCCCAGGTCGCGGGCCACCTTCATGACGGAGTCACGGGTGATGCCGCCCAGGATGGAGGTCCAGGGCGTGGTCTTGATGATGCCGTCACGCACGATGAAGATGTTTTCACCGGTGGCTTCGGAAACGAAACCGTTGGTGTCCAGCATCACGGCTTCGTCGTAGCCGTCTTCCTTGGCTTCGATCTTGGCCAGGATGGAGTTCACGTAGTTGCCGGCGGCCTTGGCCTTGCTCATCAGGGTGTTGACGTGCATGCGGGCGAAGGAGCTGGTCTTGGCGCGGATGCCCATTTCCAGGGCTTCGGGGCCGAGGTAGGCGCCCCAGGGCCACACGGCGATGATGGTGTGGACCTTGTTGTTGCCGGGGTAGACGCCCATTTCGCCATCACCCACGAAGGACAGGGGACGGATGTAGCCTTCCTTCATCTTGTTGGCCTTCAGGGTGTCCAGGATGCCCTGGCTGATCTCGTCGACGGTGTAGGGAATGTTCAGACGCAGGATCTTCGCGGAATTGAGTAGGCGCTGGCTGTGTTCCTTCAGGCGGAAAACGGCGGAAGTGCCGTCAGCACAGGCATAGGCGCGGATGCCTTCGAAAACGGCGCTGCCGTAATGCAGGGCATGGGTGAGAACGTGAACCTGGGCGTCGGCCCAGGGGACCATTTTGCCGTCAAACCAGATGAAATCGGTCGTTTGCATGATACATTCCTCAATATATTCCGCGATATTGGCCAGGCCGGATCTTCCGCGCGCGGCGGGGCCTGTCCGAAGGGTAAAAATTTACTGGAAAGCGCCGCGTATGGCAAGCGTCCGCGGGCAGGAAGATGCGCTGCCCGCAACGGGAAGAGGCGGGAGCCCGCTACCGGGCGCGGGCTGCCGTGCCGCAGAGAGGGGAGCTCCGGCACCCTTCCGGCGGGGCATCCCGGGCCGCTTTCCTGCATCCCGGCGGCAGTTGGGCATCCTCCGGCGGTCTTTCCGGCCCCTCCCCGTATGCCGGGCCGGGGATTCCCCCCGTCAGGGCAGTGGACGGGCCTTGCTTGTCAGTGGCGGGACGAAAGTTTACAACCCAGCAGACAAACATTTCAGGCAGCGATGCCTGTGGAGGCAGCATGACAGCGCAGACGTTTCTGGGGATCGATGCGGGCGGCACGCATACCGATGCCGTGCTTTGCGGGCCGGAAGGCATCCTGGCCGGGGCCAAGGCGCCCACCTGCCACGAAGATCTGCCCTCTTCGGTGCGTGCGGCACTGGCCGCTCTGGAAAAGGCTCTGGAAGAAAAATTCGGCCCCGAGGGCCCGGCGCGCCTGCGTGCCGCGGATCGGGTGACCGTGGGCACCACCCTGGCCGTCAACGCCCTGGTGCAGGGCCGGGCAGACCGCGTGGCCCTGGCGCTGAGCGCCGGGCCTGGTCTGGCGCCCGCCCGTTTCGCCATCGGGGACGACGTCTGCATCCTGCCCGGCGGTCTGGACCATCGCGGCGTGGAAGTGACGCCGCTGGATACCCGCCCTCTGGCCGACGCCTGCGCCGCCTGGAAAAAGAAGGGCGTGCGGGCCGTGGCCTGCGTGGGCAAGTTCTCGCCCCGCAATGCCGCGCATGAGCTGGCCATGGCCGACGTGGTGCGCGCTGCCGGGCTCACGCCCGTGTGCGGGCACAGCCTGTCCGGCGAACTCAATTTCCCGCGCCGCATCGCCACGGCCTATTACAATGCCGCCGTGGCCCGCATCGTGGACGGCTTTTTGACCGCCGTGGAGCAGAGCCTGCAGGCAGCGGGCATCCGGGCCCCCCTGCGTCTGCTCAAGGCCGACGGCGGGGCCGTCCCGGCGGCCCTGGCCCGGCAGGAACCCGTGCAGTCCGTCCTGTCCGGCCCGGCGGCCAGCGTCATGGGCATACTGGCCCTGTGTCCCGCCGTGGCGGAAGATGCCTGCTCCGTATTGCTGGACGTGGGCGGCACCACCACGGACGTGGCCCTGTTCGCCCAGGGCTCGCCGGTGGTGGACCGTGACGGCATGAGCGTGCGCGGCCGCCGGACGCTGGTGCGTTCGCTGGCCTCCCTGTCCATCGGCGTGGGCGGCGATTCCCTGCTGGGCGTGGAAGGGCAGGGCGCGGAGGCCCGCGTGCATACCGGTCCCCTGCGCGAAGGCCCGGCCATGGCGTTCGGCGGCACGCGTCCCACGCTGCTGGATGCCCTCAACGTCTGTGACCGGGAGCGGCCCGGCAATCTTTCCGGGGATGCGGCGGCCTCCCTGCGCGGCGTGGCGGCCCTGGCCGGGGAACACGGCATGGAGCCCGAAGAGCTGGCGGCCCGGGCCGTGGCCGATGCCCTCGATCAGGTGGCGGCGGCCGTGCGCGAACTGGTGGACGGCGTCAATGCCCGCCCCGTCTACACGCTGGCGGCCCTGCGCGGCCTGCGCGACATCGCGCCGGAGCGGGTCTGGCTGGTGGGCGGTCCGGCGGAGCGTCTGCGCGAGCGTCTGGCCGGACGGCTGGCCCTGCCCGTGGACTGTCCGCCCCATGCGCCGGTGGCCAATGCCGTGGGCGCGGCCCTGACCCTGCCCACCGCCGGTCTGGAAGTCTATGCCGACAGCGGCCGTGCCCTGCTGCGCGTGCCCTCGCTGGAACTGGAAGAAAAATTGCCGCGTGCGGCCACCCTGGAGACCGTGAAGGAACGCGCCGTGGCCCTGCTGGAAGAGCGGCTGGCCGTCCATGACGCGGCCGGTGCCCGGGTGGAGGTGGTGGAAGCCGACCTCTTTGCCGTGCTGGACGACAGCGGCCGTGCCTCGCGCGACATGCGCGTGCGCTGTCAGGCCGTGCCGGGCATCGCCGGACAGGTGGGGACCGCCGGGTAGGCGGGACGCTTCTCCCGGCCGGTACGTATCGTTTTTGGGGGAGGGGAGTCCCCTGCCCGCTGCCCTTGCCTGCAAGGCCGGCGCCGGCGGGTACGGCCCTTCGTTTTTGGGGAGCCTCCGCATCTCTGTCCATGCCCGTGACGCCTCCGCGTGGCCGGCGGGCAGGGAGGAGCGTCAGCAGACCGCTGCCGCGAGGAAGTGGTCCCCTTCAAAGCCCTCTTCCCGCCACACTTTAGTTACCGTCGTCATCAACAAGGGACGCCATCCTATGAAGATCGTCTTGTTCGAGCCGGAGATCCCGCCCAATACCGGCAACATCGCGCGCCTGTGCGCCTCCACGGGCATCCACCTCAACCTCATCGAGCCGCTGGGCTTCAAGCTGGAAGACCGCTACCTCAAGCGTGCCGGGCTGGATTACTGGCCGCATGTGCGCATGGATGTCTGGCCGGACTGGGACAGCTGGCTGGCCGCGGCCACGGCGGAGAACGGCGGTACGCCGCCGCGCTGTGTGCTGACCTCGGCCCGGGGCGGGGAGCCTTTGCAGCACTTCGCCTTCGCGCCGGACGACTGTCTGGTCTTCGGGCCCGAGACGCGCGGCCTGCCGCCGGAGATCCTGAAGCGCTCCCCGTACAAGGTACGCATCCCCATGCTCAAGGACAGCGTGCGCAGCATCAACCTTTCCACGGCTGCGGGCATCGTGCTGTTCACGGCCATGAGTTCCTGCGGGCTCATGGAGGGCCCGGAATGGCAGTAGCCGGCTGCCTCGTGCCGTACGGGGCAGGGAACGCTTTTCCCAAAAGCCATACGGGCAGGGTATGATCCCTGCCTTTTTTCATGCCCTTTGCCGGGACGGCGCGCCTGACGTGCTCCCCTGCAGGGCGGGCGCTCTGTCGGGGATACGCGGAAACTATCAGTAAAAAGAATCTATTGCCTTTTTATGATGCACGGATGCAACGTATTTTGAGCCTCGAAGAAGGCTGGGGACGCATCCGCGCAACATTCTCGCCGTATCTTGCCAGCAGGGCCAAAAAGGAGAATAAGGCATAGAAGGTGCGGCCAGCGTGCCGCATCGATTTTTGCACATCCGGGGGTCGTGATGATCGTTGTTTTGCTGGTATGTCTGCTGGTGGGCTTTCTTGTGGGGCTGGCCGGGGTGGGCGGCATCCTGGTGCCGCCGGTGCTCATCCTCATGAGCGGTCTGGAGCCGCACACGGCCATGGGGACGGCGCTGGCCTCCTTCATCGGCACGGGCTTCGTGGGGACATGGCTCTATCACAAGAACGGGCACTACCGTTTTATGGAGGCCGTGCCCTTTGCCCTGGGCAGCTTCGTCTGTGCTGCGCCCGGTGCGCTGGTCAATGCCCGCATCGACGCCGGACCGCTGGTCATGATCCTGGCGGTCATCATCGTTTTTGCCGGTGCCTGCACCCTGCGTCCGCCCAAACCGGGCCGCAAGGGCAGCCCCTTCTGGCTGGGCTGGAAGGGCAGGGCGGTCATCGGCGGCGCCACGGGCTTCATGGCCGGGCTCACCGGTGCGGGCGGTCCTGTGGCCTCCATCCCCTGGATGGTGCTGGTGGGCTATTCCCCCATCCATGCCGTGGCCCTGTCCATGCCCTACCAGATCGCCACCTCGTTTTCCGGCAGCGTGGGCAACATGATGGGCGGCCATGTGGACTGGATGCTGCTGCCTGCCCTGTGCGCCGTGCAGGTGGTGGGCCTGCTGGGCGGCATCGCCATGGCCCAGCGCGTGTCGGCGCCGTTTTTGCGCAAGGTCATCGGTGCCCTGTGCATCGGGCTGGGGGCCTTCCTCTTCCTGCGTCAGGCGGGCTGTTTTTAACAGAAAAAATTCCCGAGCTGCTTCTTGGGGATAATCCCCTTGAATCTCAAATAAAATACCGTTGCAGACGCAACATTTGTGCGGGCGGGCCAGGGGCTCGCCCGCTTGTGTCCTGCGGGACGGGCAGGTATGCTGCAGCGTATGAATATCGCTGCCCTTTTCATCCGCCGACCCGTGGCCACGGCACTCATCATGCTGGGCATGCTCTTCTTCGGGGCTGCCAGTTATGTGAACCTGCCGGTCAACCAGTTGCCCAACGTGGACTTTCCCACCATCCAGGTGAGCGCCGACCTTTCCGGCGCTGACCCGGAGACCATGGCCGCTTCCGTGGCCACGCCGCTGGAAAAGGAATTCTTCACCATCGCGGGCATCGACTCCATCTCGTCCGTCAATGCCACGGGCCGAACACGCATCACCATCCAGTTCGCCCTGGACCGTGATATCGACGCCGCGGCCCTGGACGTGCAGGCCGCCATCGGTCTGGCCCAGCGCCGTCTGCCCACCAACATGACCAATGACCCCAGCTTCCGCAAGGTCAACCCGGCAGACTATCCCATCCTCTATCTGCGCGTGGGCTCTCCCACCCTGCCGCTGTACGAGCTCAACGAATACGCCGATACCCTGGTGGGGCAGCGACTTTCCATGGTCAAAGGGGTGGCCCAGGTGGTCATCTACGGGCAGAAGAAGTATGCCGTGCGCGTGCGTGTGGACCCCGACGCCCTGGCCAGCCGCGGGCTGGGCATCGACGAGGTGGCCGATGCCGTGAGCAATGCCAACAGCAAGCTGCCCACGGGTTCGCTGGAAGGGGAGCGACGCGCCAGCGCCATCAAGGCCTCGGGCCAGCTGGAAGACGCCGAAGCCTTCCGCGATGTGGTGGCGGCCTACCGCAACGGCGCGCCCGTGCGCCTTTCGGACATCGGCGAAGTGGTGGACAGCGTGGAGCAGGACAAGCAGCTCTCCTGGGCGGATGACGGCAAGCCCTGTATCATGCTGGCCGTGGAACGCCAGCCCGGCGCCAACACCGTGCAGGTGGTGGACGACATCAAGACCCTGCTGCCCGGCCTGACCCGCCAGCTGCCGCCCTCGGTCAAGCTGGAGATCTTCTATGACCGTTCGGAATCCATCCGCGAGTCCGTGGCCGAGGTGAAGTTCACCCTGGTGCTGACGGTCTTCTTGGTGGTGCTGGTCATCTTCCTGTTCCTGCGCAACCTGCCGGCCACCATCATCCCCAGCCTGGCCCTGCCCATGTCGGTCATCTCCACCTTTGCGGTGATGCTGGCCATGGGATTCAGCCTGGACAACCTGTCGCTCATGGCCCTTACCCTGGCCGTGGGCTTTGTGGTGGACGACGCCATCGTCATGCTGGAGAACATCGTCCGCCACCAGGAGATGGGCAAGGACCCGCTCACGGCGGCCTATGACGGCTCGGGCGAGATCGGCTTCACCATCCTTTCCATGACCGTCTCCCTGGCGGCGGTGTTCATCCCGGTACTGTTCATGGGCGGCATCGTGGGCCGTCTGTTCTACGAGTTCGCCGTGGTCATCATCACGGCCATCCTGTTCTCGGGCGTGGTCTCCCTGACCCTGACCCCCATGCTCTGCGCCTACTTCCTGCGCCATTCGGGCAGCAAGCACCGCGTGGGCTATGAGGGCATCTACGGCAAGCTGGAGCGCGCCTTCGAATGGCTGGCCGACAAGTACGCCCGCTCCCTGGATGTGGTACTGCGGCATCGCCGCACCACGCTGATCTTCTCGCTCCTCTTGCTGCTGGCCACCGGCTGGCTGGGCGTCATCGTGCCCAAGGGCTTCCTGCCCAGCGAAGACATGGGCTTTGTGGTGGCCACCACCGAGGCGGAGCAGGGCATCTCCTTTGAAGGCATGGTCAAGGCCCAGCACAAGCTGGACGAGGTGCTGCGCAACAACCCGCATGTGGACCGTTTCAATTCCGTGGTGGGTATCGTGGGCAGCAGCCAGAGCATGAGCAACGGCACGCTCATGATCCACCTCAAGCCCCACGGCGAGCGTCCGGACATCCAGACCGTGGTGCAGCGCCTGCGCCGCGAGCTCAACACCTCGCCGGCCATGCAGGTCTTCCTGCGCGTGCCGCCGGCCATCAACATCGGCGGGCGTTCCACCAAGGCCCTGTACCAGTACACCCTCACCGGTACCAATATGCAGGAGCTCTTCGAATGTGCCCAGAAGGTGGAGGCCGCCCTGCGCCAGGTGCCGGAGATCCAGGACGTCAACAGCGACCTCCAGCTCAAGAACCCCGAGATCCGGGTGACCATCGACCGTAACCGCGCCTCGGCCCTGGGCATCAGCGCCGGGCAGATCGAGCTGGCCCTGCAGACGGCCTACGGCTCGCGCGAAGTCTCCACCATCTACGCGCCCACCAACGACTACACGGTCTTCGTGGAAGTGCGCAAAGACTTCCAGCGCAACCCCGACGCCCTGACGCGCCTGTATGTGCGCTCTTCCAGCGGCGAGCTGGTGCCCCTGTCCACCGTGGCCAAGATGAGCCCGGGCGTGGGCCCCATCGCCGTGAACCATGACGGCCAGTTCCCGGCCGTGACCATCTCGTACAACCTGCGTCCCGGCGTGGCCCTGAGCGAAGGCGTGGCCGCCGTGGAACGCGTCAGCCTGCCGCTGTTGCCCGACTCGGTGAGCGCCAAGTCCCAGGGCACAGCCCAGGCCTTCCAGGATTCGCTCAAGGGCATGGGCTGGCTGCTCCTGCTGGCCATCGTGGTCATCTATCTGGTGCTGGGCATCCTCTACGAGAGCTTCATCCACCCGCTGACCATCCTTTCCGGCCTGCCGTCGGCGGGCTTCGGGGCCCTGTTCACCCTCTGGATCTTCGGCCAGCCGCTGGACCTCTACGGCTTCGTGGGCGTCATCATGCTGCTGGGCATCGTGAAGAAGAACGCCATCATGATGCTGGACTTCGCTCTGGAAGCCCAGCGTCATGACCCCTCGCACACGCCGCTGGACGCCATCACCGAAGGCTGTCATGTGCGTTTCCGTCCCATCATGATGACCACTATGGCGGCCCTCATGGGCGCGCTGCCCATCGCCATCGGTATGGGCGCCGGCGCCGAGGCCCGCCGTCCCCTGGGCCTGGCGGTGGTGGGCGGCCTGTGCTTCTCCCAGCTGGTGACCCTGTACATCACGCCCGTGTATTACGCTTATATGGAAGACTTCTCGCGCTGGCTCACCCGCCGCTTCGGACAGCGTTTCGAGGCCAACCGTGCCGCCCGCGCCGAGCATGAGAAGGAGGAAGGCAGCCATGCCGGATAACGCGCCTGTGTGCCGCCGTTGCGGCCGTTGCTGTGAACTGGGCGGGCCCGGCCTGCTACGGGACGATGCCCCGCTGCTGTCCTCGGGCGCCCTGAAGCCGGAGATGCTCGTCTGCCTGCGTCGCGGCCAGTGGGCCCGGCAGGACGGCATGGGCGGCGGCCTGGCCCAGCTGGAGAACGAGATGATCAAACTGGCCGGTACGGGCAAGGCCCCGCATCCGTGGCAGTGCCTGGCCTATGCGCCCGGCACGGGCTGTACCATCTATGAGCGGCGTCCCGTGCAGTGCGGCGTGCTGTTTTGCGAGGATACCCGGCCGCTGGAGGCCCTGCTGCGGGACGTCCCGGCCCTGGACCGCCGGGCGGCCATCGCCCTGCTGCCCCTGCCCGACGCGCAGCGCCGTTTGTGGGAGGAGCTGGTGCAGGCCCATGAGGAAGCCTGCGACGTGCGCCAGTACTTCGTCCTGCTGGACATGGGCGACCGTGAGGCCGCCGCGGCCATGGAGCGGTACGACGCCGCCTTCCGCCAGCTCTGTGTGGAGCGCGGCGCGCTGACGGCAGCCGAACTGCCCTTTTTGCTGGGGCAGCCCCTGCGCGATCTGCCCCGCAACGAGGGCTAGCCGCGGCTCCGGGCCGCCGGATGCCCCTGCCCGCCTTCGGGCTCCCTGCGGAGGGCATGCCCGGCCACGGCCCGGCCCCAAAGCGCGTCCCCCGTTGACAGGACGGCAGAGCGGCCCTACCTTTAGGCACAAACGAAGATAACGCCGTCCCGTACGGCACAAGCCAAGGAATTGACATGCCTCTGTGCAGCACTGAAGAAGCCATTGCCGAGATCCGGCAGGGCAAAATGATCATTCTTGTGGACGATGAGGACAGGGAAAACGAAGGCGACCTGACCATGGCCGCCGAATTCGTGACCCCTGAAGCCATCAATTTCATGGCCAAGTTCGGCCGTGGTCTCATCTGCCTGCCCATGTCCGGCGAAATGGCCGACAAGCTGCAACTGCCCCTGATGGCCAAACATAACGGCTCGCGTTTCGGCACCAACTTCACGGTGTCCATCGAGGCCCGCGAAGGCATCACCACCGGCATCTCCGCCGCCGACCGCGCCACCACCATCAAGACCGCCGTGGCCGACGGCGCCCGTCCCGACGACCTGGTGACCCCCGGTCACGTCTTCCCCCTGCGCGCCCGTCCCGACGGCGTGCTGGCCCGCGCCGGCCAGACCGAAGGCAGCGTGGACCTGGCCCGTCTGGCCGGTCTCAAGCCCGCCGCCGTCATCTGCGAGATCATGAAGGACGACGGCACCATGGCCCGCATGCCCGACCTGGAAGTCTTTGCCGCCGAGCACGGCCTGAAGATCGCCTCCGTGCGCGACCTCATCTGCTACCGCATGCGTCGCGGCCAGGTGTCCGTCAAATGCGATGCCAAGGCCCACCTGCCCAGCCTGTACGGTGACTTCACGGTCTACGCCTACGAGAGCGACCGCGAGCCCGGCACCCATCTGGCCCTGGTCAAGGGCGACATCACCACGCCCGAACCCGTGCTGGTGCGCGTGCACAGCCAGTGCCTCACCGGCGACGCCCTGGGCTCCCTGCGCTGCGACTGCCGTGGCCAGCTGGCCGCCGCCCTGCGCCAGATCGAAAAGGAAGGCCGCGGCGTGCTGCTCTACATGCGTCAGGAAGGCCGCGGCATCGGCCTGGCCAACAAGATCCGCGCTTATGCCCTGCAGGACGAGGGCTACGACACCGTGGAAGCCAACCGCAAGCTGGGCTTCCCCGATGACCTGCGCGACTACGGCACCGGCGCCCAGATCCTCGTGGACCTCGGCATCACCAAGATCCGCCTGCTGACCAACAACCCCAAGAAGATCGTGGGTCTGTCCGGTTACGGCATGGAGATCGTGGAACGCGTGCCCATCGAGATCGAAGCCTGCCCCGAAAACGAATCCTATCTGCGTACCAAGAAGGAAAAGATGGCCCATCTGCTGACGGGCATCCGCTGCCACTAGGCCGCAGGACGAAGCGTCCGCATGGCGGGGAAGAGGACTTGTGCCTCTTCCCCGCTTTTTTTGTGCCCTTGCTCCATCCCCGGCTGCGGAAGGAGCGGATCGGGCCCTGCCATGGCCGGGCCGCAGGGACAAACGGGGCTGATGGCGCAAAGATGTACCCGCCATCACAGATGAATGTTTGTAATCGATAGATGAAATTTATAAGATATTTAAAAAAAATTTTATAAGAAAATCATTTCACATGATTGCATAAATTATTTTTTATGACAGTCTGTCTTCTGATAGAGTGATATTTTTTGCCTATTCTCTCTTTATTCCTGCATTGGTATCGCAAAAAATGAACAGGAAAAATCGACGCAGTATGCGGATAGTATGCGTGAGACTGCGTTGGCGAACGTCGTTTTCCTGAGAAGGATGATTCCTTTTCACCTCTGCATCCAAACATGGCACAGCGGCGTCAGCCTTGCGGCCGGTCCCGTGTGCGGCCTTTTGGAATGGGCGTATCTTTCCGGGCGTGCCGGAAGGTGGCGTTCCCTTTTTTCTCACAGCAGGTTATGCTCCTGCACTGTCTCGGGATGGCAGGAGGCGGCCTGTGCCGCCCTTGCCGTCAGACGGGCATGGGCTCGACCTCACGCCATATTTCACAAAGTATTTTCTGAAATATTTCTTGTTGGGCCCCTGCAGCTATGCTATTTTTATGCCGGACCCGGCACCGGTCGGCTGTCTTTTCAGGAGCGCCCCATGCAGTTTCTTTCCCTTTCTTCCACCGATCCTGCTCTTAATCTCGCTCTTGAAGAATGCCTGCTGCAATGGCTGCCCGCGGATCATCCGGGCCTGTTTTTGCTCTGGCAGAACGCCCCCAGCGTCATCGTGGGACGCCATCAGGTCACGCTGGACGAGATCGACGCTGACTTCGTCCGCCGGCGCGGCCTGCCCGTGGTGCGCCGCATGACCGGCGGCGGCGCGGTCTATCATGATCTGGGCAACCTCAATTTTTCCTTCATGGAGAATGCGCACGGGCGCAAGACCGTGGACTTCGCGCGCTACCTGCGTCCTGTCTGCGCGGCGCTGGCCGAGCTCGGCGTGCAGGCCTCCCTTACCGGACGCAACGATCTGGAAGCCGGGGGCCGCAAGATCTCGGGCAGCGCGCAATCCCTGCGGCAGGGGCGCATCCTGCATCACGGCACCCTGCTGGTATCGCTGGATTTTGGCGAGCTGGTGCAGGCCCTGCATGTGGACCCGGACAAGATCCGCTCCAAGGGCATCGCCTCGGTACGCTCGCGGGTGGCCAACATCTCCGAGTTCTGGACGCCGGGCAGCGGCATGGAAGACCTGCGGGCCGCGCTGCTGCGCCACTGCGCCGACGGGGAGGGGAGCCTGGAGCCGGAGGTGCTGCGGGCCGCGGAAGAACTGGCGGAACGCAAATACCGCAGCTGGGACTGGAATTACGGCGCCTCGCCGGCCTTCACCCTGCAGCGGCGCGAACGTTTCCCCTGGGGGCTGGTGGACTGGCGCCTGGACGTGCGGGACGGCATCGTCCGGGACTGCCGCATCTGCGGGGACTTTTTCGCCGCCGCGGACATCGCCGGGCTGGAAGAGCGCCTGCGCGGGGTGCGCTGCCGGAGCGACGCGCTGGCCGGGGCCCTGAACGGGGTGGCCTGGCAGGAATATTTTTCCCATTGCGATCCGCAGCGCATGGAGCAGTTTTTTACGACGTTGTAGGCCATCCCTCCGGGCGTTCCGGGACAGGTCCCGCACGCTTCGGGGAGGAGCGACCTCTCTGCGCTAACATCAGGCCGGTCGGGCCCTGTCCTGACCGTGTCATCCGTCATCCGGCCGGAGCCGCGCCGGAAAGGAGGAAGGAACCGTGGCCGAACTCAAGACCCCGCTCACGGACTGGCATGTGGCCCACGGCGCCAAGATGGCGCCTTTCGCGGGCTGGCTGATGCCCATCCAGTATGAGGGCATCCTCGTGGAGCACCAGCATACCCGTCAGCATGCCGGTCTGTTCGATATCTGCCATATGGGCGAGTTCCGCATCCGGGGCGCCGGTGCCGATGCGGCGCTGGCCGCCGCCGTGAGCCACAACCTGGCCACGCTGGCCCCTGGCCGTTGCCGCTACGGCTTCCTGCTGACGGAAAAGGGGACGGTGCTGGATGACTGCATCGTCTACCGTTTCGGCCCGGACGACTTCATGGTGGTGGTCAATGCCGCCTGCGCCGCCGGGGACTTTGCCACCCTGCGTGCCCGCCTGCCCGAAGGCGTGGCCCTGACCGACATCTCGGAGCAGACCGGCAAGATCGACCTGCAGGGCCCCGAAGCCGTGGACGTGCTGGAAACCCTGCTGGGCCGCAGCCTGCGCGACATGCCCTATTTCGGCTTCCGCAGCGAGGCCTGGCAGGGCTGCGAGCTGCTGGTGAGCCGCACCGGCTACACCGGTGAGCTGGGTTTCGAACTCTACGTGCCTGCCGGACAGACCCAGGCCCTGTGGGAAGCCCTGCTGGCCGATGAGCGGGTCAAGCCTGTGGGCCTTGGCGCGCGCGATACCCTGCGTCTGGAAGCCGGTCTGCCCCTCTATGGCCACGAGCTGGACGAGAACCACACCCCGGCCGAGGCGGGCATGGGCCGCATGCTGACCAGCATCGCCCCGTATGTGGGCCGTGAAGGCGCGCAGGAAGTGCGCCAGAAACTGCTGGCCCTGAGCATCGAAGGCCGCCGCGCCGCCCGCAACGGCGATGCGCTCCTGCTGGAAGACGGCACCCCGGCGGGCGTGGTCACCAGCGGTTCGTTCGCGCCTTCGCTGGGCCATGTGGTGGCCTTTGCCTGGGCCGACGCCGACAAGGCCGATGCCGCCACCTATCTGGTGCAGGCCTCGCGCAGCCAGCTCAAGGCCACGGTCACCGAAGCGCCCTTCTACAAGGAAGGCACGGCCCGCCAGAAGCTGGCCTAGGCACGGGGCGTCCCGGCTTTCGCGGGCCGGTACGGAGCCTGTCCGCCGTCCCTTGTCCGGCGCGGCCGGACGAAGAAAGACGGTACTCCGGCCATATTTCAGGAAAGATCCCGGCAGGGCAGGGGAGGCCCGGCAGCACCATGCGGATGGCGGACTGCCGGGGCCCCTCGCCCCGCCACAGATGCTGACATCAACTTCCGGGACAGCGCATCGCCCCGGACCAAGGAGAAGACCATGAGCAATCCCGAAGACCTCCTGTACAGTGCGTCCCACGAATGGGCCAAAGTCAACGGTGAAGAAGCTGTCCTCGGCATCACCCATTTCGCCCAGGAATCCCTGGGTGACATCACCTATGTGGACATGCCCGCCGAAGGTGACGAACTGACCGCCGGCAGCGAGTTCGGCGCCGTGGAATCCGTGAAGGCGGCCAGCGATCTGATCTCGCCCGTCAGCGGCACGGTGGTGGCCGTGAACACCGAGCTGGAGAACGCTCCCGAAGTCATGAACAGCGATCCCTACGGCGCCGGCTGGATCGTGCGCGTGAAGCTGTCCGCCCAGCCCGAAGGCCTGATGGACGCCGCGGCCTACGAAGAACACTGCAAGAACGAGCAGCACTAGTCCGTGGAGCGGCAGGGCTCCGGCCCTGCCGCCTTTTTTCCACCAGCACGGCAGCCTTCGCTGCAAGGAGCTCCCCTATGCCATTCATTCCCCATACGCCGGACGAAGTGCAGGAAATGCTCTCCGTCGTGGGTGTGCGCAACCTTGATGACCTTTTTGCGGACATCCCGCCTGAAATGCGCCCCAAACATTTCGATTTGCCCAAGGGGCAGAGCGAATTCGCCGTGTGCCGCTACTTCGAGGACCTGGCCGCCGCCAACGTCTCGCCCTCCGTCTCCTTCCTGGGCGCGGGCTTCTATGCCCATTATGTGCCCCGCGCCGTGGACGCCCTTTCCGGCCGCAGCGAGTTCTATACCTCCTACACGCCCTATCAGGCCGAATGCTCGCAGGGCACCCTGCAGGCCATCTTCGAATACCAGACCGCAGTGAGCCGCCTGCTGGACATGGATTGCGCCAATGCCTCCGTCTATGACGGCGGCACGGCCCTGTTCGAGGCCTGCATGATGGCCGTGCGCGCCACCCGCCGCAAAAAGCTGGTGGTGGACCAGTGCATCAATCCCATCTGGCGGGCCATGCTGGAGACCTACTCCTCCAGCCTGGACATCACCCTGGTGACCGTGCCCCACAAGGACGGCCTGAGCGACATGGAAGGCCTCAAGGCCGCCGTGGACGCCACCTGCGCCGCCGTGCTGGTGCAGAACCCCAACTTCTTCGGCGCCGTGGCCGACTTCAGCGAGCTTTTCGCCCATGCCCGCGCCTGCAAGGCTCTGGGCGTCATCTCCGTCTATCCGGTCATGCAGTCCGTGCTCAAGACCCCCGGCGAGATGGGCGCCGACATCGCCGTGGCCGAAGGCCAGAGCCTGGGCCAGCCCCTGAGCTTCGGCGGCCCCTATCTGGGCATCATGACCTGCCGCAAGGAGCATATCCGCCAGTTCCCCGGCCGTATCGTGGGCCGCACCACGGATCTGGAAGGCCGCACCGGCTATGTGCTCACCCTGCAGGCCCGCGAGCAGCACATCCGGCGCGCCAAGGCCACGTCCAACATCTGCTCCAACCAGTCCCTGTGCGCCCTGCGCGCGCTCATGTACCTTTCGCTGGTGGGCCCGGACGGTCTGGCCCGCGTGGCCGAACACGGCATGGCCCTGGCCCGCTACGCGGTGGAAAAGCTCACGGCCCTGCCCGGTGTCTCGCTGCTCAATGACGCGCCCTTCGGCAACGAAGTGGCCCTGCGCCTGCCGCGTCCCGCCGAGGAGGTGGTGCAGGCCCTGCTGCGTCAGGGCGTGGCCGCCGGTTATCCTGTGGGCCGTGCCTATGCGGGCATGGATGATGTGCTCTTGCTGGCCTGCACCGAATGCAATACGCGTGCGCAGGTGGATGCCATGGTCGAAAAGCTGGGAGGTCTGCTGTGAAAACCATCTTTGCCGAATCCGTAGAAGGCCGCCGCGCTCCCGGTCTGGCCCTGCCTGTGGACGACGACGCGCCCCGCGCCGCGCAGATGCTGCCCGAAGCCCTGCTGCGCAAGAGCGCGCCGCGCCTGCCCCAGTGCTCCGAGCTGGACGTGGTGCGCCACTTCACCAATCTGTCCAAGCTCAACTACAGCGTGGATGCCAATTTTTATCCCCTTGGCTCCTGCACCATGAAGTACAACCCCAAGTTCACGGAATACGTGGCCGCCTTGCCGGGCTTTGCCCGCATGCATCCCCTGCTGGCCCAGCTTTCCGGCGAACTGGCCCA
The DNA here is from genome assembly GCF_050313065.1 of Desulfovibrio sp. SGI.230. NCBI lineage: Bacteria > Pseudomonadati > Thermodesulfobacteriota > Desulfovibrionia > Desulfovibrionales > Desulfovibrionaceae > Desulfovibrio > Desulfovibrio sp. SGI.230. The sequence continues at coordinate 312,979 of NZ_JBNPKS010000002.1, read as the reverse complement.
GGGCGCCCTGCAATGCCTGTATGACGCCGAACGGTGGCTGTGCGAGGTCACGGGCATGAAGGCCTTCACCTTCCAGCCCATGGCCGGGGCCAACGGCGAATATACCGGCGTCAAGCTCATCGCCGCCTACCACAAGGCCAAGGGCCGCAACCGCACCAAGATGCTCATCCCCGACTCGGCCCACGGCACCAACCCCGCCTCGGCCGTGCTGGCGGGCTTCGAGATCGTCAACGTGCCTTCGCGTGACGGCATGGTGGACCCCGCCGCCCTTGAAGAAGCCATGGCCAAGTATCCCGACCAGGTGGCCGGTCTGATGATGACCAACCCCAACACCCTGGGCCTGCTGGAGCTGCATCTGCCGCGCATCGTGGAAGTGCTGCGCCGCGAAGATGCCCTGCTGTACTACGACGGCGCCAACATGAACGCCATCCTGGGCAAGATGCGTGTGGGCGACGTGGGCTTCGACGTGGTGCACCTCAACGTCCACAAGACCCTGGGAACGCCCCACGGCGGCGGTGGCCCCGGCTGCGGTCCCGTGGGTGTGGGCGAGCGCCTGCTGCCCTTCCTGCCCGCGCCGCGTGTACGCAAGGCCGAAGACAGCAGCTATGCTCTGGACTACGATCTGCCGCAGAGCATCGGCCACATCGGTCCTTTCTACGGCAGCTTCGCCGTGGTGCTGAAGGCCCTGGCCTACATGATGCGTCTGGGCGCCGAGGGCCTGACCCGCGCGGCCGAGTTCGCCAGCCTCAATGCCAACTATCTGCGCAAGAAGCTGGAGGGCGTGCTCGATGTGCCCTTCGACCGCATCTGCGCCCACGAGTTCGTGGCCTCCGCTCCCGAAGGCCTGCGTGCCCTGGACATCGCCAAGGCCCTGCTGGACCGCGGTTTCCATGCGCCCACGGTCTACTTCCCGCTCATCGTCCATGAATGCCTCATGGCCGAGCCCACGGAGACCGAGAGCAAGCAGACCCTGGATGCCTACATCGAGGCCCTGCGCGAGATCGTGGCCCTGGGCAAGTCCGATCCCCAGCAGCTGCTGGATGCTCCGGTGAAGATGCCCGTCCGCCGTCTGGACGAGACCGCGGCCGCGCGCCACATGATCCTTACGGAAGATATGGAATAACAGGCAGGACGGCCGTGCCCCCTGTGAGGGCGCGGCCTTCCGCGTGTCATGCCTTCGTCACGGCGGCCTTTCGGGGCCGCCGTTGTTTTTGGGAGATGGGTGTTGTGGGAGCCGTGGAGTAGGGGGGACGAGAGGGGAAGGGGCGTTTTTTGTAAAAACTGCCCCTTCCCCTCTCGTGCTCTCCCCAACCCCGAAAAAACTTTTGTCAGGGGCTGGCCGTCGGTCCCCGTCGTTGTCCGTCAGTTGCCGGCGACTTTTTCGTGACCCGGAAAGGATGGAGGGCGGAGGGGATGCCCGTTCTTCCCGGAGGCAGGGGAGGGGGCTGCCGTGGCTGGGCGTGAAACGCTGGAACGGTATGCAGGGGAATAAGTGACGGTGGCGTCCGTATCACCACGTCACGGGGGAAGCAGGTTTTCCGTCTATGGTTTGGCCGCTACATATCTCGTGACTTCCTGTCCGTTTGCAGAGGACGATGCTGACGCTTTTTGTCCGGCGACGGGGACTTTTCCTATCGTTCAGAGAAAAAGCTTTGGGAGGGGAGGGGGATGCAAGGAGGAGGCCTTTTCCCAAAAAGGTCTTCCCGCCCCCTGCGTGCCCCGCATCTTTCCAGAACACTTGCTACTTTCTTTTTGAGAATATATCCTGATAAAAAAGGAGGTACCATGAACTACTGGTTGTTCAAGAGCGAGCCGGGCTGCTACTCCTGGCAGGATCTGGAGGCCGCGCCCGGGCAGACCACGTCCTGGGACGGCGTACGCAACTATCAGGCCCGCAACTTCATGAAGGCCATGAAAAAAGGCGACCTGGGCTTTTTCTATCACAGCGGTGCCGACCCCTCCATCGTGGGCGTGGTGGAAGTGGTGCGCGAGGCGTACCCCGACCATACGGCACAGGACCCTGAGAACAATCATTTCGACCCCCGGGCCACGCCGGAAAAGCCCATCTGGGAGATGGTGGACGTGCGCCTGCACAAGGCCCTGCCTGCCCTGAGCCGCAAGGAACTGTCCGCGCATGCGGCCCTGGCCGGTATGGAGCTCATGCGCCGGGGCAGCCGTCTCTCCGTTCAGCCGGTGAGCGCAGAAGCCTTTGAATATATTATGCATTTGGCAAATGAGAAAAAATAGACAATCTCAAAGCCTGCATGGGGAGCAGAAAAAGTGTTTCCGGAAGATTCTGGACAGGATATAGAAAAATTTTTTGTTTTGATTTCTTACCAGTAAGATAAGTGTGCATGAAAGAGACTGCAGTAATGTGCAAAATGAAGAGCATATTGCATATCTATTCTTTCTCTTTTGTGTGGACGTTCTTTGGAAAAGAGTGATTGTATCATCTGTGTTGCCGCATTTTTTGTACATTTTACCTTAATAAAAGAAGAGAAGGAGTTTATGGCCGTATTTTATAAAATATTTTTAAAAATATAAGAAAAAGAGGATCCTCTTTTTTCTTTGCAACAGCAGGTTGGGGAGCAGTTTTACCTTTTCAAAAAAAGAAATTCTTGCTAAAAAAATTCATTCGGCCCGGATCAACCTATTCTTCGGAGCAGGTCTTGCTGCGTGCTCTTTTTTTCGTGTTCCGGGTAGATTGGGTGCAGGCCCGGTCGGGAGCCCGGGTTGATGAGCATATTTCATGAGTAACAGGAGGCCCTTATGGCAAGCCAGGCGCTTATCAAAGAATTTGAAGATCTCCTCGGCAAGGAAAACGTGTTCAGCTCCGAAGCTGACCGCCAGAGTTATTCCTATGATTCCGCGGTGCTGCCCCCCGTGGTGCCCGCCTTTGCGCTGCGTCCCACCACCACCGAGCAGCTCGGCATCTGTGTGAAAAAACTCTATGACTACGGCATTCCCATGACCGTGCGCGGTGCCGGTACCAACCTGTCCGGCGGCACCATCCCGGACAGCAAGGAAAGCGTGGTCATCCTGACCAACGGCCTGAACCGCATCCTTGAGATCAACTCCGACGACCTGTACGCCGTGGTGGAACCCGGCGTGGTCACGGCCACTTTCGCTGCCGAGGTTGCCAAGAAGAACCTGTTCTATCCCCCGGATCCGGGTTCCCAGGCCGTGTCCACCCTGGCCGGTAACATCGCCGAGAATGCCGGTGGTCTGCGTGGCCTGAAGTACGGCGTCACCAAGGACTACCTGATGGGCCTGGAATTCTTTGACGCCACCGGCGAGCTGGTCAAGAGCGGTTCCCGTACCGTCAAATGCGTCACCGGTTACAACCTGGCCGGCATGATGCTGCAGTCCGAAGGCACCCTGGGCATCATCTCCCAGGCCGTGCTCAAGCTGGTGCCCCCGCCGCAGGCCTCCAAGGCCCTGATGGCCGTGTTCGATGACATGCAGAAGGCCGCCGAAGCCGTGGCCGGCATCATCGCCGCCCACGTGGTGCCCTGTACGCTGGAATTCCTCGACAACAACACCATCGTGCGCGTGGACGACTACACCAAGGCCGGCCTGCCCCGCGACGCCGCGGCCATCCTGCTCATCGAAGTGGACGGTCATCCCGCCCAGGTGGCTGACGAAGCCGTGGTCGTGGAACGCGTGCTGCAGCAGACCGGTGCCGTGGCCGTGCATGTGGCCAAGGACGCCGCCGAAAAGTTCAAGCTGTGGGAAGCCCGCCGCCAGGCCCTGCCCGTGCTGGCCCGCTGCAAGCCCACCACCGTGCTCGAAGACGCCACCGTGCCGCGCTCCCAGATCCCTGCCATGATGAAGGCCGTCAACGACATCGCCAAGAAGTACAATGTCGAAGTGGGCACCTTCGGTCATGCCGGTGACGGCAACCTGCATCCCACCTTCCTGTGCGACAAGCGCGACAAGGAAGAATTCGCCCGCGTGGAAGCCGCCGTCGACGAAATGTTCGATGTGGCCATCAGCCTGCACGGTACCCTGTCCGGCGAACACGGCATCGGCACCGCCAAGTCCAAGTGGATGGAAAAGGAAACCTCCCGCGGCACCATCCTCTTCTCGCAGCGCCTGCGCCGCGCTCTGGATCCCAAGGGTCTGCTCAATCCCACCAAGCTGGTGGGCATTTAGGGAGACACGCCATGAGCGACCTGAAGAAACTGGCAAAGCGTCTGATGACGCTTGACGACCGCATCATCGCCTGCATGAAGTGCGGCATGTGCCAGGCTGTCTGCCCCATGTTCGGCGCCACCATGATGGAAGCCGACGTGGCCCGCGGCAAGCTGGCCCTGGTGGACAATCTGGCCCACGAAATGATCGCCGATCCCGAGGCCGTGGCCGACAAGCTGGGCCGCTGCCTGCTGTGCGGCTCCTGTGAGGCCAACTGCCCCTCCGGTGTGAAGATCATGGACATCTTCATGGAGGCTCGCGAGATCGTGAACACCTATCTTGGCCTGCACCCGGTCAAAAAGATGGTGTTCCGTGCCCTGCTGCCGTACCCCGGCCTGTTCAACTTTGCCATGCGGGTGGGCGCGCCCATGCAGCGCGTCATCTTCCGCAGCAACAAGGACACCCAGAACACGGCCTGTGCTCCCATGCTCAACTTCATGCTGGGCGACCGCCACATCCGTTCCCTGGCCCTCAAGCCCCTGCACGCCATCTACGGCAACCTGGACGAGCCCCGCGTCATGGGCGGTCTGAAGGTGGCCTTCTTCCCCGGCTGCATGGGCGACAAGCTGTACGTGGATGTGTCCGAAGCCTGCATCAAGGTGCTGCACCACCATAACGTGGCCATCTACATGCCCAGCAGCTTCACCTGCTGCGGTATCCCGGCCCTGTCCTCCGGCGACGCCGAAGGCATGGTGAAGCAGATGGCCAAGAGCCTGGCCGCCTTTGGCGAAAGCAGCTTCGACTACGTGCTGACCGCCTGTTCCTCCTGTACCTCCACCATCAAGGAACTGTGGCCCCGCTACGCCGCCCGCCTGGGCAGCGTGGAACAGCATCAGGCCGAGGCCTTGGCCGCCATCACCATGGACATCAACGAATTCCTGGTGAAGGTACTCAAGGTCGAAGCCGTGGAAAGCCTGCCCGGCGCCAAGACCGTGACCTATCACGACTCCTGCCACCTCAAGAAGGCCCTGGGCCTCTCCGAGGAACCGCGCACCATCATCAAGACCAACCCCAACTACAAGCTGGTGGAGATGAAAGAAGCCGACCGTTGCTGCGGTTGCGGCGGTTCCTTCAACCTCTTCCACTACGACCTGTCGCGTGTCATCGGCCAGCGCAAGCGTGACAACGTGGTGGCCACGGGCGCCCATGTGGTGGCCGCCGGCTGCCCCGCCTGCATGATGCAGCTGGAAGACGTGCTCTCGCACAACAATGACCCCGTGCAGGTCAAGCATACTATCCAGATCTATGCCGAGACCCTCAAATAGGGTGCGGCATTCATTATAAGGAGACATCAATGGCCCCTGAAGAAATCCAGGATCTTGTTCAGGACTTCACCGCCAAAGCCACGGCCGTCAACGCCGTGGTGCAGGAGCTGCCCAACATGGCCGCCGCGCTGCAGTACGTGGTGGACGTGTGCGAAAACAAAGCCCCGTGCGAACTGATGGCGGACGAGGATGTGGAAAAGGGCCCCAACGGCCCCAACGGTGTGCCCACCCGCGTGCAGCGTATCGTGGCCGCCCCTGTCCTGAACGATGAAGACTTCGCCACCCTGGAAGCCGCCTGCAAGGAAAAGGGCTTCCTGTGCATCCGTGAAGGTCTGCGCAACCATCTGGCCGGTATCGACGTGGGTCTGACCTTCGCCGAGATGGGCGTGTCTTCCAGTGCCACCTGCCTGGTGAACACCGACAACGAAGATGCCCGTCTGGCCGGTATGATCAGCGAGATCCACGTGCTGGTGCTGGCCAAGTCCAAGCTGGTGCGCACCCTGCCCGAGATCGCCGGTCGCATGCGTGAGCTGCTCATGGCCAATCCCAAGGGCGGCAACTACACGACCCTGATCAGCGGCCCCAGCCGTACCGCCGATATCGAGCGCGTGGCCGCCGTGGGCGTTCATGGCCCGCTGGAATTGCATATCATTCTTCTGGAGGACTAAGCCATGAGCCACACCGCACCCAAAACCCTTTCGGATTACCGCAAGGATATTGATTCCGCCCTTGAGGACAGCTTCCTGCGCCGTACCCTCGACACTTTTGCCGTGGCCTACCGCGCCAACCGTGAAGCTGTGTTCAAGGAAGTGGACGAACGCGGCCTGATCAAACAGATCGCCGACGCCAAGGACGACGCCTGCAAGCACATGGAAGAACTGTACGAACAGTTCCGCCGTGTGGCCGAAGAACGCGGCGTGCACGTGCACCGTGCCGCCACTGCCGAAGATGCCAACCGCATCATCGCCAGCATCGCCCGCGAGAACAACGTCAAGCGCGTCATCAAGTCCAAGTCCATGACCGCTGAAGAAATCCAGCTGAACCCCTACCTGGAAAAGGAAGGGTTCATCGTGGACGAGACCGACCTTGGTGAATGGATCATCCAGCTGCGCCACGAAGGTCCCTCGCACATGGTCATGCCCGCCATCCACCTGTCCCGCTATCAGGTGGCCGACGACTTCACCAAGGAGACCGGCGTCAAGCAGGATGCCGAGGACGTCCAGCGTCTGGTGAAGGTGGCCCGTGTGCAGCTGCGCCGCAAGTTCATCAACGGCGACATGGGCATCTCCGGCTGCAACTTCGCCGTGGCCGAAATGGGCGCCGTCAGCACCGTGACCAACGAAGGCAACGCCCGCATGGTCACCACCCTGCCTCGCGTCCATGTGGCCATCGCCGGCCTGGACAAGCTGGTGCCCAACCTGGAAGTGGCCCTGACCGCCCTGCAGGTGCTGCCCCGTAACGCTACGGCCCAGCGCCTGACCGCGTACGCCACCTTCATGGCCGGTGCCGGCGAATGCGGCGCCTGTGAGGACAACAAGAAGGTCATGCACGTGGTCTTCCTGGACAACGGCCGTACCGAGATCGCCCGTGATCCGCTGTTCTCCCAGATCTTCCGCTGCGTGCGCTGCGGCGCCTGCGCCAACGTCTGCCCCGTGTTCCGTCTGGTGGGCGGCCACAAGATGGGCTACATCTACATCGGCGCCATCGGCCTGATCCTGACCTACTTCTTCCATGGCAAGGACAAGGCCAAGGTGCTGTGCCAGAACTGCGTGGGCTGCGAATCCTGCAAGAACGTCTGCGCCGGCGGCATCGACCTGCCCCGCCTGATCCGCGAGATCCGCTCCCGCCTGACCGACGAGCAGGGCGGTGGTGTGGAAGGCACCCTGATGGCTGCTGTGATGAAGAACCGCAAGATGTTCCACAGCCTGCTCAAGTTCGCCTCCTACGCCCAGAAGCCCTTCACCGGCGGCACCCAGTTCCAGCGTCACCTGCCTGCCATGTTCCTTGGCAAGCACGGCTTCAAGGCCCTGCCCGCCATCGCCAACGAAGCCTTCCGTGACCGCTGGGCCAAGATCGCCCCGCGCGTGGCCACCCCGCGTTACCGTGTGGCCATCTTCGGCGGCTGCGCCCAGGACTTCATCTATCCCGAACAGCTGGAAGCCTGCGTCAAGGTGCTGGGCGCCCGCGGCGTGGCCGTGGAATATCCCATGGCCCAGACCTGCTGCGGCCTGCCTCTGGAAATGATGGGGCAGCGCAAGACCTCCGTGGATGTGGCCAAGCAGAACCTGGAAGCCTTCGACGCCAGCAAGTACGACGCCATCATCACCCTGTGCGCCAGCTGCGCCTCCCACCTGAAGCATGTGTACCCCCACATCCTGGAAGGCAAGGCCGACGCCGCCCGCGTGCAGCTCTTCTCCGACAAGGTGACGGACTACAGCTCCTTCGTGCATGATGTCCTCGGCCTGACCGAGAAGGACTTCAACAACAGCGGTGAAAAGGTGACCTACCACGCTTCCTGCCACATCTGCCGTGGCCTGGGCGTGACCAAGGCCCCGCGCGACCTCATCGCCGACGCGGCCACCTATGTGCCGTGCGCCGAAGAAGACGTGTGCTGCGGCTTCGGTGGTACCTACTCCATGAAGTTCCCCGAGATCTCCGGTACGCTGCTGGCCAAGAAGCTGAAGCACATCGAAGAGACCGGCGCTTCCCGCGTGGTCATGGACTGCCCCGGCTGCGTCATGCAGCTGCGTGGTGGTGTGGAAAAGCAGGGCATGAAGGTCAAGGTTTCGCACATCGCGGAACTGGTGGCCGAAAACCTGAAGCACTAACCGTAAATGAGCGGCGGCGTGCCTTGTGGCGCGCCGCCGCCTTGCCATGCGGGCCTGACCTGTCCGGGCCTGCAGGGATCGCCGGCCTTGTGCCGGGCCGGGTGCAGCCCAGGGCGCCCCGGCAGCAGGGACAGGAGGGATTTTTGAACGGACACCGGGTCTCCCGGGCGGTTTTGAGGAAGACCGCGGTCTGTTCGAAAACGCCGTATGATCAAGGCCTTTTCCTGGCGAACCTGAAGGAGCGCCGGTGGGTCCACGGCCATGCGGCAAGGTCACGACCGTAATGCGGCATGATGACATGCCGCCGGTTTGGGGAAGGTCACGGCTGCGTGTGGTGCGAAAATATGCGGCCGGGACATGTTCAACATGGACACTTGCAGAGGAGGTCTCATGTCCATCGGTCTTCTGGCATTTCTTGCCTTCATCCCGATCCTGATTGCCCTGATCCTCATGGCCGGCATGCGCTGGCCCTCCACCCGCGCCATGCCCATCGCCTGGCTTGCCGGTGTGGTGCTGGCCTTTGCCTTCTGGGGTCAGGAACCCCTGCGTCTTGTGGCTCTGTCCATCGAAGGCACCATCACGGCTGTGGGCGTGCTGATCATCGTGTTCGGCGCGCTGCTGATTTACTACACCATGCAGTACAGCGGCGCCATGGAAACCATCCAGGCCGGCATGAAGAAGATCAGCCCCGACAAACGTCTGCAGACCATCATCATCGGCTTCATGTTCGCCGCCTTCATCGAAGGTGCCGCCGGTTTCGGTACGCCTGCCGCTCTGGCTGCTCCCCTGCTGCTGGGCCTGGGCTTCCCGCCCCTGTGCGCTGCCGTTATCTGTCTGGCCTTCAACAGTGTGCCCGTGACCTTTGGCGCCGTGGGCACCCCCGTGCTGCAGGGCTTCAAATCCATCGAGACCTTTGCCATGCAGGCCATGAACTTCTCTGACCCCGCCATGGCCTACAAGACCATCGGTGAATACGTCACCCTCATGCACCTGCCCATGGGCATCATCCTGCCCATCTTCATGCTGGGCTTCATGACCCGCTTCTTCGGCAAGAACAAGTCCTGGATGGAAGGTTTCCGCGCGTGGAAATACTGCATCATGGCCTCTGTCTGCTTCCTGGTGCCCTATCTGATCCTGGCCTGGACCGTCGGCCCCGAACTGCCTTCCATGGTGGGTGGCCTGCTGGGTCTCGGCGCCCTGGTGTGGCTGACCAAGAAGGGCTTCTGCGTGCCTACCGACGGCGTGTGGGACTTTGCCCGCAACGATGAATGGGATCCCGAATGGACCGGTTCCGTGGAAGCCAGCTCCGCCACCGAATACAAGGAACACATGAGCCAGACCATGGCCTGGCTGCCCTATGTGCTGTGCGGCCTGCTGCTGGTGCTGACCCGCGTGCCCGCCTTCCACCTGAAGCCCATCGTCACCGACCCCATCTTCAGCGTGGGTCTGACCAACATCCTGGGCTACCAGGGCGTGACCTCCAAGATCGCCCTGCTCAACCTGCCCGGCACCATTCCCTTCATCCTGGTGTCCATCATCACCATCGGCCTGCACAAGATGAGCGGTGAAAAGGTCCGTCAGGCCTGGGGCACCGCTCTGGAAAAGATGTCCGCTCCCACCATCGCCCTGGTGGCTGCTGTGGCCCTGGTGTCCATCCTCAAGGGTTCCGGCGTCAACACCGCCGGTCCCGACGGCGCTGCCCTGCCTTCCATGCCCATGGCCATGGCCATGTTCGCCTCTGACGTGGCCGGCGGCATCTGGCCCATGCTGGCCGCTGTGGTGGGTGGTCTGGGTGCCTTCATCACCGGTTCCGCTACCGTGTCCGACATGCTGTTCGGTAACTTCCAGTGGGATATGGGCGGTCTGCTGAACTATCCCGCTCTCGGCAAGTACATCATCGTGGCTGCCCAGGGCGTGGGTGGCGCTGCCGGCAACATGATCTGCATCCACAACATCGTGGCCGTGTGCGCCGTGCTGGGCATGATCGGCAAGGAAGGTATCATCCTGCGCCGGACCATCTGGCCCTTCCTGCTCTACTGCCTGGTCGTGGGCACCGTCTGCTCCTACCTCATCAGCCGCGTCCTGTAACGGCTGCTGTGATCCTGTAAAAAAAGGCCCGCTCCGGCGGGCCTTTTTTTATGCTGCCTTGAAACATCCGGACAGCGTACTGCAATAAAAAACCACCCGGCAGGGTGGTTTCGGCATATCAAAACGGGGGAACTTTAGTGGCTGAGGAGAGCGGCTGATGTCCGCCAGTACCAGTCCGCTACGAGGGTCGTGTCGTCCGGCAGCCATTCCCCGCTGTGCTCGAACTGGAACAGCAGCTCTTCTTCGGCCGCGTCCAGCGGGATGGCCGGATGGGCCAGTTTGCGCAGATGGACCAGGACAGCCAGACATTCGAAAAGCGAGAACAGCGCTTCAGAAGAAAGGTCCGCAGCAGCAATGGTGCGCAGCAATTCGGGATGGAAGGGATTGCTGCTGACACGGGCGGCATCATACAGGTCGCAGTGCCGGCACAGGGAATCCAGAGTATCGGCGACCAGCAGATCCCGTTTTTCCTGAGGGGATCGTTGCCGTAATGCTGCGGCGAACTGGCTGATGGGGGTACGTTTTTCGCGAATGGTCACCGGAAACTCCTGTTTTCTGATGATTATAGGATAACACATATATAAAAGCAACGTTCTTTAGCACAAGTACGGGGCTGAAGAGCGTACTTTCCTCTCCGGCGGACTGTAACTGGGCACTCGCAACAGTGCACTACGATGCGGCCTTTGCGCAGGGGCAGGATCCCTTTAGTGGCGAGGGTCGAGATAGCGGGGATCTATATGCAGGCGATAGCTCCGTGCCGCCGGATTGCGGCGGGGCGGCAGGGAGATGTTGCCCTCGATGGACAGGGGCTTGTCCGAAAGGCCGAAGGGCTGGAGGCCCTGCAGGCCCTGGGGCATGGCGGCCAGCCGGTCGCCCAGGACGTAGAGGACGGGCATGCTGCGCTGGGCGCGGCCTGCCAGGAGCATGCTGCCGCCATGGCTGCTGCCCAGGATGCTGGTGAGCAGGGAGGGCAGGCGCACGTCGGCGCGGCGCAGCAGCTCCAGAAAGTCATTGCCTGTCTGTCCCACGAAGGAGACCAGGGACATGCCGTCGCGGCTCACCAGCAGGCTCACCGGCACGGTACCGCCGTGGATGCCCAGATAGGTGGAGCGGGCGCCCGCGGGCATGGCTGTCCAGCCTTCCGGGAGGGATTGGCCGCTGACGGTGGCCGTTTGCTGGGGCGTATCGGCGGTGGTGCTGCCGGCTGCGGTGAACAGGGAACTTTTGTCCAGCGCGGGCCACGCACAGGCCAGGGCGGCCAAGGCCAGCAGGGCGCAGGCCAGCAGGGATTGGAGATGGCGCATGCCGTTATGTCCTTGATACGGGGGTGATTTCCCTTCCTAGGAAGAATGGCGGGACCTTGTCAAGCCAGGGACGGTCTACTCGCCGGTACCGAGGGAGAAGAAGCTCTCCGGGCCTTCCTGGGTACCGAGCCATTCCAGGAAGAATGAGGCCAGTCTGCGGGTCAGCGTGCTGAACAGCTGCTGGCGCAGGGGATCCAGCTCGTCATGGCACATCTCGGGCAGCTCATTGGCCAGGCTGGGCGGACAGGGGGCCATGAGCAGCGACATGTCCGCTTTGTCCAGGAACAGATGGGCGGGCTTTCTGTCCATGCGTTCATACAGGGCCTCGGCATGCAGCGAGGAGATGCTCAGGTCGTCATGCTCAAGGCCCACCAGCAGCAGGTGCGGCTGCAGGCCGGCCAGCCCCTGATGGCTGAACAGCATGCCGAAGGTGGGGCCCACGGCGGCGATGGCCTTGACGCGGGGATCGGTCAGGCTGCGCGGATCCAGCGGGAAATGGCCGCACATGCTGTCCATGCGGGCCCTGGGCTGATCATAGCAGTAGGCATCGTCCTGGGGGGCCTTGCGACAGTAGTCCATCCAGCCGGAGCAGTCGGGCAGGGCGCCGCCCAGCAGCAGGGCGGCCGTAGCGCCGCTGCCGTAGCCCAGGACGCCGATGCGCTTGGGATCGATGCTGGGGCCGATGTCTTTGTCGGCCAGCAGCAGGTCCATGGTGGCCGACAGTTCCAGAGCCCTGTCCTTGAGCTGTTCCCAGAGGAAAAGATGGTCCATGTTCTCCATGCAGTCGCGGGGATGGGTGGGCGCGGCCACCACGAAGCCGCGGGCCGCCAGGGCTGCCGCCGTATCGTGGAAGGAAAAGCGCGTCCCCGACGAGGGATGGGAGAGCAGGATCAGAGGAAAGCGGCCGGGTACGGGCTTGCCGTTGCGGGCGCCGCGGATGGTCCAGGGCGCGTAGGACAGGGAGCGCGGTGCGCGCACGGACGGATACCAGACGTTGACGTCCACGCGGATGCCGCTTTCCTGCTGCCAGAAGCCCAGAGTGCGGAAACCGGGATTGTAGCCGTTATCGGCCAGGGCCGGGACGGTGATGAACAGGCAGAGCAGGGCCATGATGACGGCGGAACGGACAGGCATGGGACCTCGCGAGACAGGAAAAGGGGTGGAGGCGTCCCCGCAGCGGGAGCAGGGCCGCTGTAGGTGTTGTGCCACAGGCATGGCTGGGATACAAGGGAAAGGCTTTCAGTCTCAAATCCCTATCGAGGTGTACATGGAATTTTTGACATATCTGGTGGACTTCATCCTGCATATCGACGCCCATCTCTTCGAACTGGTGGAACAGTACGGGATGTGGATCTATGCCATCCTGTTCATCATCGTCTTTTGCGAGACCGGCCTCGTGGTCACGCCCTTCCTACCGGGGGATTCCCTGCTCTTCGCCTCCGGCGTCGTGGCCGGTGCCGGGCTCATGGGCTACGGCCATGTGCTGCTGGTACTGCTGGCCGCCGGTATCATGGGCGACGCGGTGAACTACTTCATCGGCCGTCATGTGGGCCCGGCCATCTTCCAGCGGGATTCCCGCTTCATCAAGAAGGAGCACCTGCTCAAGGCGCATCACTTTTATGAGAAGCACGGCGGCAAGGCCATCATCCTGGCCCGCTTCGTGCCTATCGTGCGGACCTTCGCGCCCTTCGTGGCCGGTATCGCCCTCATGTGCCCGCACCGCTTTTTCCTGTTCAACATCACGGGCTGTGTGCTCTGGGTGGGCGGTCTGGTCTCGGCCGGCTATTTTCTGGGCAACCTGGAATGGGTGCGCCAGAATTTCAGCATCATCGTCTACCTGATCATCATCATCTCCGTGCTGCCGGTGGCCATCGAAATCCTGCGCGCCAAGCTGGGCAAGAAGCCGGAACATGTGGAAGAGCTGAAGAACCCCTTCGAAAAGAAGGATTAAGGCAGTTCTGCGGGGGAAGGGAGGCCCCTTTTGGAAAAGGGGCCTCCCTTCCCCCGGACCCCCATCCCTCTCCGAAAACTTTTCTTCTGGTCCCTGACGGACAGGGCAGCACGGAAGGATGTGCCCTCGGCATCTGTCCCCCGGTGAAGCTGAAAACAGTCTGTCTGTTCTTCACGGTTGTCCGCTATCCCGTCGTCATACTGAAAAAAGCCCCGCACTGTGCGGGGCTTTTTTGTGGGCGGGTTTTGGGGAAGGAGGGGGGACTGGGGGGAGGAAGACCCTTTTTGCCGCGAGCAAAAGGGTCTTCCTCCCCCCAGAGAATTCCCTATGCCAGAATCTCCAGACGTCCCTGATGCATGCGCGCCCGGCGGTTGATGCAGGACGGCGCGTCGCCCTCGAAGTGGGAGACGAAGACCAGCGAGATGCCGCGGGCGGCCAGCTGGTCCAGCAGATCCAGATACTGGCGGCGGGAGTCTTCATCCAGGGCGGAGCAGGGCTCGTCCAGCAGCAGGATGTCCGGTTCGCCCATGAGGGCGCGGGCCAGGAACAGGCGGCGCAGCTGTCCGGTGGAGAGCAGGCGGATGGAGCGGTCAGCCAGATGGCCCACGCCCAGTTCGCGCATGACGCGGCGGGCCTGCTCCTGCTCGGCCTTGCTGTAGTCGCGGTAGACGCCCACGGTGTTTTCCAGACCGGTACAGACCAGTTCCAACGCCGTGATGCTGTAGCCGTAAAGGGCCTGGGAGAGGTCGGAGACCAGACGCACGCCCTTGCGGATCTCTTCCAGCAGCACGGTCTCGCCGCCGTGATGGGGCAGATGACGCACCAGCGTACCGCCCACGGCCACGAATTCGTCCCCGGCCAGCAGGCGCAGGAAGGTGGACTTGCCCGAGCCGTTCTCGCCCTCGATGCGCCAGTGTTCGCCCTTGCGCAATGTCCAGTCCACATCGTGCAAGATCTCCTGCCCGTCGATGAAGACCGTGGCATGGCGCACGTCCAGCAGCGGCGCGGAGGGTTCCGGGGCGGACGTCACGGCGCCGGCCAGGCTGATGTCCTCATATTCGCCTTCCTGCGGCGGCAGGGCGCTTCCCGGGGCCAGCAGACGGCCCTGATGGATGACGCGCGTCTTGCGGCACCAGTCCGGCACCTGTTCCGGGCGGTGGCTGCTCATGATGACCGTACAGTGCTCGCGCACGCTGTCCAGCACTTCATAGAAGCGGCGGCTGTGGTCGGCATCCAGACCGTCGCTGCATTCGTCCAGCAGGAGCAGATCCGGCTGCCGGACCAGGGCCCGGCCCAGCAGGAGCAGGCGGAGCTGGCCCTGCGAGACTTCCGGCACCATCCTGTCCAGAAGGTCCAGGGCGCGCAGGCGCCGTGCCATGTCTTCCACCTGCGCATGACGCTGCTCGGAAGTGTTGGTGTAGAGCAGGGGGGTATCTTCGAATGCCGTGAGCAGCAGTTCCCGGCCGGTGATGTACCAGCGCTGGCGCTGGTAGTTCTCCTGCTGGTCGGGCGAGACCAGGGCGCTGACGGCACGGCCCGCGATGGGCGAGGTCTCCTCGCCTTCGCTGGTGAGCCAGACGATGCGGCCTTCCGCCGGCCAGAGCAGGCCGTGCATGAGGCGCATGAGCGTGGTCTTGCCGGCACCGTTGTGGCCCAGCAGCAAGTGGTGCTCGCCGCGGCACAGATGCCAGTCGATGTGGTGCAGGATCATTTTCTGCCGGGCATCGCCGGGCAGGAACAGGCTCAGGTCTTCGATGTCCACCAGGGGACTGCCGGGAAGGAGGGGAGACTGGGTTTCCATGAGAGGCTCGTAAAACTGGCGGTACGCATCCGTCCTGCGGACCGCTGAGAGATAGAGAACTGTCCGAAGGACAGCCTGAAAACATATGTACGCGACCGGGCGGGGCCTGTAGCCGTCGGGCCCAGGGAGACCGGAGACGGACGGGTCATCGACTGGGGAGAGTGGGGGAGCGGCCTTGCCCGAGGGTGACCGGGAAATCCGGGCTGGAGGAAAGCCCGGGCCCTCCTGCGCGCCATCTTTGGGATAAAGCGCGCCGGGAAGGGGGGCGACTGGGGAAAGGGGGATCCTTCCCGTGCGGGCAACGACCCAATGGCGGCCCGCAGGGCCGTGCCCGTCAGCGCCGGAGCGGCGTCACGGGCATCGGCAGCGGAGAAGATCTCCCTTTCCCTCCCCAAAATATCCGGGCGCCGTGTCCTTTCCTACAGCGGCAGCACGTACTGCCGGCCCTGCTTGTACCAGACGCTCTGGGTGAAACCAAAGGCGCGGGCGTAGCTTTCCAGGCGGGGGAAGGCAAAGGCCACGTCGGTGGTGATGTGGGCGTCGGAGGCGAAGGTCACGGGCACGCGGAGCTCGGCGGCCAGCTGCATGATGGGCGCGCAGGGGTAGATCTCGCGGCAGGGCTTGCGCAACCCGGCGGACGAGATCTCCATGGCCATGCCCGCATCGCGCAGCTCGGTGAGGGCCGTGCGGATGATGTCGAGGCTGCCGGGCTTGTTGAGCCAGATGTGGAAGCGGTCCACGGAGAAGATCTTGATGAGGTCGGGGTGGGCGGCGATCTGGAACATGCCCGAGGCGATCATCTCGCGCCAGCTCTGGAAGTAGCGCACATAGTTCCGCTCGCACTCTTCCTGCGAAAGGATGTCCCAGTCCGAGGCCTGGTCGTCGAAGCCCCAGTGACCGATAAAATGCACGCTGCCCAGCAGATAGTCGAAATCATAGGCGGTGCAGGCCTGGCGGGCAAAGTCCGCCTGCCCTTCCAGCCAGTCCATCTCCATGCCGAACAGCACCTGGCAGGCATCGGGAGCGGCGTTGTCGCGCAGCTCGCAGACCTCGCGGGCATAGGTGGGCATGAAGCGGCTCAGCTGTTCGCGGTATTCGTTGGTATAGTCGAAGCCCAGCGGACGCGGGGAATGTTCGGTGAAGCCCAGCAGTTTGAGCCCGGCCGTGCAGGCGGCGGCGTACATCTCCTGGGGCGTGCTGGCGCCGTGGGAATAACGGGTATGGCTGTGGAGGTCGGCGGTGATCATGATGGTCTCCGGGAGCGCCCCGGCCTGTCAGGGACAGACGGGATGGCCGTGATGACGGCAGGTCGCGGACGCGCTGAGATGGGGGCAGGGCCCGAGGGAAAAAAACGGGGAGGGCGGACCCTCCCCGTGATGTGCTGACGCTATGGCCGGTTAGCCGAGCAGACGGCGGCAGATCTCCTGACCGGCCCGGCGTCCGGCGCCCATGGCCAGGATGACCGTGGCCGCGCCGGTGACGATGTCGCCGCCGGCGAAGACGTTGGGCAGCGAGGTCTCGCCCGTGGCTTCATCCACCTTGATGTAGCCGCGTTCGGTCTTTTCCAGGCCTTCGGTGGCTTCCAGCAGGATGGGGTTGGAACGGGTGCCCAGGGCCACGATGGCCAGGTCGGTGGCCAGTTCGTAGGTGGCGCCTTCCACGGGCACGGGGCGGCGACGGCCGGAGGCGTCGGGCTCGCCCAGTTCCATCTTCTGCAGGGTCACGGACGTGAGCTTCATCTCGGCGTCCCCGTTGAACTTCACGGGGGAGGCCAGCATCTCGAACTTCACGCCTTCTTCCTCCGCATGTTCCACTTCCTCGCGGCGGGCGGGCATCTCGGCCTTGGTGCGGCGGTAGACGATATGCACGCTTTCCGCGCCCATGCGCAGGGCGGTGCGGGCGGCGTCCATGGCCACGTTACCGGCACCGAACACGGTCACATGCTTGCCGAGGTAGGCGGGGGTGTCCTGTTCGGGGAAGGCATAGGCGCGGCCCAGGTTCACGCGGGTCAGGTATTCATTGGCGGAGAACACGCCCACCAGGTTTTCGCCGGGCACGCCCAGGAAGACCGGCAGACCGGCGCCCACGCCGATGAAGACCGCGTCATATTCCTTGCGCAGTTCGTCCACGGTGAAGGTGCGGCCGCCCACGCTGTTGAGGTGAAAGTCCACACCGGAACGGCGCAGGCCG
The DNA here is from genome assembly GCF_050313065.1 of Desulfovibrio sp. SGI.230. Taxonomy (NCBI): domain Bacteria; kingdom Pseudomonadati; phylum Thermodesulfobacteriota; class Desulfovibrionia; order Desulfovibrionales; family Desulfovibrionaceae; genus Desulfovibrio; species Desulfovibrio sp. SGI.230. Next base: position 295,358 of record NZ_JBNPKS010000002.1, on the reverse strand, counting down.
TCCACTTCGGTGGCCACCACGTTCTTGGGCAGACGGAAGGAGGGGATGCCGTAGATGAGCACACCGCCGGGCTCGTGCAGGGCTTCGAACACATCCACCTTGAGGCCGTTGGCGGCGCAGACGCCCGCACAGGTCAGGGAGGAAGGACCGGAACCGATGCAGGCCACCTTCTTGCCCTTGACGGGCATGGCACAGGAATTGGTGCCGGTCACCTGTTCACAGGCGCTGGTGGCGATGTAGGTATCGGCCACGAAGCGTTCCAGGCGGCCGATGGCGATGGGCTGGCCCTTGGCGTTGAGGATGCACTTGCCTTCGCACTGGTGTTCCTGCGGGCAGACGCGGCCGCACACGGCAGGCAGGCTGTTGGTGGTCTTGATGATGCGGTAGGCGGCGTCGAAGTTGCCGCGGGCCACTTCGGCGATGAAGTCGCGGATGGGCACTTCCACGGGGCAGCCCTTCATGCAGAGGGGCTTTTTGCACTGCAGGCAGCGGGAGGCTTCCTGCATGGCCATCTCTTTGGTGTAGCCGGTGGCCACTTCGTCGAAATTGTGAGCGCGCACGTCCGCGGGCTGGCAGGGCATGTCCACGCGCGGAGCAATGGTCTTTTTGGGCTTAGTTTCCATGGGTGCTCCTGTACTGGTCGATGGAGACCTTTTCCTGATCGCGGTAGGCGCCCAGACGGCGGCGCAGTTCGTCGAAGTCCACCTTGTGGCCGTCGAATTCGGGGCCGTCCACACAGGCGAACTTGGTCTTGCCGTCCACGGTCACGCGGCAGGCGCCGCACATGCCGATGCCGTCCACCATGATGGGGTTGAGGCTGACGGTGGTGTGCACGCCGTAGGGACGGGTGGTGTTGGCCACGGCGGCCATCATGGGCACGGGACCCACGGCCACCACTTCAAAGACGTCCTTGTCGGATTCCAGGCGGTCGCGGAGCAGGTCGGTGACCAGGCCCTTGTGACCGTAGCTGCCGTCGTCGGTGGAGATGAGCAGCTCGTCCACGAAGCTGGCCAGTTCCTTTTCGAACAGGAGCAGGTCCTTGTTGCGGGCGCCGATGATGCCCACGACCTTGTTGCCGATGCGCGAATGGCCCTTGGCGATGTGGTGCATGGCGGCAATGCCGGTACCGCCGCCCACGCAGATGACGGTGCCCTTTTTCTCGATGTGGGTGGGCTTGCCCAGGGGGCCGCAAACGTCCAGGATCTCGTCGCCGGCCTTGAGGTCTTCAAGGATGGCCGTACTTTTGCCCATGACCAGATAGACGATGGTGATGGTGCCCTTTTCGGCATCCGTATCGGCGATGGTCAGGGGGATGCGCTCGCCCGTGGGGCTCATGCGCAGCATGACGAAATGACCGGGCCGGGCGTGGCTGGCAATGGCCGGCGCATGCAGCACCAGTTTGCTGGTCTTGCCCGGGATGAGGCTTTCTTTTTCCAGAATGGGGGTTGGCATGATGTTCCTGCACTCCTGCTGCGGGATAATGGAAAGTGCCAGCTTACCCAAGCTTTTTGCCGCTTGCAAGCATTGCGGTATGAAATGAGGAATTGTGAAAAGCGGGGCGTCCCGTGGGCGTGGGGCATGGGTACCCTCGACGTATGCCGCGCAGGCTGGGCAGGGACGCGGCCATAGCACGCTGCCGTGCATGGCTGGTGACGGATGGGAAGGATGACTGAGTGATACGGCGATCCGGGAAAAGCCTTGGGCGCTTTCCCCGGGCGCGTCAGTCATGATCGGTGTGCGGACCGCAGGTGCGCGGTAGCGGGGCGTCTTCCCCCTCGCCGGGCAGGACGAGAACCACGGTCTGGCGGGAGAGGCCGTTCTTTTCGATGGTCTCGGCCAGCAGGTCGAGGCGGGTGCGGATGAGCTGCTGGTCGGGCCAGCCCAGGCGGAAGGCGCAGATGACGGGCGTGGCGGCGGGCAGGGACTGTTCCAGCTCCTCCTGCATGGCGCGGGCCTGCATGGCGGAAAGGTAGACGGCCAGCGTGGTGCCGTGCTTGGCCAGATGGCGCAGGGCCTCCTGTTCGGGCATGGGCGTGCGGCCGGGCATGCGGGTCATGATCAGGCTCTGGGTGGCGCCGGGCACGGTGAAGCTGCATCCGGCAGCGGCAGCGGCGGCGCTGGCGGCCGTGATGCCGGGCACCACCTGCCAGGGGATGCCGTCCCTGTCCAGCAGGGCCAGTTGTTCGCGCAGGGCGCTGTAGACGGCAGGGTCACCGGTGTGCAGGTGCACCACGGGCTGACCGGCGCGGGCGAACTGGAGCATGAGGGAATGGCATTCTTCCAGATCCAGCGGGGCGGCGTCGATGACGCTGGCCCGGGGCGATGCCAGATCCAGCAGGGCGGGCGGGATCATGGAACCGGCGTAGAGCAGCAGGGCCGCCTCTTCGATGAGGCGTTTCCCCTTGAGGGTGAGCAGTTCCGGGTCACCGGGACCCGCGCCGACGAAACTGACCATGCCTGGCTGCTTTTCCATAGTCTCCTCCAGTAGACGGGGCCTGTTGTCTCCGCCCCGCGTCCCCGTAATGTCATGCCGGGGGAACGGCGTCCAGAAGGAGGGCTGCCTCCTCCATAAATATACGCCCCCAATGTCCTTCTCTAGTCTTCGTCCTTCTCCTGTTCGGGCTTGTCCACAGCCAGCAGGAAAACAGGATTGGCGGCGGCCAGGAAAATGTCCTGCCCCAGTGGCCGGGACTGGGCGGACTGTATCTGCATCACCTCGGCGGGCCAGCCTAGGCCCTCGAAGAAGGCACGGCAGCGGGCCAGCGTGTCCAGCAAGATGCAGCTCACCACCAGCCGTCCGCCGGGCAGCAGGCGACGGCAGACCTGTTCCAGCAGGTTGTGGGCCCCGTCGCCGGAAAGACCGCCGCCGATGAAGACCCGGTGCGGGTCAGGCAGGCGCGGCAGGCACTGGGGCACCGTACCCAGACAGACGTCCACCGAGGCGGCCCCGAAGCGGCGGCGGTTCTCCTGGATGTCCAGAGCGCGGGAAGGGGTCCGCTCCACGGCCACCACGCGGCCTTCGTGGGCCAGGCAGGCCGCCTCCAGCGCCACGGAACCGGAGCCGGCGCCCAGATCCCAGACCGTATGCCGGGGCTCGGGCCGCAACAGGGCCAGGGCGGCGGCACGCACGGCGGGCTTGGTCAGCAGGCCGTCCTCGTGCCGCAGTTCGGCGGGCAGCAGGCCGGGATGCGGACGGCGCATCTCGCCCGCGGGCGTCAGCAAAACGGTACAGACGGCGCCGAAGCGGGCCGCGGCGGCTTCTTCCAGGGGGAAATGATGTTCCTTTTCCCCGTCGCTCCCCATGTTTTCAAAAACATGCATGGCGAACCAGTCCACGCCCCTGTCCAGCAGATGGCGGGCCAGCAGGTCGGGCGTCATGCGGGCATCGGTGAGCAGGCTGATGGGCCGCTGCCGGTGGATGGCCGCATGGAGGGGCGTCAGATCGTCGCGGCCGTGCAGGGAAAGGCAGATGACGTCATGCCAGGGCAGGCCCAGACGGGCGCAGGCCTGCTGCAGGGAGCTGACCCCGGGCAGGATGCGCACGGCTTCGGGGCCCAGCTGGCACAGGAGCGTAGTGCCGATGCCGTAGAACAGGGGATCGCCGTCGGCCAGCACGACAACTTTTTTGCCGCCGGCGCGCAGGTGGCTGATGCGGGCCAGCACCGGTTCCAGCGGCGCGGTCAGGGGAAGCTGACGGGCGGGGAGGTCGTCGAAGGCCGCCAGCAGGCGACGGCCGCCACACAGGACGTCGGCCTGTTCGATGAGGTGCAGCCGGGCGGGCGAAAGGCCCTCGCGCAGGGGCAGGGCGCAATCCAGGCCCAGGACCAGCACGGGCTCGGCCGCCGTACCGGCAGGTTCGAAAACGAAGGCGGAGTGCAGCAGGCTCTCCTGCGGGGACCAGGTATCCGTATCGGGCACGGCCGGAGCGGCCGGGGACGGTGCCGGCGGGGTATCGGCCGGACGGGAAGGACGGGGAGCGGGCAGGCTGATGCCGGGGAGGAGGTTCTGCTGTTTCATGTATCTCTGGTTGGAAAGGAACGGGACAGGACGCGCGGAGCGCGCAAAAAAGGGCAGCCGCAGCGACCGGGCGCGAGCCCGGCAGACGGCCGCCCTGAAAAGATCAGGCCTGGGCGTCGGGCAGCCAGACGCGGCCGCGGGCCACGAGGTCCACAGGACCGTCGATGAAGGCCTTGCCCTGGTCATCGTCGGGGATGTGGACATGCAGGGAGCTGCCGCCGGGCTGCATGATGTCCAAAGGCTTGCGGTTGCCCTTGGCGGCCAGCAGCAGGGCCAGGGCCAGGGCGCCGGACCCGCAGGCATTCTCGATGCAGGTGGTGTGGGCATCGCGCACGTGGACCACGGGCAGCATGTCCAGCATGCCCGCGCGGCGGCCCCACCAGATGACGCCGCTGGCCACTTCGCCGGTCATGCCGTACTGGCGGCGCAACATGCGCGAGGCGGCGATGCAGTCCTCGGGCTGCATGTGCACCTCACCGTCCAGCAGCAGATGGCAGATGCCGGGCAGGCGCACCAGATGGATGCCCTGTTCCGGGTGGGTGATGGGGCAGGGCAGCAATTGCAACTCGGCGCGCACCTGCCAGTGGGGAGAGGTGCCGCGTACCTGGAGCCGGATGGGGCTCTGCCAGCCGGAGACCTGCACCTCATAGCGGTGCTCTTTGGTCAGCTTCTGGCGGGCGATGCCCTGGAGCGTGGCCTCGGGCGAGGCGCTCTCGCGGAAGGCCAGCAGGGCGCCGAAGGCCCGTGTGGCGTTGACGCAGAACTCACCGCCCGCCATGCGCAGGCGGCGTTCCTCCACAGAGACGAAACCGGCCTGTTCCGCCCCCAGGCTGTCAGGACGCATGGCCTGCCGGGCCAGCTCCGCCTGCCGGGCCGCATCCAGGCCCGCGGCAGGGAAAAAGATCGTCGTGTTGCCGCCGGGGCTCCATTTGGAAAAATCGAGTGCTGGCATAACCCATCCTTTTGTATCTATTCAGTATGCTACAGGCGGGCCCGACTGTCCAGCCACCGAGCATCCCCGGCGGACATCGGCGCTGCCGGGTCGCTCCGTGGCCTGCCGGGAGCCGCGGCACGGGAGGGGCGCTGAAAGAAAGAACGCTTGCCCTTTGCTGCGAAACGCGCTAATTTTTAAAGGTGTCAATACCCTTTCCAATAAAGGCAAAAGGTAGCTGGCGCATATTGCCTGGCATGTTGCAGGCAAAACAATAACTTTTTTGGGAGGCATCATGAAATCTTTCCGCCTGCTGGCCCTTACCGCCGCGGTTCTTCTGAGCTTCGCCGTGGCTGCCGTGGCCGCTCCTGTCTGCAGCAAGAAGGTCAACAGCTTCGACTTCGTCGTGGACTACTCCGGCTCCATGATGATGAAGAATGACAAAATGAAGCAGGACAAGATCGAAGTGGCCAAGATCGCCCTGAAGCGCGTCAACGCCGCCATCCCCGCCCTGGACTTCAAGGGTGGCCTGCATACCATCGCTCCTAACGGCACCGTCATCGAACAGGGCCCCTGGAACCGCGCCGCCATGGATAGCGGTATCAACACCCTGCGCAGCGGCTTTGCCACCTTCGGCCGCATGACTAACATGGGCGACGGCCTGCAGACCTACGAGCCCTTCCTGAGCTCCATGGAACGCAGCGCTGCCCTGATCCTGGTGACCGACGGCGACAACAACCGCGGTATGGATCTGGTGGAAGTGGCCCGTCAGGTGTACGCCACCCAGCGTAACATGGTCATCCACGTGATCTCCCTGGCCGACACCCCCCAGGGCGAAGCCACCGTCAAGGCCATTGCCGGCATGAACCCCGCCTCCGTGCTGGTTCGCGCTGAAGACCTGGCCACCAGCGACGCCGAAGTGGAACGCTTCGTGCTGGCCGTGTTCTGCCAGGAAGAAACCGTGATCGTGCTGCGCGGCGTCAACTTCGCTTTTGACTCCTATGCCCTGGACAGCAAGGCCATGGGCATCCTGGACGAAGCCGCCGGCCTCATCAAGTCCAAGCCCAACACCAAGATCGTGCTGACCGGCTGGACCGACTCCCGTGGTACCGACGCCTACAACGCCAAGCTGTCCAAGAACCGCGCCGAAGCCGTTAAGGGCTACCTGGCCAAGCAGGGCGTGCCCGCCAGCCGCATGACCGCCATCGGCAAGGGCAAGTCCTTCAAGTACAGCAACGACAGCGAAGAAGGCCGCTACATGAACCGTCGTACGGAGATCTCCTTCGACTAAACGACGCCCCCTTTTCCCCCTTCTAACAAAACCCGGCGGAAACGCCGGGTTTTCCATTAAGGAGTGATGACAGATGAAAAAAATCCTGGCAGTCAGCCTGCTGACCAGTCTGTTGTGCGGCGGCTGCGCCCTGTTCGGCGGGGACGAAGGCTCCAGCCCGGCTACGGCCGCCCCTGCTGAAGAAGCCGCCACCGAAACCGCCAAAGCCCCTGAAAAGGCTCCGGCCAAGGCGGCCCCCGTGTCCCAGTCCAAACTGGAAGCCGATCTGTACAAGACCGGCCAGAGCCTGGTGGGCCGTGCTTCCCGCACGGTGATGCCCTCCAAGGCCCACAAGGAAGTGCGCAAGGTGGGCAAGGAATACGTGGCCACCTATGTGGAAGTGGATACCGACAGCCTGACCACCGAAGTGCGCAAGGGCGCCCGTGGTTATGTGGGCTTCATCCGCTATTCCGAGCATGTCTATGAATGTCGCGGTGCCAGCAAGAGCGCTGCCCTTTCCGCTCCCTGCGAAAAGATCAAGACCCGCAATCTCAATGAAATGATCCGTCACGACGGCAAGAAGTGGCAGTACTAGTCCTGCCGCAGCCTGTCTGATGCCACAGCCCTCTTCCCTGCACGGGAAGGGGGCTTTTTTCTGGGCTGTGGGGCATCCTGCGGCCGGCAGGCAGCCGCTTTGGCGCGGCTACCTCGGGCCGCGGGAAGCGTCTGGGCCGTGGAATTCCGGCAAAACTTGAGGGCAGGAAGTCTGGGGAAAGAGGCCGGGAGCACGCGCAGGCGGGCCGCAAGGGGCGCCCGCGCCGGGAGGGACGGAGGAGGCCAGCCGTTTTTTGCCGATGCATCCCGTACCGCCCTCGGCTCGTTGCCGGCTCAGGCTCCCGTCTGCGCGCTGCCGGTGTCGATGCGGGTGATGACCGACATGCCGGAGCGGATCTCCGGTAGGCGCTCCTGCCCGGGCTCGAAGGCGATACGCACCGGGATGCGCTGGACGACCTTGGTGAAGTTGCCGGACGAGGTGTCCTTGGGCAGCAGGGAGAAGGTGGCCCCGGTGGCGGGGGAGATGCTCTCCACATGACCCTTGAAGGTGTGGCCGGGGAAGGTGTCGATGAGGATCTCCACGGGCTGCCCAGCCCGGATGTTGCCTATCTGGGTCTCCTTGTAATTGGCCACGATGTAGGGGGGCATGTCCAGCACCAGGGAGACAACCTGCATGCCTTCCCTCACCAGATCACCCACCTGTATCTTGCGGGCACCGGTGTGTCTGTTGCCCGGGGCGGTGATGATGGTGTGCCCCAGGTCGATGAGGGCGCTCTGCAACTGGGCTTCCGCGGCCCGGAGGTCAGCCTCGCGCAGCTGCCTGTCCGCCTTTTGCAGTTCGAGCTTGCGCTCCTGTACCCGGACTTCGGCCAGGGCCTCGCGGTGGCTGTGCTGGGCCGTGCGCAGGTTGATCTCGGCCGAGTCCGCCTCACGGGTGGAGACGGCGTTGCATTTGAAGAGCTTCTGCACGCGGGCGTTCTCGCGGCTGGCCAGATCGAGACGTGCCGCCGCATTTTCCGCAGCCACGCGGGCCTGCCGGATGCAGGCCTCCTGCAAACCTATCTCCAGATCAAGACGCTCCAGATTGGCGGCGCTCTTGTCCCTGACGGCCCGGGCCTGATCCGTGCGGGCCCGGTAGTCGGCATCCTGCACGCGCAGGAGCACGTCCCCGGCCTTCACCTGCTGGAAATCGCCAAAGCCCACCTGGGCCACATAGCCGTTGACCTTGGCCTCCAGCACTACGCGGTCGAGCTGGGTATAGGCATTGTCCGTCTCCTGGATGTGCTTGCCGCTCTCCAGCCGGTTGAAGTTCAGCAGGAAGAAAAGGATGACGAGCAGCAGCATGCCCAGGATGATCCACGGCGAGAGCCGGAAAAGGGCCAGCAGGCGGTCATACAGGGCCAGCTTCAGCAGTTCGTCGGCAAAACCGGGTTTGAGGCTGTTCATGACGGTCCCCGTGCGTTCAGTTTCCCGGCGTGCCCAGATCCACGGGGCTGACCGGCGTTGGTTTCATGGCCTTGACGAAGGCCAGCAGCAGCATGGTGCCCAGAGCGATGCAGACGCAGAGGGCAAAGACATCGTTGATCCCCAGGATGAAGGCATCGGTCTGCAACTGTTGTCCGAGCTGGTCCAGCGAGCCGCCGCTGTCCAGAAAACGGGCCACGGCCGGGGCGTCTACGGTCAGGCGGCTGCCTGTCTGGCTGAAGTACAGATCCTCCCGCTGCCGGATGAGCAGCAGGAACAGGGCATTGCCCTCGATGGGCGTGGAGATGCGCGAGACCTGGATATAGGCCAGCAGTCCCACGGCGGTCTTGGCCGTGAAGCAGGCCATGCAGAAGGCCATCAGGGAAAGGAAGACCAGCGGGTGTCCGATGGCGAACAGGATGGCCATGGGGAAAAAGTCGGCGGCCACCCAGTCAGCGGTGATGAAGGTGCCCTGATAGCAGGCCAGCCCCATGAGCAGGACGCCCGTGGCGCAGAGCAGGCGCGTGTCCGCCTTGAGCACCAGAAAGGCGCAGAAGGGCGTGGCCAGCAGCTGCAGCAGGGGCAGGCCGCTTTGCAGGGGCCGCAGATCGTGCACCGTGTCCAGGAACAGGGTGATGAGCAGGGAATTGGCGGAGAGGATGAATATATAGATGATGACCATGCCCACGGACATGATGATGTTGAAGTCCGCGAACAGCCGGGGCGGGGCCCAGGGGCGTTCCACCAGCGCCTCGTTGGCGAGGAAAAGGAGGAAGCTGACGATACCGCCGGCCAGGAACACCGTGATGATGCCGGAATCGAACCAGCCCAGGCGTTCGCCCTGATCCAGCCCGGCATAGATGAGGACGACGCTCAGGCAATAGAAGGCCATGCCGGAATAGTCCGGCTTGTGCAGCAGCTCCCTGATGCGTATCCGGGGGCAGATGGCGCTGGAGCAGGACGAAATAGACGAACATGATGAGCCCGGACTGCCAGTAGATCCATTGCCAGCCCATATATTCCAGATAAAAGGCCCCCAGCGAGACGCCGGAATTGATGCCCAGGGAGACACGGAAGGTGAAAAAAGCCAGCACCACCACCCACCACGGCGGCGGCAGATGCTTGAGCATGATCTGTATGGTGGCCGTCACGAAGGAGCCGATGAGCAGCCCCATGAGGGCGTGGGCCACGAGCAGGTTCTCGTAGCCGGAGATGAAGGGGATGCAGAAAGCGACGCAGACGAAGCCGAGGGAAAGCGGCAGGAGCAGACGCCGCAGGCCCAGCGCTGTCAGGAAAAAGGGCAGTATGGGCGCAAGGATGAGCTGTGATGCTGATGCAACGGTACTGATGACGGAGCCTTCATCATAAGATAATCCCCATATACCACGCAAATCAGGCAGAGATGAGATAAGAAGACGGCCATGAAAGGTCGTCATGGCTGCGGCAAGACAGATGGCAACAAGTATACCAGCCTGACTTCTGCTCAGTGGAGGAAGAAGATGTTTGCGTGTATCCATATCTTTACAGTGGTCCAAAAGGCTTTTTGCAGATAAAAGTGCCTATTGACCGATGATACATCGGAAACATGCGTCCGGAAAAATGTCAAGCGGAAAGTGTCATCAACCCGTGGAGGACGTTGGCGGCAGGCCGGGGCGCAATGCGCCATCCCGGTCATGGGAAAAGGGCATAAAAAAGCCTCCGCCCGGAAAGGCGGAGGCCCGTCATGCGGGGATGGCCGCGAAAAGCGGCAAAGAGGATCAGGCCGTGGGCAGGCCGGGCAGGGGAGGCAGATGCTCGGCGATCCAGCGGGCACACTGCTGGGGCGTCTTCTGGCGGGCGTCACAGCGCAGGGTGGCGTAGTGGTTGTAGAGGGCCTCGCGCTCATAAAAAATGTCGGCCAGGGTCTGCCCCGGGGCGATGGCCAGGCCGCGGTCGGGATTGCGGGCGATGCGCTCTTCGATGGTCTCCAGAGGTACGTCCAGGAAAACCACGGGCCCCAGAGTGGCCAGATGTGCCATGGCCTGCGGCCGGTAGACGGCGCTGCCGCCCGTGGCGATGACCGTGCGCTGGACGCGGATGGAGCCCAGGACCACGGCTTCCAGATCCAGGAAGGCCTCCTTGCTCAGGGCGTCGGTGACGGACTGCAGGCGGTCGGCGTACAGGGCTTCCATAAGATAGTCGCTGTCCATGAAGGCCCAGCCCAGGGTCTGGGCCAGGGCCATGCCCACAGTGGATTTTCCCGCGCCAGCCATGCCGATGAGGACCACACAGGGACAGGCGGGCGGCGGGGGCAGCAGATGTTCTGGCGTGGACATGCGGTCTCCTTGGTGATAATGAAATAAAAATTGTGCCGTCGCAGGCACATCCTGTCAAGGCGCAAAAGGCCTTTACCGACAGGCAGGGAGCGGTCCCGCCGGCGTTTTTTTGTTCATTGTCCCGCCCGGGGATGGTGAACAAGCCTTGACGGCGGGCCTTATGCCGTGTATGTAACCCTTTCAAATTTACAGGCTGCAAGGCGTATTCCGTGCAGCGACAGTGCTGCGGGCACGGGCAAGCCTTCCCGCTTATGTCGCGCAAAACTCGCGCCGGGCCACTTGGCCTGCTGTCCGTCGCCGCAGCCACACGCAAGGAGCTAGAGCAATGAAGAGAACATACCAGCCCAGTAAAGTCAGAAGAGCCCGCACCCACGGTTTCCGCGCCCGCATGGCCACCCCCAGCGGCCGCGCCATCCTGCGCCGTCGTCGCGCCAAGGGTCGCAAGCATCTGAGCGCCTAGTCGATTGGGGGCTGCGCCCCGCGATCCCAGAAGCGAGCCATCATGGCCGAACGCCTTTTTCTGCCCCGCCAGAGCCGCATCCGCAAACAAGCGGAGTATTCCGCGTGCTACGAGCGGGGCAGGCGTTACCATACGGAGCATTTCCTTGTTTTTGTACGGCCCCGCGAAAACGGGGCCTGTACGCGTATGGGCATGGCTGTATCCCGCAAGGTGGGCAAAGCGGTCACGCGCAACCGGGTCAAACGTCTGCTGCGGGAATTCTTTCGCCTGCACCGGGCACTTTTGCCCGAACATCTGGATATCGTCGCTGTGGCCAAAAAGCACACCGGCGCGGCGGACCTGAGCCAGGACCGCGTCAACGCCCAGCTGCTGCCGCTGCTGCAGCGCCTGCCGGGCCTGCACCCGGCCAGGAACAACGGTGGCCGGAACAGGGACTAGCCATGCTGCGCCGTCTCTTCGTCCTGCCCATCCGCTTCTACCAGCTGTTCATCTCTCCGGTCCTGCCCCCTGCCTGTCGTTTTTACCCCACATGTTCCGCCTACGCCCTGGAAGCCATCATGACCCACGGCGTATTGCGCGGCGGCTGGCTGGCCTTGCGTCGTCTGGCCCGCTGCCATCCCTGGGGCGGCTCGGGATATGATCCCGTGCCCCCTGCGCGGCGTCACCCGTAGTCTCTGCTTCATGGAGTACCTCCCCGCATGCAAGACGGCAAAAATCTTATCATGGCAATTGTCCTGTGTCTGCTCGTGGTCGTCGGCTGGAGCTATCTGGCCGACTATATGGGTTGGGTGGTCAAACCCGATCCGGCCGAGATAGCCAAGATGGAGGCTGCCCAGGCCGAGCAGGCCCAGAAGGCCCAGGCTGAAGCCGAAGCCAAGCAGAAGGCCCAGGCCGAGCCCCTGCCTGCCTTCACTCCCGCCCCCGGCGTGGACGTGACGGTGGACGCCCCCCTGTACAAGGCCGTGCTGCATTCCGGCGGCGGTGTGCTGCGCTCCTTCGAGCTCAAAAAGTACACCTCCGGCCTGGACGAGGATTCTCCCCGCATCAATATGGTGGATCCCCAGACCGCCGCTGTGGCGCCTCTGGGTCTGGTCATCAACGGTCAGCCTTCGTGGAGCACCGGCAAGTGGGCCCTGGAGTCCGACAGCGGTGTGACCGTGGCTGAAGGCGGCAAGGGCGTCGTCCGCCTGGTGGGCGAGGTCGACAACCTGCGCGTGACCCGTGAACTGACCTTCAATTCCGAAAATTACCTGATCTCCGAAAAGGTGAGCCTGGCCACCCTGGGCGCCGACACCCGCAGCGTGCGCGTGCGCTACACCGTGGCCGCCGACACCAGCAATGCCGCCAACACCAACTACGACGCCATGCGCGTGGCCTGGGACAACGGCGGTTCGCTGGGCGAAGAGACCTCCACCGACAAGCTGACCAAGGAAGGCGTGGAAGCCAGCGGCAAGCTCTACTGGGCCGGCCCCATGAGCACCTACTTCCTGTCCGCCGTCATGCCCGGTGACGCCGATGAGGCCCGCATGGTGGGCCGCATGCAGGGCAGCGTCTACCGCGTGGCCCTGGAGCCCAAGGAAGTGGTGGTGGCCCCCGGCCAGGAGACCACCCTCGAAGTTTCCTACTGGATGGGTCCCAAGGAGCGCAAGATGCTGGCCGCCGTGTCCGACCAGCTGGCCCTCAGCGTGGACCTGGGCATGTTCAGCATCATCGCCAAGGGCCTGCTGTGGCTGCTGGAATTCTTCCAGCAGTACACCCACAACTGGGGCCTTTCCATCATCATGCTGACTATCGTCATCAAGGCCGTGTTCTGGCCCCTGACGGCCAAGAGCTACTCTTCCATGGAAAAGATGAAGAAGCTCCAGCCCATGATGGCCAACATCCGCGAAAAGTATAAGGACGACAAGGAAGCCATGAACAAGGAAGTCATGGCCCTGTACAAGACCTACGGCGTCAACCCCGCCAGCGGCTGTGTGCCCATCCTGGTGCAGCTGCCCGTGTTCTTCGGTCTGTATCAGGCGCTGCTGACCTCCATCGAGCTGCGTCACGCGCCCTTCATCACCTATCTGCCCGGCACGGACCTGATCTGGCTGGCTGACCTGTCCTCTAAGGACCCCTATTACATCACGCCCATCATCATGGGCATCACCATGTTCCTGCAGCAGAAGATGAGCCCGCCGGCCACCGATCCCACGCAGCAGAAGATCATGATGTTCCTGCCCATCGTCTTCACCGCCCTGTTCCTGAGCTTCCCCTCCGGTCTGGTGGTGTACTGGCTGGTCAACAACATCCTGTCCATTGCCCAGCAGTGGCGGATGGGCCGCAGAAGCAAGCTGCTGGCCCAGTAGGGTCACGGCCCATGACCGCGTGAGCGGTCTTGCGACACGGAAAAGAGTCCATATGTGGTGGCAGCGGGGTCTCCCCGCTGCCGCCCCTTTTGGGAGAGTTTATGGACGGATTCAAAGAGTTTCAGGGTAAGAATCTGGATGCCGCCATTCAGGAGGCCTGCAGCTATTACAATGCCGCCCGCGAAAAGCTGGAGATTGAGATAGTTCAGGACGCCAAGAGCGGCATTTTTGGTATCGTGGGGGCCCGCAAGGCCAAGATCCGTGCGCGCCGTGCCGCTCTGCGCGAAGCCGTGGAAAGCGTCCTCGGCAAGAAGCGCTGCGATGTCCGGCTGGAACGGCCGTCCCTGGGCCGTGAGGAAGCGCCCCGTCGCCCTGCCGAAAAGGTGTCCCCTGCCGCCCGCGAGGAAAGCGTGGCCGCTCCGGCCGCGCCCGCCCCGGAAGAGGCGCGCAAGAAGGCCGCTCCTGCTGAAGAACGGCCCGCCCGCAAGGACGAGAAGGCTGAGAAGAGCGAAAAGGCCGAACGGCAGGAAAAACCCGCCGAGAACGCCCGCCAGCCCCGTGGCCGCGGTCGTGGCCGTGACCAGGCCCGTGCCGCCGCTGCGGCCGAAGCCCCGGCCGAGGAAGCCCCTGCCGAAAATGCGGCTCCTGAAGCCGGCAACCGCCGCGGCGAGGGCCGCCGTGCCCGTCCCCGTCCTTCCGTGCGCGGTGAGGGCGAAGGCCGCCGTCGCCAGCGTCCGCAGGCCCCGGCCGTGCCCGCGCCTGTGGAGAACACCGAAGACGTGCTGGACGAAGTGGAGGAGAGCCTGCCCTTCACCCCTGTGGAGGAACTGGACCCCCAGCGTCTCGAAGCCCTGACCAAGGAAGCCGTGCGCCAGCTCGTCCGCCCCATCGTGGGCGAGGAAGTGACGCTGGAAGTGACCGTGGCCGACGGCCGTGTGCGCGTGGCCGTGGACTGTGAGGAAGATTCCGGCCTGCTCATCGGGCGCGAGGGCCAGACCCTGGCCTCCCTGCAGTATCTGGCTTCGCGCGTGGTCTCGCGCGGCATGAACGCCGCCGTGCGCGTGCAGCTGGATGCCGGGCGCTACCGCCAGCGCCAGGACGAGAAGCTGCGCGAGATGGCCCTGGCCCTGGCCGAAAAGGTGCGCCAGACCGGCCGCTCCTATTCCACCCGTCCGCTCAGCTCCTATCATCGCCGCATCGTGCATCTTTGCCTGCAGGATGCCGAGGAAGTGCAGACCCGCAGTTCCGGTGATGGTCCCATGAAGCGGGTCGTCATCATGCGCCGCCGTCCCGAGCGTTCCTGATGCCTACCATCGCCGCCATAGCCACGGCTCCCGGTGCGGGGGGCATCGGCATCGTCCGCATCTCCGGGCCGCAGTCCCGGGAGATCCTTTCCCGCATGTTCAGCCCCGCGTCGGCAAAGTTCTCGGGCTTCCGGCCCTGGGTGCTGCACCGCGGGCGCGCCCTGGACCATGAAGGCGCGCCGCTGGATGATGTACTGGCCGTGTTCATGCCCGGTCCGCGCACTTTCACCGGGGAAGACGTGGCCGAGATCCATTGCCACGGCGGCCCCTTCATCGTGCAGGCCATCCTGGAGACGGCCCTGCGTCTGGGGGCACGGGCCGCGGAGCGGGGCGAGTTCTCGCGCCGGGCCTTCGTCAACGGCCGCATGGACCTGAGCCAGGCCGAGGCCGTGGCCGAACTCATCGCCGCGCCTTCGCGCGAGGCCCTGCGCTACAGCCTCAACCGTCTGGACGGCCTGCTGGGCCGCAAGGTCATGGCCCTGCGCCGGCGTCTGGAAGAGCTGCGCGTGCAGATGAGCCTGGCCGTGGATTTTCCCGACGAAGAGGTGGAATGCCTCGCCCCCGAAGCCTTCGCCGCCGTTGTGGAGGACGTGGCCGCCGCCGTGCGCGGTCTGCTGACCGGCCAGCGCCGTGCGCAGGTCATGCAGCAGGGCGCCGTGGTGGTTCTGGCCGGTGCCGTCAATGCGGGCAAGTCCAGTCTGCTCAATGCCCTGCTGGGCCGCAACCGCGCCCTGGTCACGGACATCCCCGGCACCACGCGCGATTTCCTTGAGGAAAGCTGCCAGCTGGACGGCCTGCCCGTGCGCCTGACCGATACGGCGGGCCTGCGCGAGACCGACGAGAGCGTGGAAGAGATGGGCGTGGCCCTGAGCCGCCAGAAGGTGCGTCAGGCCGACGCCATCCTGCTGCTGGTGGACGGCGGCCGTCTGGGCCCTGCCGGGGCCGCTGCCGACATCTGTCCCGACGAGGCCGTGCGCGAAGTGCTGGAACAGGCCGGCGACATCCCCGTGCTGCTGGTCTGGAACAAGGTGGACCTGGCGGAGCCCGCCGTCTGGCCGCCTGTCTGGGGCCATGGCCGTCCCTGCGTGCGCATCAGCGCCAGCACCGGCCACAACGTGGATACCCTGGCCCGCCGTCTGCGGGCCCTGCTGCTGGACGACGGCAGCCATACGCCGCCCTCCGACGGGCTGGCCCCCAACGCCCGCCAGTCGCTGGTGCTGGAACGTGCCCTGCACGAGCTGGACGCCCTGCTGGCGGACATCGCCGCAGGCAGTCCTTATGACTGCTGTTCCGTCCGTCTGGACGCCGCGGCGGCCCTGCTGGGCGAGGTCACCGGTCTGGACAGCCCGGAAGAGGTCTTGAATCGCGTCTTTTCAAGCTTTTGCATCGGCAAGTGATTTGTGTTATAAGGGGCAGGTATGCGCGTACCGCAGGTACGCGGTACCTCCCTTAGGACACAAACCCCCGAACGGCATGAATCTGGAAAGTCTGCGTCGCCGCCTGAGCAGCGACGAAATCAACGCCCTGCCCCTGTGCCATTACGAAGGGCCCATCCATCTGGTGCGCAGCCTGGAAGACTGGGAAAAAGCCCTGCCGGATCTGCAGCAGGAACAGGTGCTGGGCTTCGACACCGAGACCCGTCCTTCCTTCCGTAAGGGCCGGGTCAACACCCCTTCCCTGGTGCAGCTGGCCACGGCCCGGGCCGTGTATCTGGTGCAGCTTTCCTGGTGGCCTTTCGGGCCCGAACTGGCGGGCCTGCTGGCCGACCCCGCGGTCATCAAGGCCGGGGTGGCCATCGGCGACGACATGCGCGAGCTGGCCCGTCTGTATCCTTTCAAGCCTGCGGGCATGGTGGATCTGGGCATGGTGGCCCGGGCCCATCAGCTGACCACGCAGGGCCTGCGCACCCTGGCCGCCAACCTGTTCGGGCAGCGCATCTCCAAGGGGCCCCAGTGTTCCAACTGGAGCGTCATGGAGCTGAGCAAGCGCCAGGTCATCTACGCTGCCACCGATGCCTGGATCGGCCGCGCCATCTACCTCAGGATGCGCGAACTGGGCATGACCGGAGAAGCGGCGTGAGCGTCCTCCTGCCCGCCCTTGGTCCCCGGCTGGTCTTCTTCACCGGCGGTACGGCCCTCAGGGGCCTGAGTCGCAGTCTTACCCGTTACACCCACAATTCCGTCCATCTGGTGACGCCCTTCGATTCGGGCGGCAGTTCCGCCGCCCTGCGCGAAGCTTTTGCCCTGCCCGCCGTGGGGGACATCCGCAATCGTCTGGCCGCCCTGGCAGACAGCATGATCCCGCAGAGTGTACTGGACTTCTGGGAGATGCGCCTGCCCGCGGAGGGAGATTCCGAGGCCCTGCGCGCCCGTCTGCGCGCCATGGGCAGCGCCGGGCATCCCTGCTGGCGTCCCCTGCCGTCGGTCATGGCCGATGTGATGCGGGTGCATCTGGGCTATTTCCTGGAGCGCATGCCCGATGATTTCCGCCCCCAGAAAGCCAGCATGGGCAATCTGCTGCTTGCCGGGGGCTATCTGCATTTTCAGCGCAATTTCACGCCGGTGCTGAGCCTGTTCAGCCGTCTTTTGCAGGTGCGCGGCGTGGTCCTGCCCATCGTCAATGCCTGTTTGCATCTGGCTGCCGAGCTGGCCGACGGCTCCGTCCTGGTGGGGCAGCACCATTTCTGTCGCCTGACCCAGCCGGTACGGCGCCTCTACCTCACGGTCCACGAACCGGGGCGCACTTCCACGGCCCTCACGCCCTGCCGTCCGCCCCTGTCGGCCACGGCGGCCACCTATCTGCAAAGCGCCGGGGCCATCTGCTATCCCATGGGCAGTTTCTACACCAGCGTGCTCTCCAATCTGCTGCCCGACGGCGTGGGCCGTGCCGTGGCCGCAGCGCGCTGCCCCAAGATCTACATCCCCAATTCCGGCAAGGATACCGAGGCCCAGGGCCTGACCCTCACCGCCCAGGTGGACATGCTGCTGCGTCACCTGCAGCAGGACGCGCCGCAGGCGGGCCCCGGCGACCTGCTGCATGCCGTGCTGCTGGACAGCCGCCACGGCCGCTATCCCGGCGGCATCGAATGGAAGGAGCTGGAGCGGCGCGGCATCGAGGTGGTGGACAGGGAGATGGTCTGCCCCGACGATCCGCAGCATCACGATTCCGAACGGGCCTCCGTGGCCCTGCTGGAACTGGTGGAAGAGCTGCGCGCCCGTGAGCGTGCCCCGGAAGCGGGGACGGCCGCGATCCCGGAAGAGGATGCCTGATGGACGCCCTGCACCAAGACTGTCATGTGGCCGATGCCGCTCTTGCCGGCCAGCGGCTGGACGCGGCCCTGGCCGTGGTACTGGAAGCCTTGGGCCAGCCTGTGCCCGGCCTGCGCGGCCGTCGGCGCCTGCTGGAAGAAGGGCGGGTGCGGGTCAACGGCCGTCAGGCCTCCGCCGCCTACCGTGTCCGTCAGGGCGACAGTATCAGCCTTTCCCCGGCTCTCCCGGAAGTTTTTCCTGATCCTGCTGCCGGTGGAGAAGCTCCACGTGCGCTTTCCCGTCAGGGGCGCTGGCAGGCTTTGTTCAAACCCGCAGGCTGGCACAGCGTCAGTCTGGCCGGGGGCAGCGGCCGCAGCCTTGAGGCCGCCATCCCTTCGCTGTGGCCCGAGGGCGCCGTCCCTCCGGCCTGGGCCCTGCTGCAACGCCTGGATGCCCGGACGTCGGGCATCGTCTGTGCCGCCGTGGCGGATGATGCGGACGGCCTGGACGCCACGGTGCAGGATTTTCGTCAGGCCGAAGCCGGGGGGCGGTGCTGCAAAGGCTATCTGGCCCTGCTGTCCGGTTGTCTGGAGCAGGAGGCCTGCGTGCGCCGGGCCCTGGATATGGCGCAGCGCCGTGTGGTCCGTGTGCTGGATGCCGAGACCGCTGATGCCACCCGCTGGACCTGGTTCCGGCCCCTGTACCGCTGGCAGGGCGAGTCCTGCCGTGCTTTCGCCCGCGAACTGTGCCGGCGCTTTTCTTTGTCCGTCCCCTCTTTGCCCGACAGTCTGACCCTGGCGGGCTGTACCATCCATCGGGGCGCCCGGCACCAGATCCGGGCCCATGCCGCCGCTCTGGGCCATGCCTTGTGGCTGGATGGCCTGTATGCTTCCTCCCTGCCGCAGTCCTCAGAAGACGGGCAGGGATATTTTTTTCTGCATCACGGCGCCTTGCATCTGCCGGAGGCCCGCTGGCTGCTGCCGCCTGACTGGCTGCCGGAAGGGGAAATCGCAGCCGCAGGCCGGAAATGGCTTGAAAACGATTTCATGGACACCGTATAATCTCTGCAAAGATAATAAACAGATATCATTATCTATTGTAACAAAAGGCGGTACCCGCCCGGAAACACGCATACCGGGCGTACACGATAAGGAATGAAGTCAGGGGATCCCGGTAATACATCCCTTTCGGCCGTTTGCCGCAGGGGCAGGGGACCCCGTCCAGGGATCTTTCACATCAAGAGGAGGGCGCATGTTCGCATCCCTGCTTCCCAAGTCCGCTCCGTTCTTTGAAATGCTGCTGGAGCAAAACAGCCATTTGCGCCACATGTCGCGACTGTTGCTCGCCATGCTGGAGGACCTGTCCAAGATGGACGAGGCCCACAAGGAGATCGCCCTGATCGAGGAAGAGGCGGACAAACTCCATGTGCGCATCATCCGCGACCTGTCGCAGACCTTCATCACGCCCATCGACCGTGAGGACATCCTGCGCATCAACCAGGAACAGGAAGAGGCTCTGGACGGCCTGCACACCCTGAGCACCCGTCTGCACATCTTCGAGTTCCCCACCATGCGCTTCCCCGCCGTGCAGCTGGTGCGCACCATCTGCTCCATGCTGGAGCTGACCGGCGAGATGCTGGACGGCCTGACTCGGCGTGAGGACTGCCACAAGACGCGCGCCTTCCGCTACCTGCGCGGCGAGTGCGACATGCTGCTGGCCGTGGGACTGGCCGAGCTCATGGACGACCAGCAGGAGATCACCCCCGCCCGGCTCATGAACATCATGAAGTGGAGCCAGGCTTACGACCGCATCAGCATGCTTCTGGAAAACGTCAATAATCTGGCTGAAACCATCGAAGAAGCGGTGCTGAAGAATGTTTGAGATCCCTCTCCTGCTCATTCTGATCGTCCTTGTCGCCCTGGTATTCGACTTTACCAACGGCGCGCATGACTGCGCCAATGCCATCGCCACCGTGGTCTCCACCAAGGTGGTGACGCCCCGCTTTGCCGTGGGCATGGCGGCCGCCCTCAACCTGGCCGGGGCCCTGCTGGGCACCGAGGTGGCCAAGACCCTCGGGGCGGGACTTGTCCTGCCCGAAGTGGTCCAGGGCAGCCATATCCTCGTGCTGGCGGCCCTGCTGGGCGCCATCTTCTGGAACTGCCTCACCTGGTATTTCGGCATCCCCTCGTCGTCCTCCCATGCGCTCATCGGCGGCCTGGTGGGTGCTGCCCTGGCCCATGCCGGGCCAGATGCCCTCAATTTCGCCGGTATCGTCAACAAGGTGCTGCTGCCGCTGGTGCTCTCGCCGCTGGCGGGCTTTGGGGTGGGCTTCCTCATCATGTGGCTCATCTACTGGATCTTCGCGCGGGTCATGCGCAGCAAGGTCAACCGCATCTTCCGCAAGATGCAGCTGGTGTCCGCGGCATTCATGGCCACCAGCCACGGCCTCAATGACGCCCAGAAGACCATGGGCATCATCACCCTGGCCCTGTTCATTTTCGGCGAGATCGACGAAGTGGCCGTGCCCCTGTGGGTCAAGCTGGCCTGCGCCATGGCCATGGCCGCCGGTACGGCCATCGGCGGCTGGAAGATCGTCAAGACCATGGGCCACCGCATCTTCAAGCTGGAGCCCGTGCACGGCTTTGCCGCCGAGACCTCGGCCGCTCTGGTCATCTCCGGGGCATCCGTGCTGGGCGCTCCCGTGAGCACCACGCACACCATCTCGGCCTGCATCTTCGGTGTGGGGTCCACCAAGCGCCTTTCCGCCGTGCGCTGGACCGTGGCCGGACAGTTGGTCACGGCCTGGGTGCTGACTCTGCCCGCTGCGGCCACCGTGGGCTTCTGTTCCTACTGGTTGCTGCATCTGATCTGGAACTAAGCGGATACCGCCCTGCGGGCCCGTTGCTGAAAAGCCCCGTGCTGTCGTCATGACGGCGCGGGGCTTTTGGCTGTTCCGGGGCAGGGGGGTATCTCGGGGCGCGGCCCGGCTGCGGTCAGGCTTTTTTGCGGCGCAGGGGCAGGCGGCCTTCGGAGATGACCAGACCGAGGATGATGAGGGCCATGCCGGTAAGGGCCAGGCCGGTCAGGCGCTCGCCCAGCAAAAGGGTGGCGGTGATGACCGAGACCACGGGCACGGCGTAGATATAGACGCTGGTCTTGATGGCGCCCAGGATGCGGATGGTGAAATTCCAGGTGGCGAAGCACAGGGCCGAGGCCCCCAGGCCGAGGAAGAGCAGGTTGGCCAGCATCTCGGGCTGCGCCAGACGCTCCAGCCCCCAGCGGAATCCGGACAGCGGCAGGGTTGGCAGCATGAAGAGCAGGCCCCAGCAGAAGATGCGGCGCGTCACCTGCAAGGTATTGTAACCGTAGTCGCCTATCTTGCGGGTCAGGATGGAATAGAAGGCCCAGGTCAGGGCCGCCAGCAGGGCCAGGACATCGCCCAGCGGGTTGAGCCGGAGCACGGCATTGCTGTTGACGGCGATGCAGACGATGCCGGACATGGCGCAGACGAAGCCCACGAAAAAGCCGGGATGCAGGCTCTCGCCCAGGACGATGCGGGCCAGCAGGGCCGTCAAAAAGGGCGATATGCCCACCAGCACGCCCACGTTGGACGCCGTGCTGTAGCTCAGGGCGATGTTCTCCAGCAAAAAGTAGAGGGTCACGCCGCACAGGCCCGCCAGGGCAAAGGTCACTTCCCGGCGCCGGTCACGCACATGCAGCAGGCGGGGGCAGGCCAGCAACAGGGCACAGGCCCCCAGCAAAAAGCGCAGGAAAAGGATCTCGATGGGCGCAAAGGCCTGCAGCAGCACCTTGGTGGAGGTGAAGGTGGCGCCCCAGATGAGGATGGTCAGGATGGCGGCCGCGTGGGCGGCAAAAGTGGGATTCATGGGGCTGCCTCCTTGGGCAGACATGCGCCGGGGCGCTCAGAACGGGGCCGCTCCCGGCACGGGCCGGAAACGAAAAAGCGCGCTGCCCGGGGACAGCGCGCCTGAAGGCAAACGGAAGGGGCAGGGCTCAGGCTTTGGCGTGCTGTTCCATGCCCAGCTCGATGAGTTTTTCCAGCAGCTGGCCAAAATCCATGCCCAGCTGAGCGGCCTCCTGCGGCACGAGGCTGGTGGGCGTCATGCCGGGCAGGGTGTTGACCTCCAGCAGGTGCAGGCTGTCGTCGGGGCCGAGGATGAAGTCGGCGCGGCTGTAGCCCTTGAGGCCCAGGGCCTTGTGGGCGGCCAGGGCCAGGCGCTGCACCTCGGCGGTGACGGCCGGGGAAACGGGCGCGGGGCAGAGCTCGCGCGCGCCGCCGCTGGCGTACTTGCTCTCGTAGTCGAAGTAGTCGCCCGCCACGGGCTCGATGAGGATGGGCGGCATGGCTTCCTCGCCCAGGATGCCGCAGGTGATCTCCTTGCCGGGCAGCTGGGGTTCGATGAGCACACCTTCACCGGCGGCGAAGATCTCGTCCATGAGGGCATCCAGTTCCTGCCGGTTGGTGGCACGGCCCAGACGCAGGGAAGAACCGCCCGTGGTGGTCTTGACGAAGAGCGGCCAGGGCAGGCGCGGTTCCCAGCCTTCGGCGGGACGCACGGGCAGGAATTCCCAGTCGGCCGTGGGCAGGCCGGCCATGCGGAAGATCTGCTTGGCGGCGGCCTTGTTCAGGGCCAGGAAGGAACCGGAAGGCCCGGAGCCCTGGTAGGGACAGCCGGCCTTTTCCAGCATGGCCTGCACCAGACCGTCCTCGCCCGGCGAACCGTGCAGGTTGATGAGGGCAAAGTCATGCTGCCGGGCGGTCTCCAGCAGCTCGTCGAAATTTTCCAGCAGGTCGAAGAAGGTCACGGCGTGACCGCGTTTGAGCAGGGCTTCCTGCATGCCGCGGGCACCGGTCAGGGAGACCTCACGCTCGCTGGACCAGCCGCCCGCTATCAAAAGAATCTTCATGGATGGCATACCCCAGATGCGCCTCGAAGGCGCGTTCGATACATTCGCCCTGCTGCCACGAAAGGCGGATGCCCTTGCGGGCCTTTTCCGTATGGCCGTAACGCACCAGCAGGTCTTCATAGCGCTGGCGCAGGGGCACGCACTGGTCGTGCTTGACCCGCTTGTCAGCGTAGATCACGAAAAACGGGATGGAGAACAGGCGTTCGGGCTCCTGCTCCGGGACGGCCCAGGGCCAGTGGACGTGCAGCAGCACGCCCTGCGCCAAGGCATGGTTGCGGGTCTCGGCCACCACCCAGCTGGCCCCCAGCTGGGCATGGCTGCCGCCGTGCAGGACGCTGTAGGTCTTGGCGATGTCGTGCAGCATGGCGCTGGCGCGCACAGCGGCCACATTGACCGGGAACCCGGCCGCGCGGGCCCGCTGGGCCAGCTCGGTGGCGATATGGGCCACCATGCGCGAATGGGCGCGGATATTGTCCAGCATGCCATATTTGTCCCAAAGGGCCATGCAGGCGGCATCGTCGGGGATGCTGCCCTGCGTGGGGGACTCCAGGGCCGGTTCGGGCAGGCAGGCCAGCGGGTGCACCAGAGGCCATTCGCCGTTTTCCGGCGTGCCGATGACGGGAGTGGATGTGGTGAAGATGGACATGGCGGCAGTATGCCACCGGCCCGGGGGGAAGGCAACGTAAAAGAGGTTCGCCGCTGCGGCAGGAGAAGGATGGACGCTGCGCCGTGCCGGGATAGAGCCGCGTGACGCGGAGGGCTGCCGCACGATGAGCGGCCGTTGCCCGACATCCGGGCTGGTCTGCCTGCGCGGCGAGCGGCAAGGGGCCGGGGCTTGGGCAGCCCCAGGCCCCCTGCACCCCCTGCCCCGCCTCGGTCCCCGGTACTGCGCGGGCGCGCCGGGGCAAGGGCGGCACGACGCCTTCGGCGTACGCCGCCCGATCGGCGCGCTCAATGGATGGGGAAGAAAAGTTGCAGTGATGGCAGAACGGCCGCTGGTTGGGTGGGGGATGCGTAGAGCGTATGCGGAGAGGATGCCGTTATTCAAGGCAGGACGCAGATGGCTTTTAGACAGAACGGGATAGAAGACATGCCTGTCCGTGATAGGCATACCAGGGGCGGGAGGAGGGACTTGCGAAAGTGGTGGCTGCGTTTTTAGCAGTGAAAAGAGGCTCGCTCGAATGGCGGCCCGCAAGGGGCGTGCCCGTTGCGACGAAGGAATCTACGGGCATCAAGGGCAGAGCTGACGGCAAGGGGCCGGGGAAAAAGCACGTCTTTTATCTATCTGTCAGAACAGGATAAAACGCGCTGGGGAGGGGGAGGGGAGTTTGAGGGGAGGGAGCCCCCCTCTCGCGTCAGCAGAGGGGGTCCCCCTCCCCTCACCTATCTTTACAGCACGTCTTTTTCCGACTTGAGGCGCAGCAGGCCGTCGAGGATGCTCCAGGGGCTGGGCGGGCAGCCGGGCACGAAGAGCTGCACGTCGCACAGGGGCGGCAGACCGCCGCAGCATTCGTCGCTGTCGGCGAAGAGGCCGCCGGAGATGGCGCAGGAGCCCACGGCGATGGCGATGCGCGGCTCGGGCACGGCGGCCCAGGTGGCCAGCACGGCTTCGCGCATGTTGCGGCTCACGGGGCCGGTGACCAGGATGCCGTCGGCATGACGGGGCGAGGCCACGAAGTTGATGCCGAACTTGCCCAGGTCGTAGACCAGGGTGCCCAGCACGTTGGTGTCGGCTTCACAGGCGTTGCAGCCAGCGGCGCTGATCTCGCGCAGCTTGAGCGAGCGGGAGAACAGGCCGTTGCAGGCCCTGGGCTTGTGCAGGGGCCGGGGCTGGGCCGTGACGATGAGGTCCTCACGGGCAAAGGCGGCCACGCGATAGTCCTTGGTGAAGCGGATCAGGCCCTCGCCGCGTGCCGCGGTGCAGGCGCGGGCACAGGCACCGCAGAACAGGCAGCGCCCCATATCCAGGGCGATGCCGCCGGTCTCTCCGGCGGGGCCGGGTTCGGCGGGCGAGAGCTTGCGCAGGGCCCCGGTGGGGCAGACGTCGAGGCAGGCGCGGCAGGAGCCGCAGTCCCCGGCCGCGATCTCGGGGCGACCCATGTAGCGGGGCGAAAGGCCCGGCGCCTTGCGGGGGAAATCCAGCGTCCTGTATTTCTGGTGCAGGCGTTCCTTGAAGATGTCCAGCATGTCAGTCCTCCTGCCTACAGGTCGTGGCCGCAATAGGAAAGGTTGAAGCTCTTGTTGCAGAGCGGGAAGTCGGAGATCTGTTCGCCGCGCAGGGCCATCTCCAGACCGCTCCAGTTGTGCCACGAAGGATCATAGATCTTGTAGACGCCGAAGCGGCCTTCCGCATCCGTGACGGCCACATGGCACAGCTCGCCGCGCCAGCCTTCCACCTGGGCCACGGCCAGCATGCCGCCGGGCAGGGTATCGGGCATGGGCGCACGCCAGAGGGCGGTATCGCTTTCGCCCTCGCGGAGCTTCTCCTCCTCGCCCAGACGGGCCAGATGCTGGAGGTCGGCTTCCACCAGACGCACGGAATCGGCCACTTCCAGACGGCGCACCGTGGCGCGGCCCAGCACGTCGCCGCCCTGGGCGGTACGGATGTCGGTATCTTCCAGCGGCAGGCGGGAAAGGGGCGCATGGCGCCGGGCATCGCGCGGCAGGCCGCAGGCACGCGCGGCCACGCCCACCATGCCGAAGTCCTCGGCGGTGCGCAGGCTGACACAGCCCGTGCCGGTCAGACGGTCCAGCACGCTGGGCGAGGCGAACATCACGTCCACGGCGCCCTTGACGTCACGCCAGCCCGCACGCAGGCGATCCAGCAGGCCGCGGCAGGCAGCGGGGTCCAGATCCCAGTTGACGCCGCCGGGGCAGACCAGGCCGCGCCCGAAGCGGTTGCCGCAGATCTCGGCGGTCATGTTGAGGAAGTCGCCGCGGATGCGGCCGTTCCAGGACGAGGTGGGCAAAAAGCCCGTATCGCCCGCGATGGCGCCCAGGTCGCCGGTGTGGTTGGCCAGGCGTTCGAACTCCAGGCCCATGCGCCGCAGCAGCTGGGCGCGCAGCGGTACGCTGACGCCCGCCAGACGCTCCAGCACCACGCTGTAGGCCGTGCAGTGGCCCACGCTGGTGTCCCCGGCCACGCATTCCATGAGCGCGGCATCACGCAGGTGCGGGCCGCCGGCCAGCATCTTTTCCACGCCGCGGTGCTGGAAGCCCAGGCTGATCTCCAGATTGAGCACGTTCTCGCCGTAGCACTGGAAGCGGAAGTGACCGGGTTCGATGATGCCCGCATGCACGGGGCCCACGGCCACTTCGTGGACCTGGCCGCCTTCCACGCGGTAGTGGTCGCACTGGGCCGGGCCGGGACGTTCCGCGCCCGAGGCGGGCGTGGTGTAGCGCACGGGCTTGAGCCAGGGGTGGCCCTCGGGCACGATGCCCCAGGCCTCGCAGACTTCACGCTCGAAGCGCTGGAGCTGCGGGCATTCCTGGCTCATGGACGCATAGCGTTCCAGCGGCAGGCAGCGGGAGGCCCACAGTTCCTGCCGCTGGTCATGGGCCATGACGCAGCACAGGCCGGCGGCGGCCGTATTGCCCGCCACCAGCGCCAGTTCGCCCTGGGCGTACAGGGCCCGGGGCAGGCCAAAGAAGGCCAGCACGCGCCAGCCGTGCGCCACCTGCGTCAGGATGGCGGCCCGCAGGGAGGCCGCGTCAAGACAGGGGATGTCGGCCAGTCTGGCCGGGGAAGCATAGGAAAAACGCATGGTCTAGCCTCCAATGAGGGCCGCGCTGGCGCGCAGCAGCTTTTCGACGCCGTCGGGCATCCAGAAACCCAGCAGCAGCACGCACAGGCCCAGGGCCATGGGCGGCAGCACGCTCAGGGCGGACTCACGCGGGCACTCGGGCATGTCGGTGGGGCGGGTGCCCTGGAACATGCGCAGCACGGCCACGGACATGCCCACGAAGATGATGGCCAGGGCCAGCATGTACAGGGCGGCCACCAGCCACTGGCCCTGCTGCAGGATGCCCTTGAGGATCAGGAACTCGCTGACGAACAGGCCGAACGGCGGCGAGCCCACGATGGCCAGGAAGCCGCCCATCCACAGGGCGCCGGTGACGGGCATGGTCCAGCGCAGGCCGTGCACGTCGTAGCTGGAATAGGTGTGGTAGCGGGCCAGGATGTTGCCGGCCAGCAGGAAGAGCATGCACTTGGTCAGCGAATGGCACATGGCGTGCAGCATGCCGCCGAAGGCCGCGGCGCCGCCCAGGCCCACGGCCAGGGCCAGGATGCCCATGTGCTCCACGCTGGAGTAGGCCAGCATGCGCTTGTAGTGGCCCTGTCCCACGATGAAGATGGCGGCCACGAACATGGAGACCAGGCCGAAGAAGACCAGCAGCGTGCCGCTGAACCCGCCCAGGCCCGCGCCCAGCATGATCTGATGTCCGCGGAGGATGCCCAGGAAGGCACAGTTGAGCAGGGCGCCGGACAGCAGGGCCGAGACCAGCGAGGGGGCCTGGCTGTGGGCGTCGGGCAGCCAGTTGTGCAGGGGCGCCAGGCCCATTTTGGTGCCGTAGCCCACCAGCAGGAAGATGAAGGCCGCCTTGAGCCAGGGCAGATAGGTCGCCGCGCTCTGGGGCGCATCCAGCACGGCCAGGGCTTCGGCGCGCTGCCGGGCCAGATGGCGGAAGGCCTCCACCTGATCCATGCTCTCCACCGGCGGCACGCCGGGCTCGTAGAAGGCCACGGAAAGCAGGATGTTGCCCAGCAGGGCCAGGGCGATGCCCACGGAACAGATGATGAGGTATTTCCAGGTGGCTTCCAGCGACTGCTTGTGGCGGTGGAAGTAGATCAGGGGCGCGCTGGACAGGGTGGTGATCTCGATGCCCACCCACAGGGCGCCCAGATGGCGCGTGGTGGTGACCAGCGTCATGGCCGAGAGGAAGAAGCACAGGCAGGCCGTGAAGCGGCGTTCCGGAGCATTGGTGAAGGCCCGGCCGTCCAGGATGCTGGTGCGTTCGGTGATCAGGGCCTCGTCGCGCAGATAGCCCACGCCGTAGACCGAGGCCACCAGGAAGAGCACGCTGGCCAGCACGAGGAAGAGCGTGCCCAGCGCGTCAGGCGCCAGCAGACCGGCCAGGGCCTGCGGATGCAGGCCGCCGCTCACGTCGGCAGCCAGTTTGACGGAAAGGGCCGTGTGCAGCACGGCCGTGAGCAAGAGCAGGCCGCGGCAGACGGTGGTATTGCCCAGCAGCAGCATGAGCAGTCCGGCGCACAGGGGCGCAAACAGCAGACATTCCAGCATGGTCGCCCCCTAGTCGCGCAGGTCGTGGAAGCCCACGTCGATGGATTCGAACGTGTGGCTGATGTGGTTGATGGCGATGCCCATGACGAAGACCGCCACGAAGATATCCAGCAGCAGGGTCAGCTCGAACCAGACGGCACCGGCCGTCATGAGCGGGATGCCCAGCAGGAAGATGCCGTTTTCGGCCACCAGATAGCCCATGACCTGCGAGAGCGCCGTGGCACGGCCCACCACCAGCAGAAGGCCGCAGAACAGCGTGGTCAGGCCGGCGGGCAGGAGCAGGGGCGGGAAAAGGCCGGGCGTCATGGGCAGGCGGCCTTCCAGCCAGAGCGAGAAGACCAGGCAGGCCAGACCGGTGAGCACGGCCAGGCCAAAGCCCAGACGGGGCTTGATGTGCGGATTGGCACCGATCTGGCGCCGGGTGCGGTGCAGCAGCCAGGGCAGCAGGCCGCCCTTGATGAGCAGCACGGCCACGGCCAGCAGGGCATGGTCATGGATGAGCAGCAGGCCGCCCAGCAGGATGCCCTGCGCGGTCACCAGATTGATGAGCGTGCGCAGGCGGCCCATGCCCAGCAGGGCCAGGTTGTTGAGCGTCAGCAGGAAGAGGAAGAACTGGAAAAGAGCGCTCATGATTTACCTCACCTGGGTCAGGATCAGGGCCAGGGCCGAAAGCACGGCCGCGCCGCCCAGCAGCACGGGCACCTTCTGCATGCGCAGACGGGCCATGACGGATTCCACGATGCCCACCAGCACGGCCACGGCAAAGATGCAGGCCAGCCAGCACAGGCTCTGCTGCCACAGGGGCAGGTCGGGCACCAGGATGCCCGCGGGCAGGGCCGCGAAGAACCACAGCTTGAGGGCCGCGCCGTACTCGATGAAGGAGAGACTGGGGCCGGAGTGGTCCAGGATCATGACCTCGTGGATCATGGTCAGTTCCAGATGGGTGGTGGGGTCATCCACGGGGATGCGGCTGTTCTCCACCAGCAGCAGCACGAAGAAGACCACCGGCACCAGCAGCAGCTCGGCACGTCCCAGCAGCCATTCGTGGGCCGGACGGCCGCCCAGCATGCCGGACAGGGAAAGCGCATCGTGCATGCCCAGGGTGGAACCTACGCCCACCAGGGTCAGCAGGCAGAGGAAGAGCACCGGCTCGGACAGGGCCGAGAAGGCGGCCTCGCGGCTGGCGCCCATGCCTTCAAAGGACGAACCGGTATCCAGGGCGGCCAGCATGGTCAAAAAGCGGCCCAGGCCCAGCAGGTAGGCGGCCAGCAAAAAGTCGCCGGAAAAACGCAGCGGCGAGGCCATGCCGCCCAGGGGCAGCAGGGCAAGGGCGCAGAGCACCGTGGCCAGGCCCACCACCGGACCTAGGGTGAAGACAGGCGTGGTCACCTGGCTGATGACCTCGCCCTTGCGCAGGCCCTTGAAGATGTCGAAGTACAATTGCAGCACAGGCTTGCCGTGCCTGCCTGCCACCTTGGCCTTGATACGGGCTATGATGCCCGGCAGCAGCGGCGCCAGCAGCAGGGCCAGCGCATACTGGAAACAGTAGAAGGCGAGATCGCTCATGCGTGCAGCCCCCAGGCCAGCAACGCCACCAGCGTGGCGAGGATGTAAAGGATATAGAGATGGATCTTGCCGTGTTGCAGGATCTTGCACATGTTGCAGAGCTTTTCCACGCCTTCGAACAGCGGCGTGAACAGGCCCGTACGCAGACGGTCAGGGGCGGAGATGGCCACGGACGCCTTGCCGGGGAAGTAATGGGCATCCAGCTCCTGATGCACCTTCAGGCCCATGGCGCCGCCGAAGATGCGGCCCAGCGGCTCGGAGAAGGAAGCGTCCGTGTACTGCACGCGCGGGGTCCCGTACTGGTAGCCGCAGCCCCAGGTCTCCTCACGGCGCAGGCGGCCGGCGATGCAGACCTTGCGCAGCAGCCACAGGGCGGCCACCAAGGCCAGCAGCACCATGCCCACCAGCGAGACCGTGCCCAGCATGTCGGCCACACGCAGCATGACCTGCTGCCCGGCTACCGGATCGGGCAGGGGCGCGTTGACCGTGCTGATGAGCCAGCGGAAGCAGTGGCCGGAAGCCAGGCCGCCGGCCACGCAGAGGAAGGCCGGGATGGCCAGGGGCCAGAGATCGCGGGGACGGGGGCGGTGGGCCTCTTCCACACAGCGGCTGCGCGGCGCGCCCAGGAAGGTGATGCCGTAGGCCTTGGCATAGGTGGCGGCGGCCAGCCCGGAGACCAGGCCCAGCACCACCAGCGCCATGAGCAGACCCAGCTGCTGTTCCACGCCGGGCAGGCTGGAGCCGTCCAGCAGGGAAAGGGCCAGTACGAACTCACCGGCAAAGCCGTTGAAGGGCGGGAAGCAGGCGATGGAGACCGCGCCGATGCCGAAGGCCGCGCCCACCAGGGGCATGCGCTGCTGCAGGCCGCCCAGCAGTTCCATGCGCACGGTGCCGGTGGCGTGCAGCACTTCACCGGCGGTGAGGAAGAGCAGGCCCTTGAAAGCCGAGTGGTTGAGCATGTGGAACATGGCACCGGCCAGACCCAGGGTCCCGATCCAGCTGTTGCCGCTGTGGCTGCCGATGAGCCAGGCGCCCACGCCCATGAGCATGAGGCCCATGTTCTCCACGCTGGAGTAGGCCAGCAGGCGCTTGAGGTTGCTCTGGGCCAGAGCCTTGAGGATGCCCATCAGCGCCGTGCCCAGCCCCAGGAACAGGGTCAGCCAGCCCCACCAGGCCGGGGCGGCGCTCAGGGGGGCCACGAATTCGCAGCTGCGGATGATGCCGTACAGACCGGCGTTGATCATGGCGCCGGAGAGCAGGGCCGAGATGTGGCTGGGCGCGGCCGGGTGGGCCTCGGGCAGCCAGACGTGCATGGGCGCGATGCCGGCCTTGGCGCCGAAGCCCAGCAGGGACAGCACGAACAGGACCGAGGCCAGCGGCACCACGGGGCCTTCCTTGAGGGCCAGGGTCGCAAAGGCCGTATCGCCCGCGTTCTGCCAGAGCAGGCCGAAGAAGGCCAGCAGCAGCACGGCACCCAGGTGGGCGGCCACCAGATAGACCCACGAGGCGTCGCGCACGTTGCGGTCGCTGTCGTTGAAGTCGATGAGGAAGAAGGGCGACAGGGACATGACTTCCCAGGCCAGCAGGAAGAGCACGGCGTCACGGGCCATCATGACAACGGCCATGCCCAGCACCAGCAGCAGATAGAAGAGCCAGTGGGCGGCCAGGTTATGTTCGCTGGCGCGGGTATGGCGCAGCGAGATGCCCCCGGCACAGGCACAGACGAAGCCCAGGCCGAAGACCGGCAGCAGGAAGACGCGGGAAAGGGCGTCCAGCCCCAGACTCAGACCGCCCACAGGCAGGCCCCAGGCCTGGGTCCACAGCAGGCTGCCTGTCCAGCTGTCCGTGAACAGGCCCGCCATGCCCAGGGCACAGCCGCAGGCGGCCCCCAGAGGGCCGAACAGATCGGCCAGCCGGGTCGTGGCGGGCGTGGGGCGGGCAAAGGCCAGCAGCCCCAGACCGGCGGCGCTGACCGCCAGTACACACAGAGCCAGTAAAATCAGAAACATGAGCACACTCCGACATTCAGACCGTCAAAGTACACGATGCGGCCCTGCCGTGGGCAGGACCGCATCTGTGAAAACTTTTCTGGCGGCATGGTCCGAGCGCTCCTTCCCCGGAGACTTGCAGCGCCCATGCCGGACGGACAGACGGACTCCCTGTCCGTCAAGGGTTATGGTTGCGCGTCCGTACCGGCCGGTACGGATCCCCCTGCGTCGCCTTCCCCGGGCGGCGCATCCATATATGAATTCGACCGGAGCGGGGGCGGCGGCGCGCTGCATGCACAAAGGCGGCTGCGTGCTCGCCGCTATCCCCTGTTCCGGACACGGACATCTAGGCCAGACCCTTGCGGATCTGCTCGTCGAAATAGGCGATGGTCTTTTTCAGGCCTTCTTCCAGCTGGACCTTGGGCTCCCAGCCCAGGACCTCGCGGGCCAGGCTGATGTCGGGACGGCGCTGTTTGGGGTCGTCGCCGGGCAGGGGCTCGCAGATCAGCCTGGAGCTGCTGTTGGTGAGTTCGATGACCTTTTCGGCAAGCTCGCGGATGGTGAACTCGCCGGGATTGCCCATGTTCACGGGGCCGGTGAAGTCGTCGGGCGTGGCCATGAGGCGGCACATGCATTCCACCAGGTCATCCACATAGCAGAAGGAGCGGGTCTGGCTGCCGTCGCCGTAGATGGTGATGGGTTCGCCCTTCAGGGCCTGCACGATGAAGTTGGAGACCACACGGCCGTCGTTGGGATGCATCTTGGGACCGTAGGTGTTGAAGATACGGCCCACCTTGATGTTCACATTGTTCTGGCGGCGGTAGGAGAAGAACAGGGCCTCGGCGCAGCGCTTGCCTTCGTCATAGCAGGAGCGGATGCCGTTGGGGTTCACATGGCCCCAGTAGCTCTCGGGCTGCGGATGCACGTCGGGGTCGCCGTAGACCTCGCTGGTGGAGGCCTGGAAGATGCGCGCTTTCAGGCGCTTGGCCAGACCCAGCATGTTGATGGCACCGTGGACGCAGGTCTTGATGGTCTGCACGGGGTCGTGCTGGTAGTGGACGGGCGAGGCCGGGCAGGCCAGGTTGTAGATCTCGTCCACTTCCACGAACAGGGGGAAGGTCACGTCATGGCGCAGCAGTTCGAAGCGCTTGTTGTCCATGAGCTCTTCCACATTGGAGCGGGCGCTGGAAAAGAAATTGTCCACGCACAGGACTTCGTGCCCCTCGTCCAGCAGACGCGCGCACAGATGCGAGCCCAGAAAACCCGAACCACCAGTGACAAGAACCCGTTTTCGCAAATGCATGATAGCCTCTCAACGTAAAATGACCAATAGGCACAGAGAGTGTACGCCCTTGTCCCGGGACTGGCAATGCCTGAAACGGGGCTTTTTCGCGGCGGGGCAGGGGCTTGCGTCACGTGTCTGCCCCTGCTAGAAGCCATGCCAGACGGACGCCCTGCCGGGGATGGGGCGGTGCCCGTCCACGGGGCAGCGCTGCCCGCATCCCGCATCCTCTCCATCCCGGATCCGCCATGAGCCACAAGAAAGTTGAACGTATCGATCCCCTGACCCAGGCCCTGCCCTGCGTGGGCTGCGACAGCCACGCCCATCTGGACGGCGAGGAATTCGACGCCGACCGCGAAGAGGTGCTGGCCCGCGCCCGTGCCGCAGGTGTGGCCACCATCGGAAACATCTTCCTCGATCCTGACCGCTGGCGCCGTCGCCGCGGCTATTTCGATGCACATCCCGAGGTCTTTTTCGTGCTGGGCATCCACCCCTGTGACGGACAGCAGTGCACGCCCGAAGTCCTTGCGGACATCCGTGAAGCCTTTGCCGTGGATGACCGCCTGCGCGCCGTGGGCGAGATCGGGCTCGATTTCTACTGGGACGACTGCCCCAAGGAGATCCAGTACCAGGTCCTGCACGATCAGCTGCAACTGGCCCGCGAGCTGGAAAAGCCTGTGGTCATCCATTGCCGCAACGCCGAGGCCGAGACCCTCATGACTCTCGAAGCCCGCGGTTTTGTCGGCTATCCGCTGCTCTGGCACTGCTTTGGCGGCGATGCCGACATGGCCCGGCGCATCATCCGCAACGGCTGGCACATCTCCATCCCCGGACCGGTCAGCTACCCGGCCAACAAGGCTGTGCGCGAGGCCCTGGCCGCCATCCCTGACGACCGCCTGCTGCTGGAGACCGACAGCCCCTACCTTTCGCCCGTGCCCTGGCGCGGCAAGCGCAACGAGCCTGCCTTCACGGTCTTCACCGTACGCCATATGGCGGCCGCCCGCGGCATGGAGCCCGAAGAGCTCTGGCAGCTCTGCGGCGACAATGCCCGAAGGTTCTTCGGGCTATAGCCAGCCTCTGTTGCCGGGGCCGCAGCGCTGGGCGTCGCCAACGGGCACAGCCCTGCGGGCTGCCTTGAGGAAAGGCCTTTCCCGGCCCGGCTCCCTTCCCGGTGCACTTTGGCGGGGAGGCTGGAGCATCGTGCCGTGGACGGTTGGGACATGATGCTGTTCCCCGGCGTTACGTAAAGACGGTATTTGCAAAGAAAGGACGGACGGTCGCTCAACTGGCGGCCGTCCGTCTTTTTTGATGTCCGGGTGATGCGGGCCGGAAAAGGGGAGCTTCGCCGGTGCGGTCGAAGGTCGTGCCTTTTCCGTCATACAGACCGGAAGCGGCTGGCAGTCTTCCTGCCAGCCGCCGTACGTCATGGGAGTGAAAGGATCACGTCAGAGAGGTCACATCAGCAGGGTCTGCCCAAGCTCGAAATGGGCGGCACATACGATGTCGATATAGCGCGTGATCTCCTCCTCGAGGATCTCGGTATCGCTGAAGCACTCGATAGCGACACGGATGAAGTATCTTTCCTCATCCTGGTCGAGGAGCATGCACTTCACGCATTTCAGCTTGCATTCAAGGCGGTTCCCCTCCCTGAGTACAGCGAGCTCGTCAGCCTTGTCGGCCGGGACGGTCAGGTCCGTGAAGATACGGAGATAAGTGGGATCGTCTTCCGAAAGGGTCATATAAAGGGTGCGGCCCTGGGCCTTGAAGGTCAGGTCGCCGTCATCATCCACATGGGCGATGTAACCTTCGGTCTGAAGTATCTTTTGCAGTTCTTCTGTCGTCATGGGTACCTCGGGGGCTGGCAGCTCCCGTGCGGGGCAGGGGAGCAGACGTTGCGGGAGCGTCTCCCGGTGGTGCCTGCCGCCGTAAGACACGGCCTTGTTGCAGGCAGAAAGGGCACATCGCCGGAGCTCCGCCTGTTGCGGGGGAGTTGGCCGCGTACTGTTGCCCTCGTCGTCATATCTGACCAGCGTACTATTATTGCGGAACAAGGCTGTTTTGTGAAGAGGGGAGGGAGCACCCTCCTGGCGCAGGCATGGATCCCCCTCCCCTCAAAAATCCCTGCTAGTCCCAGCTGTAGGGGATGTCCTTCGTATCGGCGGGCAGGCGTTCGCCTTCCTCGGGATCGTGGGGCAGGTCGGCGCAGTTGCAGATCAGGGCCGGTTCGTCCGTGGCGGCGGTAAAGCCGTACCAGACCCCCGTGGGGATGCGCAAAAGGCCGTAATGGTCGGGGCGGCCCAGATACAGTTCCCGCAGCACGCCGCAGGTGGGCGAATCGGGGCGGGCGTCATAGAGCACGAGTTTCAGCAGGCCGTGGGGCACGGTGTAGTACTGGGTCTGGCGGCGGTGGCGTTTCCAGGCCTTGATGGCCCCGGGCAGGACCTCGGAGAAATAGACCTCGCCCAGATGCAGTTCCCCGTCCGCCGTCTCGGCGTGGGGGCGCAGGGGAGAGTCGGGGCGCAGCATGTGCATCACCGGGCCGCCGGGGGTAGTGATGACCTTCAGGGGCTGGAAGCTGACACCGTCGATGCCCATGTCCGGGCACGGATGTTCGGAACGTTCCATGGGGATGTCCTTTCTGGACGGCGGACCCGCCCGGAAGACCGGGCGGGCGGCCTTATTTCGTCCAGAGCTGCTCGCGCTGTTCGGCGGCGTTCACATAGGCCGCGATCTGGCCCAGGCTGAAGTCCAGCATGGAGCCCTGCTTGGCGCCGTCGCCGCGATAGAAACGATGGTACCATTCGGCGGTGAAGCGGATGGTCTCCTCAAAGGTCAGGGTGGCTTTCCAGCCCAGATGGGCCAGGGCCTTGTCGCAGCAGAGCTTGAGCAGGGTGCATTCCTTCATGCCCGCCTGTCCGGCCTTGTCCATCTCGCTGCGGAAGCCGGGCCAGTGCAGGGCCAGGGCCTCCACCACTTCCGCCACGGTATTGTTGACGTTGGCGGCAGGGCCGAAGTTGTAGGCCTCGCCGCGGGTCTCGAAGGGCCCCTTGCGCGCGCCCAGCAGATGGGCGCCCAGCCACAGATAGCCGGACAGGGGCTCCAGCACCAGCTGCCAGGGGCGGGTGGCCCAGGGGCTGCGGATCTGCACGGCCTGACCGGCGGCCCAGGCGCGGGCGCAGTCGGGCACGATGCGGTCGGCGGCCCAGTCACCGCCGCCGATGACGTTGCCGGCACGCACGGTGGCGCAGGCCGGGCCGTCCTTGAAAAAGCTCTTGAAATAGGAATGGGCGATGATCTCGGCGCAGCCCTTGGAAGCGGAGTAGGGGTCGTCGCCGCCCAGATGGTCGGTCTCGCGGTAGCCCCAGACCCACTCGTCGTTGCGGTAGCACTTGTCCGAGGTGATGAAGACCGCGGCTTCCACGCTGGGGCACTGGCGCACGGCCTCCAGCATGTTGAGGGTGCCCAGCATGTTGGCTTCGAAGGTCAGGGGCGCGTCTTCGTACGATTTGCGCACCAGGGCCTGGGCGGCCAGATGGAAGACCACATCGGGGCGGAAATCCTTCATGGCGCGGATCACGGCATCACGGTCGCGGATGTCGCCGCGCATGTCCTGCACGTGCTGTTCCAGATGCATGGCCTCGAAATGGGACGGGCTGGTGGGCACGCAGTCGGCAAAGCCGCAGACGGTGGCGCTCATCTGGCTCAGCCACGCGGCCAGCCAGGAGCCCTTGAAACCGGTATGGCCGGTGATGAACACACGGCGGCCTTTATAGCAGTTGGCAAACATGGTCTTCTCCTGCCGGTCGTGTTCGCGCCGGCGTCATGACGGGAAAAGGGAGGGTCGCCGGACGGCGCCCGGAAGGAAGGCGGGGCCGCAGCCCCGCCGGGAGGATCTATTTCCAGAAGGCCTTGCCGCTGTCCCACAGCTCGTTGAGCTTGATGGAGTCGCGCAGGGTGTCCATGCACTGCCACTGTCCGGGATGCGGGTACATGGAGAGCTGGCCTTCGGCGGCCAGGCGCTGCAGGGGCTCTTTTTCCAGATCGCAGGATTCGTCTTCGTCCAGATAGTCCAGGAACTCGCGCTTGAAGACGAAGAAGCCGCAGTTGATGTACTCATTGAGCACGGGTTTCTCTTCCCAGGACAGGATCTTGCCGTTCTCGTCGGTGCGCACGGTGCCGAAACGCGAGGGCATGCGCACGCCGGTGAAGGTCCC
Source organism: Desulfovibrio sp. SGI.230 (assembly GCF_050313065.1). NCBI lineage: Bacteria > Pseudomonadati > Thermodesulfobacteriota > Desulfovibrionia > Desulfovibrionales > Desulfovibrionaceae > Desulfovibrio > Desulfovibrio sp. SGI.230. The sequence continues at coordinate 258,164 of NZ_JBNPKS010000002.1, read as the reverse complement.
GATGGTGCCGGACTTCATGTGGAAGTCGATGAGCTTGTCGATGTCGATGTCGGCCACGCCGTCACCATAGGTGACCATGAAGCGGTCGGTATCGATGTAGCGGGCCACGCGCTTCAGGCGGCCGCCCTTGAGGGTCTCCTGGCCGGTATCGCACAGGGTCACGCGCCAGTCCTCGATCTCGCGGGGATGGGGGGTGATGGCGCCGCTGCGCAGGTCCACGGTGAAATCCGTGTTGCGGATGTTGTAGTCGTGGAAATACTGCTTGATGTATTCGCCCTTGTAGCCCAGGGGCAGGATGAAGTCCTTGAAGCCGAAACGGGCATAGATGTTCATGATGTGCCAGAGTACGGGCCGCCCGCCGATCTCGACCATGGGCTTGGGTTTGATGACGGTCTCTTCCCGCAGCCGGGTGCCCTTGCCGCCGCACATGATGATAACTTTCATACAGCCTCCGCCTGTCCGCCACGGAGCGGGACAGCAGTTGCCAAAGGTTTCGTATCCCGACCGGCCGGGATGGCACGGTCAGCCGGCGGCGATGCTAGCAAAAGGCGTGACGGAAAAAAAGCCCCTGTTTCCCGGCCATTGCGGCGGGGCGAACGCTTGGCAACCACCGGCGTCTGCGCTATCTTGTATGTCGCCCAAAAGTCATTTCCTGCATGGAGGATCCTATGCGCAAAAATTGCAGATCCCTGTTGCTGGCGTCGCTCGCCCTGACCTGCGGCCTGCTGGCGTCCTGCCTTTCGTCCGGCCCGGAAAAACCGCTCGGCGCCATGGCCGACGCCATGGAAAAGAACGACAGCGCGGCCTTTCTGGCCCAGATGGACATGCCCCTGTTCGCCGCCAACGAGGCGCGGAACATGACCAATGAGAACGAGGCCCTGAACATGCTGGATTCCCTGGGCCAGGATCTGGGGCTGGGCGGTATGGACCAGCTGCTGGGCAGCGCCCTGAACATGGAGGACAAACTCCGCAAGAGCCTGACCCGCGGTGTCTCCACCGGTGAGCTCATGGCCCATTGCCGCAAGGCCGAGCGCCCCGACTGCCCGTGGGTGCCGGAATCGCTCAGGAACGCCAAGGTGGTGGAGCTGGGCCCCGATGCGGCCGTGGCTTCCGTGACCACGCCTGCCGGCATGACCTCCTGGCTGGCTCTGCGGAAGCAGGGCGAGACCTGGCGCGTGGTGGGCCGGGCCGTCATGGAGAACATGGCTCGCGCCTTTGCCCAGGCGGGATCGCAGACCAAGGCCGCGCCCGCCGCTCCGGCCAAGGCGCAGCAGCCCGCAGCCAAGCCTGCTCCCAAGCCCGCTCCCAAGGGCGATGGGGCCGTCACCTTGTAGACAACGATAAGGTTGCCGTCGTGTGACGGCAGAACGTCGTTATGATGCCATGAGGGCCGCTCCAGGAGCGGCCCTTTTTTATGGCGTCGGCACATTGGCGCCACGCGCGAAAAAAACAAAAATGCCGTGCAGCGGCAGCGCGTTGAGCGTTGCCTGTCAGGAAAAATGGCCGATCTCGGAAAGACGGCGGAAAGAACCGTAACGGCAGCCCATGCGACGGCCGATCCAGCGAAGGGGCACAACGTCCGGTCGGTATCCCGGGCGGGCTACTGCAGGACAGGGCCATCCTCTTCAAAGGGGATGAGCAGCTGGCTCTGCTGGGTGCTGAGCAGCATGTTCTCCAGCACTTCCAGTAGGCGATTGAGGCCGTCGCCGGTACGGGCGGAGACTGGGATGGCGTGCGGGAAGGCATCGGCCAGTTCGGCGCGGGCGGGCACGTCCAGCAGGTCCCACTTGTTGAGCAGCAGGATGCGCGGCATATGCTGCAGCTCCAGCTCCTCGAGGATGGTCTCCACAGAGGTGATCTGCTGCAGCAGGTCGGGATGCGAGGCGTCGGCCACATGCACCAGCAGGTCGGCGGACTCCAGCTCTTCCAGCGTGGCGCGGAAGGCATCCATGAGCTCCTTGGGCAGGTTGCGGATGAAGCCCACGGTGTCGGCCAGGATGATCTCGCGTTCGGCCGGGAAGCGCAGTCGGCGGGTGGTGGGGTCGAGGGTGGCGAAGAGCTTGTTCTCGGCCAGCACCTCGGAGCGGGTCAGGTTGTTGAGCAGGGTGGACTTGCCCGCGTTGGTGTAGCCCACCAGCGCGGCCATGGGGATGCCGCGACGGGCGCGGCGGGAGCGGGTGAAGGCCCGCTGGCGGCGCAGCTGGTCCAGTTCCTTGCGCAGGCGGGCCATACGCTCGCGGCTGCGGCGGCGGTCGGTCTCCAGCTTGGTCTCGCCGGGGCCGCGTCCGCCGATGCCGCCCATAAGGCGGTCCATGGCGCGGTTCTTGCCCGTAAGGCGGGGCTGGGTATAGCGCAGCTGGGCCAGTTCCACCTGGAGCTTGCCCGCGCGGGTCACGGCATGCTGGGCAAAGATGTCCAGGATGAGCTGGGTACGGTCCAGCACCTTGCGCTCGGTGATGTCGGCCAGGTTGTGGAGTTGGGCCGGGGAAAGCTCACCGTCGAAGACCAGGGTCCCGGCGCGGCCCTCCAGGGCCAGCACTTCCAGCTCGGCCATCTTGCCCTTGCCCAGGATGAACTTGGGATTGACCTGGGCCACGCGCTGCACCATGCGCCCGGCCACGGCCAGACCGGCGGTGCGGGCCAGCTCGGCCAGCTCGTCGAGGTTGCGCTCCTGGATGATGCGGGGCTGGGCCGCCACGGAGACCAGCAGGGCGCGGGGCGCGTCCGAGGCCTCGCGCGTGTCGTCGCTCCTGCGGGCCAGCTCTTCTTCCAGAGCTTCGGCGGTGGCGGCGAAATGGGCGCTGGTCTGGTCCCAGGGGCGGAGCTGCTCCACTCGGTAGGGCTGCCCGGCCACGGGCGTGGGCAGCAGATGGGCCTCCTGCCATTGCACGGGGTCGCCGTCAGGATTGACGGTCAGCACGATGATGGCGTCCAGACGCAGGAAGAGCAGGTCCATGAGGTCTTCCTGGCTGAGGCCGTCGGGCGTGAGGTGGGTGTGGAGCAGACGAAGGCCGCGCAGACGGTCGGCACCGGAGCGGGCGCGGGGCAGTTCCGGGATCAGGATCCCGCCTGCCTCGCCCACCAGTACCATGTCCACGCGGCCTTTACGGTCGATGAGCATGCCCAGTTGACGCCCCAGGGCGCGCGACAACAGCGACAGTTCCCGGGCCTGGTCGATGGTATAGACATCAGTGGCCGGGAAACGTCGAGTGGTCAGCCGGTTGAGGGCCTTCAACTGGCTGGGCTTGAGCCCCTGCAGGTTGCCTTCGAGCCTGGAAATGGCTAGGCCCCCGGACGCAGGTAGGAGGTGATGAGGGCGTCGTAGCGCGAGGTGGCTTCAAACGCACGCGAGGCCATGGCCTGACGGAAGTCCAGGCTGACCTTCATGTCGTGTTCCTTCATCTCCTGCATGGCGGTGGCGTACCATTTGGTTCCGGGCAGCACCAGGATGCTGTGGAAGTTCTTGGCAGCGGCGCGGATCATGCAGGGACCGCCGATGTCGATTTCCTCCACGGCCTGTTCGAGCGAGAGCTTGCGCTCCACGGCACCGGCAAAGTCGTACAGGTTCACGCAGACCAGGTCGAAAGGCTTGATCTCCTTTTCTTCCAGCGTGGCCATGTGCTCGGGGATGTCCTTGTTGGCAAGGATGCCCCCGTGGATCTTGGGATGCAGCGTCTTCACGCGGCCGCCCAGGATCTCGGGGAAGCCGGTGACGTCACTGACGGCCGTCACGGGCAGACCGGCGGCCTGCAGGGCCTTCATGGTCCCGCCGGTGGAGACCAGCTCCACGCCGTTCTGCGACAGGAAGGTGGCAAATTCCACCAGTCCGGTTTTGTCCGTCACGCTCAGGATGGCGCGGCGGATAGGAAGCATATCCATACGGATTCTCCTTGGCTCATGTTGGCATTATTGCCGCAGGCGATTTTGCCAGAAAAACGGTCCGTTCGCAATGCCGCGCTTGCGGCCGGCACCACCTGCCGCTATGCTGGCGGCGGAGGTCCTATGTCCATCAGACTCGTATCCTGGAACGTCAACGGCCTGCGTGCCGTGTCCGCCAAACCCGAATGGCGCTGGTTCGCCGAGAACACCTGCGATGTCATCGGCCTGCAGGAGACCAAGGCCATGCCCGAGCAGCTCAAGCCCGAAGTGGCCAACCCCGAAGGCTGGGAGGCCCACTGGGCATCCAGCGTGGTGAAAAAAGGCTATTCCGGCGTGGCCGTGTTCAGCCGCATCAAACCGCTGGCCGTGCGCTGCGAACTGCCCCAGCCGGAATGGCAGGGCGAAGGGCGCATCCTGCATCTGGAATTTGAAAAGTTCCACTTCTTCAACGGCTATTTCCCCAACGGCGGCGCCGAGGAATTGGACGAGAACGGCAAGCCCATCCCCGGCCGTTTCAAGCGCGTGCCCTACAAGATGGGCTTTTTCGACGCTTTCACGGCCTATGCGGAAGAATGCCGCAAAAGCAAGCCCATCGTGGTCTGCGGGGACTTCAACATCGCCCACAAGGCCATCGACCTGGCGCGGCCCAAGCAGAACGAGAAGAACACCGGCTTTTTGCCCGAAGAACGCGCCTTTCTGGACCGCTTTACGGCCCTGGGCTATGTGGACACCTTCCGTCATGTGCACGGCGACGTGGAAGGCCGCTATTCCTGGTGGTCGTACAAGATGCGCGCCCGCGAGAAGAACGTGGGCTGGCGTATCGACTATTTCTTCGTTTCGGAAGAGCTGAAACCGTACATCCGTGACGCCTGGATCGAGGACGACGTCTACGGTTCGGACCACTGCCCCGTGGGCCTGGAGCTGGACATCTAGCCCGGCACCCGGAGGCATCCCTGCCGGGAACGCTGATACCACAGAAGGCGCGGCCTTGCCGTACAGGCGGGCCCCGTCGTCATGTCCGGGGCATCGTGCCGGGCAGGGGCGCCCGGCAGACGGCGCATCATTGAAGCATCAGAGGTGAAGCCACATGAAAACCATCGGCCTTCTGGGCGGTATGAGCTGGGAAAGCACGCTGACCTATTATCAGATCATCAACATGGTGACGGCCCAGACCCTGGGCGGTCTGCATTCGGCCCGCTGCCTGCTCTACAGCGTGGACTTTGACGAGATCGAACGCTGCCAGCAGGCCGGGGACTGGGACAGGAGCGCCCGCATCCTGGCCGATGCCGCACAGGCCCTGGAGCGGGGCGGGGCGGATTTTCTGGTCATCTGCACCAACACCATGCACAAGGTGGCCCCGCAGATCGCCGCCGCCGTGGGCATCCCGCTGATGCACATCGCCGACGTGACGGCCCGGCAGTTGCACATGGCGGGCGTGCAGCGCGTGGGCCTGCTGGGCACCCGCTACACCATGGAAGAGGATTTCTACACCGGCCGTCTGGAAGCCAACGGCCTGCAGGTGCTGGTGCCCGAGGCGGACGACCGGGCCGAGATCAACCGCGTGATCTTCGAGGAGCTCTGCCGGGGCGTCATCAAGGACAGCTCGCGCGAGACCTTCTTGCGGGCCATCCGGGATCTGGCCGCCCGGGGCGCGCAGGGCGTGATCCTGGGCTGCACCGAGATCGGCATGCTGGTGCAGCAGGAGAACATCGCCGTGCCCCTGTTCGATACCACGCTCATCCATGCCCGCACGGCCGCGCTGGTGGCCATCAACGAGACGCCGGTGGACACCGAGCCGGTGAAGGTGAAGAAGTAGCGGCCGCTCTGGACGTTGCCCTTTTGCGAGCAAACAAAAAAGCCTCCCGTCATGGGAGGCTTTTTTGTTGCGCATACGCCGCACAGAGGAAGGAAAAAAGAGTCGCGTCCCTTCTATCCACACCTAGAAATGCAGCACGGGCATGCCCAGCTGGCGAACGTGACGGATGAGCTCCTTCATTTCCGGGCCCAGCAAAAAGCCCAGCAGGACGAGCATCACGCCCAGAAAGACATATTCGCCCACGCTGCCCGTGGAGCAGACCTTGAACGAGAGCTTGTTCTTGCGGGAAAAGGGATGCAGGGGGATGCCCGAAGGGGTCAGCATGTCCAGCACCACATGACTGATGCCGCCCAGACCGATGCCCAGCAGGGCGGGCTGCCAGTGCGGGGGCACCAGATGGCTGCAGGCCACCAGCAGGATGGCGACCCACCAGCCGAACCAGTGGGTGGTGCCGCGGTGGATCTGGTTGAAGGTGCGCTGCGGGTTGCGGGAGCGCTTGGCGATGGCCTGGTCGAGCTTGTCGGGCAGGATGGCGCCGAGACAGGCGGCGACCACGCCTTCCAGCGGCAGGTGCAGGGCCAGGGCGGCGCCGACGCCCGCCGTCTGGTGGGTGATCCATTTCATGGGAGCTCCGTAAGACTGGGGATACCGTCCCGGAAGGCCGGGCGCGGGCTGCGGTCAAAGGGGCGGGCGGAGGCTGTCTCCGCTTGTCCTGTTCCGGTAGCGGGCGCACCTGCCGGGCACATGCGGGCAGAGGATGCAGGCTGTGCGGCGCGGCATCCGCCCTTGCCGTGCAAACGGCAGGCAGCGAAAAGAAGGGGCCACCGGCAGGCCTTTCCGTCGCGCAGGGCGACAGAGGCGTCCGGCAGCCCCCTCCGTACGGATCGTTCTAGCCGCAGCGGGAGAAGCCGCAGGCGGGGCAGATCAGGCAGCCTTCCTGGAAGACCAGGGGCTCGTCGCATTCGGGGCAGCGGTGTTCCTCGATGTCGGCCACACCGGAGCCCAGATGCTCGTCCTTGAGGTAGCGGCGTTCCAGCACCCAGGCGATGGCGTCCGGGATGGAGAGCAGCAGGCCCTTGCCGCGGAACACGGGATGTTCGCCGCCGATGCCCTTGATCTGGGCCACGATGTCGCGCACCTCCACGCCGGAACGCAGGGCCAGGGACACCAGACGCCCGATGGCTTCGGCCTTGGCCGTGATGGAACGGCCGGACTTGCCGATGGTGGCGAAGACCTCGAAGGGCTTGCCGTCGATCTCGTTGACGGTCAGGTACATGGCGCCCAGGCCGGTCTGGATCTTCTGGGTGAAGCCCTGCACCACTTCGGGACGCTTGCGCACCACGCCCAGACGGGGCTTTTCCGCAGGTGCGGGGGCTTCGCCGTCCATCTTCTTCTGGCCTTCGCCGGTGGCCAGCACCTGCAGGCTCTTGCAGCCGTCACGGTACACGGTGACGCCCTTGCAGCCTTCCTTGTAGGCCAGCCAGTAGATGTCGTGGATGTCCTGTTCGGTGGCGCTGTGGGGCAGGTTCACGGTCTTGGACACGGCATTGTCCGTATGGCGCTGGAAGGCGGCCTGCATGCGCAGGTGCCAGACGGGATCGATGTCCATGGCCGTGACGAAGACCTTGCGCATGGCGGCGGGCAGGGCATCCAGGGACTGGATGGAGCCTTTTTCCACCACCTGCTCCATGAGTTCGGGCGTGCCCAGACCGGCTTCCTTGAGGGCGGCCTCGAAATAGGGGTTCACTTCCACCAGGCGTTCGCCGTCCAGGATGTTGCGGGTGAAGCAAAGGGCGAACAGGGGTTCCACGCCCGAGGAGCAGCCGCCGATGATGGACAGGGTGCCCGTGGGCGCGATGGTGGTGACGGTGGCATTGCGGTAGGGGCCTTCGCCGCGCTGGGGGAAGACGGATTCCGCATAGGCCGGGAAGGGCCCGCGCTCTTCGGCCAGACGGGCCGAGGCGGCGTGGCCTTCGGCATTGATGAAACCCATGATGCGCTCGGCCAGGGCGATGCCCGCCTCGGAATCATAGGGGATGCCCAGCTGGAAGAGCAGGTCGGCAAAGCCCATGACGCCCAGGCCGATCTTGCGGTTGCGGCGCACGGTCTCGTCGATGCGTTCCAGCGGGAAGCGCGAGGCGTCGATGACGTTGTCCAGGAAGCGCACGGCCAGATGCACCACCTGCTTCAGGCCGTCCCAGTCGATACCGGCCGCGGCGGGATCTTCGTCATGCTCGTGGCCGGGCACGAAGAAGCAGGCCAGATTGATGGAGCCCAGGTTGCAGGCCTCGTAGGGCAGCAGGGGCTGTTCGCCGCAGGGGTTGGTGGATTCGATCTCGCCCTGGGCGGGCGTGGGGTTGTCGCGGTTGATGCGGTCCAGGAAGACGATGCCGGGGTCGCCCGTCTGCCAGGCGCGGCAGACCAGCAGGTCGAAGATCTCGCGGGCGCGCAGGCTGCCGGTGACCTTGCCGGTGTGGGGATCGGTCAGCTCGTAGTTCTCGTCGCGCTCCACGGCCTGCATGAAGGCTTCGGTCAGGCCCACGGAAAGGTTGAAGTTGTTGAATTCCCCTTCCTTTTCCTTGGCCCGGATGAATTCCACGATGTCGGGATGGTCCACGCGCAGGATGCCCATGTTGGCACCGCGCCGGGTACCGCCCTGCTTGATCTGTTCCGTGGCGGTATTGAAGATGCGCAGGAAGGAGACCGGGCCGGAAGCCACGCCGCCGGTGGAGCCCACACGGCTGGCCTTGGGGCGCAGGCGGGAGAAGGAGAAGCCCGTGCCGCCGCCGGACTTGTGGATCATGGCGGCGAACTTGACGGCATCGAAGATCTCTTCGATGGAGTCGCCCACCGGCAGGACGAAGCAGGCGGAGAGCTGGCCCAGCTCGCTGGCGGCGTTCATCAGGGTGGGGGAGTTGGGCAGGAAGCGCCAGCTGGTCATCAGGTCGTAGAACTGGCGGGCCAGGTCGTCGGCGGTGAAGGGGGAACGCTCGTATTTGGCTTCTTCAGCGGCGATGGCACTGGCCACACGCCAGAAGAGGTCACGGGGCGTCTCGGTGCTGCCATCTGCTTTTTTGTGCAGATAGCGTTTCTGCAGCACCACTTCCGTGTTGGGCTTGAGCTGCGGCTCGGGCAGATCGTGAGGCATGGGAGGGATCATGGCAGACCTTTGGGTAAAAAGAAAAGCGGCTGGCCTCCCGCTGGGGGAAAGTCGGCACGCTGGATCGATCGGCTTCACAGGCCGGGCGGTCTGGAACCGCGCGGCGAAAGCCCTTTATACGCGTTCCCCTGGGGAAAATAAAGGGCCTCTTCCAGTGGAGAAGAAAAGCCCGCTTTGATCTTGTTCAATAAAATCAGGATGTTTTTTGAAGAAAACGGCTCTAGTCACCGGCGGAGGGCCCACGGGGGAAAAATCCCCGCAGGGCCTTGACCTGCAAAGAAAAAGGCGGGGAAAGAAAAATTTTTCCGGGCCCGGAAAAAGATTTTTGTCACAGAGCGCCGGAAAAGCCCTCCGGCAGAGCCTGCCGGGCTTGCCCGCAGGTGCCGTGCTGCTACCGGTGGCGGGACCGGGCACCGGGCAAAACGAAGGGGAAGGGGCGCGGGACCCCTTCCCCATATCTTTTATTTCATGGGCATCCGCCAGATCACAGGCAGCAGCGGCGCGGCCGCTGCCGGTCAGACGTAACGCCCGTGCGGCAGGCCTGCGGACATGTGTATGAAAACACGTTTGCCCGTTGCGGGCCCTTCGCAGGAAGGGCGGCTAGTCCTCCCCGCGGCCACGGCCTCGTCTGGGGGCATCGCCCTGACGTTTGTCTCCGGAGCGCCGGTCAGAGCGCTGATCAGGGCGGCGACCATCGGATCTGCGGTCGTTCCGGGGGAAGGCACGGGGATCGTCGTTCCTGTCAGGACGGCGGTCGCCTTCATACCGTCCGGGACGCCGGTCCTGAGGATGGGCCGGTCGTTCCGGGGCCCCGCGCCGGTCGTCACGGCGGGGCTGGCGGTCGTTGCCGTTGCGGCGGTCGCGGAAGGCGCCGTCGGCAGTGTCGCGTTCGTCGGAGCGCCTGCCGAAGCGCTTGTCCCCGTATCTGTCCTCCTGCCGGTCACGGAAGTTCCGGCGCGGTTCTTCGGAGCCCGCGAAACGTCCCGGGCCGCGGCTGCCGCCGGGGACGGCGGGCAGGGCCAGCAGCAGGGCTCCGCTCTTGCGGTCACGGCGGGGCGTGCCGGGCCGTTCGTCCGCCTGGGCCCGGGCCGTGAGCTGCGCGCCCGAGGGCAGGGCGGCGGCATCGGGCACCACGGCCAGACCGGCGGCACAGCAGGCATAACGGGCCTGGCCGCGCAGGCCGGGCACTACGAAGGGCGAGGAGAGCACACGCACGGGCCGGGGCTGGCGCAGCATGGCCGCAGCTTCGCGGCTGTTGTCCGGGGCCTCGTCATCAAGGTCGTCCAGATCGTCGAACAGGCTCTCCCCGGCGGCCGGGTCGGCCCGCAGCAACAGCGGGGCCAGGCTCAGGGCGCTCTTGGCCAGACCGGCGGCGGAGGACAGCTCCTGCAGCCATTGCGGCGCACCTTCGCAGTCGAAAGTGAAGTGGCACCAGCCGCGTCCGGCATGGGCGTGGGCCAGCGGGCAGGGGGCCCGGTGCGTGCAGGGGGCCAGGGGCATCAGGTCACGCTCCAGCGCGGCATCCCGCAGGCGGCTGATGGTCTTGCCGCCCAGACGGGTGCCGGGCTCCACGAAGAGGGCCGCGGGCAGCAGGGCCTCGTCGGCGCTGCCGGTCTCGTCCTCGTTCAGGGGCGCGGGCCAGCACAGGGGCTCCAGCTCGTCCAGAAGGTTCTCCAGACGGCGCACGCCGCCGGAGCCTTCTTCGTCCTCGTCGTCTTCGCGGTTCATCTGGCGGCTCTCGGCGCTCAGTTCGTTGAGCACGTTGGCCGCCGTGAGCAGCCAGGGGCGCAGGTGGCGTTCCTGACGCTCCAGGGTATCGGCCAGTTTGCGTTCCAGGCGCGGCATGTGCTCCAGCGAGCCCCGCTCCACACGCACCTGCCAGACGGGCTGGCCCAGGATGTCGCCCCAGGCGGCCATGACGTCGCGGCCCAGTTCCATGGGCTGCACGGCATTGTCCACGGCCAGCACCTGGATGGGCAGGGCGCGCCATTCGGGACGGGCCAGCCACAGGGCCAGCGGCACGCTCAGGGGGCCGGAACCGCCGTCCAGCAGCAGGGGCGTCTGGCCCTTCTCCAGCCAGAGGCGGGGATCGGGCAGGGGCAGGGAACGGAACAGGCGCGCCAGACGCAGCACGTTCCAGGGCAGGAAATAATACAGATAGGCGCTGGTGCTGGCCGGGGAACTCCAGTAGGGCCGGTAGAGGCCGGCGCGTTCGCAGGTCAGCAGACGGGAAAGGGCCTCGATGTCCGCAGGCAGGTTGCGGTAATGGGCGCTGCGCAGCGGGCGCACCGTACGCAGGGCCTGGCCCAGGGCATCCAGTTCCCGCCGGACCACGTCGGGCAGGGCGGGCAGGAGCTCGGACTCCATCTGCCACGGGGACGGACGGGCGTCACGGGGCGCACGGGCCTCCCGCTGGCCGGGGCGGCTCCAGCCGGAGAACTCTTCCTGACGCCGTGAGGAGCGCTCGGCCTGCTCACCGGTAAAGGAGGAGTACTGGCGGCGCGGTGTTTCGGAACGGCGGCCACGCTCGCGGTCGTTACGGGATTCTTCATGGAAAGAACGGCGCTCCGTCGTGCGGCCTGCGGGGCGCTGACCGCGGGGGGCCGGAGCTTCGCCGTATTTTTTCTGTCGGGTATCGGACATTTATACTCCAAAGCGCATATGGCGCAGGTAATCGGCATGGAAGCCGGGATCTTCAGCAACAGGGACGAGCGTGGCCGCGGCGCACCAGCGTGCCAGTGCGGGCAGGCGCCAGGGCTCGGCAGCCAGCAGGGCGGCGCCATCCAGCGAGCTGTTGCCCACGGCACGCACGCGCCGCCCCATGCCGGAGGGCAAAAAGCCCAGCTCTTCCAGACAGGCGGGCGGACAATGTTCGCCCAGAGCACCGGCCAGGGCCAGACAGGCCACATCGGCGGCGGCCAGCCCTGCGGCCCGCAGCAGGGCCTCCAGAGCCTGGGAGAAGGCGGCCTTGACCTTGAGCAGTTCCTCCACGTCGGCGGCGGCCAGCCATTGCCCGTACGGCAGGGGCAGGCGCAGCCCCGTCCGGGCCTGCTGGGGCGGCGGGGCCACACGCCGGGCCAGCGGCGAGGCGGGCGTGCGGAAATGCCCGTCCGCATCCAGACAGCCCAGACGCAGCAGCAGGGCCAGCAGGGAAAGATAGCCCGTGGCGCTGATGCCCTGCACATCGGCCCCGGCCGCCAGGGGGCCGTCCACACTGTGGCAGGCCAGTCCCAGGGGCGAGACCTCGAAACGGGTGATGCTCCCCGGCCCGGCCATGCGGCCGCACTGGGGCCCGATGCCTTCCAGGGCGGGGCCCAGCGGGACGCTGGCAAGCCACAGACGGCCCCGGGCGTCCACGAGGGCCAGCTCGCCGTTGGTGCCCAGGTCGGCCAGCAGCAGCGGACGCGGCAGGCCGTCGGCCAGCAAACGGAGCAGTCCGGCGCTGATGTCGCCGCCCACGAAGGGCGCGGGCAGGGGCGGGATCAACAGCGGCGGCAGCCCTTCCACGGTCAGGCCGCAGCCGCCCGCATGGCTGCGCCGGTAGGGCGCGGCGCACAGGCCGCTGATGTCCCTGTCCAGAAAAATGTCGGTCATGGCCGTATTGGCCGCCAGTACCAGCCGCTCCACAGGGATGCCGGGCAGGGAGGCCGTCTGCTGCCGCAGCAGGGCCGCCAGATGGTCACGTACCAGCCGGGCGAGCCGGGCCCGGCCTTCGGGCGCACTGGCCACGGCCAGGCGGGACATGACGTCCGCGCCTGCCCCGGCCTGCGGGTTGAGGTCGTGCCCTTCGGCCACCACGGACACCGGCAGGGGCGGACGGCAGAGCAGGGAAAAATCGTCAGGGGCCGGTTCTTCCCGGACATCGGGGACGGCGATCAGGCGCCAGTACAGCGACGTGGTGCCCAGGTCCACGGCCAGGGCCAGATGGTCCTGTTCCGGGAGGGAGGGCGCGGCCGTGGTCATGACCGTCATTTTTTCCGGTGCGGGCACATCGAGATGCAGCTCCGGGCCCATGGCGTCAGTTATCTGACGACGGCAGGCCAGACGCCAGCCCCGGGCCAGCAGGTCGGGGCCCAGGATCTCCTCTTCTTCCGGCAGGGGATCGGGCGCCACGGACAAGTCATGGAAGCGGACCCGGCAGCGGCCGCAACGGCCCAGACCGGAACAAAGGGGCACGGGCGCCGCCAGCCCGCCCAGCCAGACGGCCCGGGCCAGATCGTCGCCGGGGGCCGCATGGCCGCAACGCGGGGGCGCGGCAGGGACATCATCCTGCCCGGCGCTCGTGCGGGGCAGTTCATGGACACAAAGTTTCATGCCGCCACACTGCCTCAAGGCGACGGGCAAGGCAAGCCTCGGAGGCCCGGGCGTTTGGCCTCGTTCTTGCATTCTTTGTCGCAAACTACGGGAAATCGACAGTCATGAGCAGCATACTTTCACAGGAAGAGATCGCCGCCCTGTTGCACGGCCTGCCTGCCGCCGGAGGGAATGACGCTCCGCCGGCCGGAGCGGCCGCCCCTGCGGACGACGAAGCCCGGCTGGATGCCCTGGCCGCGCGCTGCGCCCGCCTGTGCGCCGCCAGCATGGAGGAGCAGCGGGGGCGCCTGCTGGAGCTGACGCCGCAGCCCGTGCGCCGTCGTCCTTTCGGCAGCGTGGCGGACAGCATACGCGAGGCTTCCTGTTGCTGTGCCGTGGAGCTGGAGGGCCTGGAAGAGCCCGCGCTGCTCGTGCTGGACAGAGCCTTCGTCTTCAGCCTGCTGGAAGAATTTTTCGGCGCGGGGGGCTTCGAGCGCCCCGACCGGCGTCCCCTGACCGCGCTGGAGACCATGCTGGCCCGCAAGTTCGCGGACCGCTTCCTGGCCGCCTTCGATCTGGCCAGCAAACCGTCGTCCTGGCATCCCCGCTGCGGCCACGGCTCCTCCCTGCCGCGTCTGGCCGTCTTGACCCCCGATGAGCAGCCGGTCTGGCATCTGGCCTTCCGCAGCCTGCTGGGCGGCCGTGCCGGGGCCCTGTGCCTGTGCCTGCCCGAGGATTTCAGCACCCATCTTGCCGTACGCTCGGCCTTGCCCGGTCCCGGCCGGGAAAAAAATATCCCGGACGCGGCAGGCGCATCCGGGATCATCTAGCAGGGATATCTTCGGGCCGGGCTAACAGCCGCGTATCCAGTAGGTCTCGAAACCGTCTTCCAGCCAGCCGTCTTCCAGATGGCGGAAATCCGCCTTGCGCAGCAGCTCGCGGTATTCGTCGCGGGTACGGCGCCAGCCCCAGAACTGCTGGCGGCGGATGCCCAGGAAGTGCAGGAAGCCGCGGATGACGATCTTGAGGGCGTTGACGAAACTGCCGATGAAGCTGTCTTCCTGCAGCAGCGAGGCCGAAAGGCAGATGAGCTGGCCGCCGGGCACGAGCTGTGCCCGCAGTTCGCCCAGCAGGTGCTGGAGCTCGCGGGTGGGGATGCTGTAGTCCACGGCCGAAAGATAGATGACGTCATAAAAGACGTCCGGCGGCAGGCAGGCCGGGGGCATGCCGATATACATGCGCTCGTTGGGCACATGACGGCGCAGCCAGCGCATGCTGACGGTGCTGGGCTCGTTGACGTGCAGCTCCAGCTCGTCGGCCGACATCTCCTCCACCAGACAATGTTCCATATAGCCTACGCCGCTGCCGATGGAGAGCACACGCAGCGGGCCGGAACCTTCAGGACGCAGGGCGGCCTGTTCGCGCAGGCGGGCGGCCAGCCACTGGGCGTCCTTGCGCTTGTTCTGCCGCCAGAGGGCGGGCAGATCGTCCCAGTCCTTGAAGCGCCGGAACAGCTCTTCATAGAAGGTGGCGTAAAACTTAGGTTCCGCCAGATGGAAAAAAGAAATGTGCGAGAATGACGTAAACGGGATTCCCTGCCAGCTTTCCTGATAAAAACGCCGCACATTTTCCTCCATAAAAGACAAAAGAGGGGGCGGGCCCGGGGCCCGCGGACGGTGGTACGGCAAAGGGGCTCCCCCTGCCGGACGCAGCGCGATGATACCCCAGCCGGGCCGTCCGCGCAACGTGCCGGAGGCATTGACGGGGCCGGAAGACGAAAAAAACTCGTTCGGGGCAGAAAAAGGAAAGGCCGGGAGAGCTTTCCCTCATCATTCCAGGGCAGGGAAACTTGCCGGGGGAGGGGCGGCAGGGCAACGGCCTTGTGGCGCTCTGCGGGCCAGGCGCGCCGGACTCGCGGGCTGGTCAGCGTCCGAGTCCCGGGCCGGAGACAAAAAAATCCCGGAGGGGACGGGCCCCTCCGGGAAGAGCGTCAGTTATTCGCCGCGATCCTGCAGGGCGGCCACGGAGGGCAGCAGTTTGCCTTCCAGCAGCTCCAGGGAGGCGCCGCCGCCGGTGGAGATGTAGCCCATCTTGTCGGCCAGGCCGTAGCTTTCCACAGCGGCCACGGAGTCGCCGCCGCCCACCACCACGAAGGCGGGGGAAGCCGCCAGGGCTTCGGCCAGGGCCTTGGTGCCCGCGCCGAAGGGATCGGTCTCAAAGGCGCCCACGGGGCCGTTCCAGACCACGGTGGCAGCCTTCTGCAACAGACCGGCGTACAGTTCCACGGTCTTGGGACCCACGTCCAGGATCATCTCGTCAGCGGGCACCTTGTCCACGTCGCAGACCGTGGCGGTCTGGCCGGGGGCCAGTTCCCTGGCCGTGACCACGTCCACGGGCAGGGGCAGGGTCTTGCCCAGTTCCTTGGCCTTGGCCATGACCTTTTTGGCATCGTCCACCAGCTCGGGCTCATACAGGGAGGTGCCCACGCTGTAACCGGCAGCGGCCAGGAAGGTGTTGGCGATGCCGCCGCCCACGATGAGGGTATCCACCTTGCCCAGCAGGTTGTCCAGCAGGCCCAGCTTGGTGGAGACCTTGGAACCGCCGATAATGGCCATCAGCGGACGGGCGGGAGCGTCCAGCACCTTGGCGAAGGCGTCCAGCTCGGCGGCCATGAGCGGCCCGGCGCAGGCCACCTTGGCGGCGCGCACGGCCCCTTCGGTGGAGGAGTGGGCGCGGTGGGCGGCCCCGAAGGCGTCCATGACATAGATGTCGCCCAGAGCGGCCAGTTTGGCGGCCAGTTCGGGATCGTTCTTCTTTTCGCCCTTGAAGAAGCGGATGTTCTCCAGCAGCACCACTTCACCGGGAGCGGCCTTGGCGGCGTCGAAGTCGGCGGCCAGCTTCACGGGACGGCCCAGCAGGCCGGAAAGGTGGGCAGCCACCGGCGCCAGGGAGAACTTTTCTTCCACCACGCCTTCGGTGGGACGGCCCAGATGCGAGAGCAGGACCACGCCCGCGCCCTTGTCCAGCGCCATGCGGATGCCGGGCAGGGCCGCACGGATACGTTTGTCGTTGGTGATGCGGCCATCCTTCATGGGCACGTTGAGATCCTGGCGGATGACAACGGTCTTGCCGCTGCACTCCATGTCCTGCAACAGTCTGATGGGCATGTCTGCCTCCTTTTTGTCAGGGAAGGGATCACCGGGAAGGGCCGGGACACGGCGTCCGGTTTGTCAAAAAGATATGTTCCCCGAAGAGGAAAGTCCAGCCCGGCCCCAAAGGTCAAAGAGGATGCCGTTAGCGGAATATCCGGCAACCGCTGTCCCGCCTCCGGACGGGAGGACGGCATGGTGCGATGTCCTCAGGAGGATGTCTGTTCTGTATATCGGGCCCGTCAGGAGGATACGGCCCGGCATCTCTTGGGGGTAGGGGCAAGCAATGTCATGTTCGTCCCGCTCTTGGCGGCAGGACATGGCTGCGGCCTGTCCCGTCCACGCCCGCCAGCATGGAATTTGTCCTCTTTGGGCAGGACGCAAAAAGGCCCGGGACCTGGGGATATGTCATCCCGTGATCCCGGGCCTTGGTTTCACACGTTTGGGGGAGGGGCCCTAAAGCACAGGCCTCTCTCCGCAACAGCTCATGTCAGCCCTTAGCCCAGCAGCTGGCGGGCCATGTCGGCCAGGTGGGCGGAGGTGAAGCCGAAGTGTTCGGCCAGGGCCTTGCCCGGGCCGGAGGCACCGAAGGTGGTCATGCCGAGCACGGCGCCGTCCAGGCCCACATACTTGCGCCAGTAGTCGGCGGCAGCGGCTTCCACGGCCACGCGGGCACGCACGGCGGCGGGCAGCACGCTTTCGCGATAGGCGGCATCCTGGGCGTCGAAGCGCTCGCAGCAGGGCATGGAGACCACGCGCACCTTGCGGCCTTCGGCGGTCAGGGCCTCGGCGGCCTCAAGGGTGATGCCCACTTCGGAGCCGGTGGCCATGAGGATGAGCTCGGGGGTGCCGTCGCAGTCACGCAGCACGTAGCCGCCGCGGGCGATGGCCTGCACCTGGGCCTCGTCGCGGCTGACGAAGGGCAGGTTCTGGCGCGAGAGCGAGAGGCAGGTGGGACGGTGGGCGTTCTCCAGGGCGCACTGCCAGGCAACGGCGGTCTCCACGGTGTCGCAGGGACGCCAGACATCCAGGCCGGGCATGAGGCGCAGACCGGGCACCTGTTCGATGGGCTGGTGGGTGGGGCCGTCCTCGCCCACACCGATGGAGTCGTGGGTGAAGACCCAGACCGCACGGGTGCCCATGAGGGCCGCCAGACGCAGGGCGTTCTTGGCGTAATCGGAGAAGACCATGAAGGTGCCGGCGTAGGGGATGAAGCCGCCGTGCAGGGCCAGACCGTTCATGATGGCGCTCATGCCGAACTCGCGCACACCGTAGGCCAGATAGTTGCCGGTGCAGGTGGCGGGATCGAAGTTCACGGAATGGCTGGTCTTGGTGCCCACGGAACCGGTCAGGTCGGCGGAACCGCCCAGCATCTCGGGCAGGTTGCCCACCAGTTCTTCCAGGGCCTTCTTGGAGGCCACGCGGGTGGCGATGCTCTCACCGGCTTCCACGGCCTTCTTGACCATGGCGGCGGCGATGTCGGCCCAGTCAGCGGGCAGGTCGCCCTTCATGCGGCGTTCCAGTTCGGCGGCCAGCTCGGGACAGGCGGCGCGGTAGGCGTCGAAACGGGCCTGCCATTCGGCTTCGGCCTTCTTGCCGGCTTCACGGGCGTCCCAGGCGGCGGCGATGTCGTCCGGCACGGAGAAAGCGGGCTGATGCCATTCCAGAGCGGCACAGGTGGCGGCGGCCACGTCCACGCCCAGGGGCGAGCCGTGGCAGGAGGCGGAGTCGGCCTTGGAGGAACCGAAACCGATGTGGGTCTTGCAGATGATGAGGCTGGGATGCTCGGCGTCGGCGCGGGCTTCGGCCAGGGCGGCGTCCAGGGCCTCGGCATCATGGCCGTCCACGGGACCGATGACCTGCCAGCCGTAGGCTTTGTAGCGGGCGGCCACGTCTTCGGTGAACCAGCCGTCGATCTTGCCGTCGATGGAGATGCCGTTGGAGTCGTACAGGGCGATGAGCTTGCCCAGGCCCCACACGCCGGCCAGGGAGCAGGCTTCGTGGGACACGCCTTCCATGAGACAGCCGTCACCGAGGAACACGTAGGTGTGGTGGTCGATGACCGTGTGCTCGGGGGTGTTGAAGCGGGTGGCCAGCATCTTTTCGGCCAGGGCCATGCCCACGGCGGACGAGATGCCCTGACCCAGGGGACCGGTGGTCATTTCCACGCCGGGGGTCACGTCGCATTCGGGATGGCCGGGGGTGCGGGAGCCCAGCTGGCGGAAGTTGCGGATGTCGTCCATGCTCAGGTCGTAGCCGGTGAGGTGCAGCACGGCATAGAGCAGCATGGAGGCGTGACCGTTGGACAGCACGAAGCGGTCACGATCCATCCAGCCGGGATTGGCGGGATTGTGTTTGAAGCCGTGGCGCCAGAGGGCTTCGGCCATGTCGGCCATGCCCAGGGGGGCGCCGGGATGACCGGAACGGGACTTCTCGATGGCGTCGATGGCAAGGGCGCGGATGGCGTTGGCACACTGTCTGCGGGTAGGCATGATGCGGTCCTTTGTTGAGTTATTTTTTCAGGGCGCGGCCGGGCTGCCACAGGGCGGCCGCAGCGCAACGGGCATTGTGGGCATTATCGGCCGCAGCCTGGGCGGCGGCCTGGAATTTCTGATGGCACTGGTCATAGGGCGGATGGCCGAAGAAGGCCGAGCCCGAGACCAGCACGTCGGCACCGGCGGCCACCAGCTGTGCGGTGTTCTCGGGGCAGGCGCCGCCGTCCACCTGGATGAGCACGTCCCCGGCACCGGCGGCGTTGAGCATGGCGCGGGTGGCGCGGATCTTGTCGAAGCTCTGGGGGATGAACTTCTGGCCGGAGAAGCCGGGGTTCACGCTCATGACCAGCACCATGTCCAGATCGGGGGCCAGCCAGCGCAGGGAGGCGATGTCCGTACCGGGGTTGAAGGCCAGACCGGCTTTCATGCCCAGGCGGCGGATCTCGCTGAGGGTGCGCTGGGGGTGGCGGTCGGCCTCGGCGTGGATGACCAGCATGTCGGCCCCGGCATCACGGAAGGATTCCAGATAGCGGGCGGGCTCCTCGATCATGAGGTGCACGTCGAAGAAAAGTTTGCTGCTGCGTTTGCGCAGGCTTTTGATGACGGGCTGGCCAAAGGTGATATTGGGCACGAAGGCCCCGTCCATGATGTCCAGGTGCAGCCAGGAGATGCCCGCGGCCTCAAGGGCGGCGAGCTCGTCGGCCAGACGGGAGAAATCGGCGGAGAGCAGGGAAGGAGAAAGGATCATGCGGCATCCTGTGGTGCGCTGCCTGTCGTGCAGGACCGCCGCGGCGTACTGCCGGAGCGGCAGGACAGGGGATCACCGGCCGGCCAGAACGCGGCGCAGCTCGGTCAGCTCGTTTTTCAGCTTCAGCATCAGGGCCGGATCGCGCTTGCTGGCGGCGCGTTCCGGCAGGACCTCGTCCAGGGTGGCGCTGCCGTCCAGGATGCGGCGCGCGCCTTCTATGGTCATGCCCTTCTGGTGCAGCAGCTGCTGGATGCGGCGCAGCAGGGCCATGTCCTCTTCGGTGTAGAAACGCTGGCCCGAGTCCGTACGCCGGGGAGTCAGCTGGGGGAACACCGTTTCCCAGAAACGCAGCACGGAAGTATTGAGGTTGAGCAGGGCGGCGGCTTGGCCGATCTTGTAGAGTTTTTCCGACATGCTCCCTCTCTTGCGGGTTTCACCGCGCGGGCCGGGGCCGCACGCAGCGCCACGGACCGCGGCCCCGCAAGGGGGCCGCAGCCCGTGGAATACCGTATCAGCAGCACTTCCGTCACGGGGCGGGCACGGCTCGCCCGGCACGGAAGGGGCAGGGGGCTAGATGCGTACGCCCAGCTCCTGCACCAGGGATTGTGCCACCTTTTCCCGCACTTTGTCCACTTCCGCATCCTTGAGGGTGCGCTCGGCGTGACGGAAGGTCAGGCGGAAGGTGAGGTTGCGTTCGTCGCTGCCTTCGGGGCTGAAGCTGTCCACCAGCACGGCGCCTTCCAGCAGGGGCTGCTTCTGGCCCATGATCTGGTCCAGGATGGCGCCCACGGTCACGCCCACAGGGGCGGCCACGGTGATGTCGCGGCGCACCGGCGGGAAGACGGCCAGGCTCTGGAAACGCACCTGGGCGGCATCATGCAGGCGGCGCAGCACGTCGAGGTTGAGCTCGGCCAGCCAGACGTCCTTGCGGGCGTGGAAGCTGTCGGCCATCTCGGGACGCACGCGGCCCATGACGCCCACCTCGGTGCCGTCCACGCTCAGGCGCACGCAGGGCAGCAGGTAGGGGTGGCTCTCGGCCAGTTCGCACACGGGGGCGGACAGGTTGAGGAAGTGCAGCAGGTGCTCCACGATGCCCTTGAGGTCGCTGTAATCCATGTCGGCTTCCACATGCGGCCAGGCGCTGTCGTGGCGCTGGCCGTAGAGGAGCACGCCCAGCATGCCGGTCTCGCTGGCGCCGGTGGCGTGGGGATCGTCGCTGGGAGCGGCCGTGAAGGTGTTGGCCAGCTCGAACAGGCGTACGCCCGCGGCGCCCTGGGCCAGGTTGTTGCGCAGGTCATGCAGCAGGCCGGGGGCCAGCACGGTGCGCAGGGCATCCTGTTCGGCGGAGAGCGGGTTCATGATGGAGATGCGGCCTTCGGCGGGCAGGCCCAGCAGGTCCAGATCCTTGTGGCCCACGAAGCTGTAGTTGACGGCTTCGTTGAGGCCCAGACCGGCGCCCCAGTGGCGCAGGCGGGACCAGAACTGGAAGGTGGACATGGGTTCGCCGGCGCGGCCCAGATCCTGCAGGAAGGCGGGCAGTTCGGGGGCGATGGTGTCCAGACCGTGTACACGGCCCACTTCTTCGATGAGGTCGGCTTCGCGGGTCAGGTCGGGGCGCCAGCTGGGCTGGGTGACCTGCCAGCTGTCGTCGCTGGTCTTCTCGATGGCGCAGCCCATGCCGGAGAGCACCTTCTCGTCGAAGTCGCGGCTCAGTTCCACGCCCAGCAGGGCGTTGGCGCGGGCGGGGCGGAACTCGATCTGCACGGGCACGAAGGGCTTAGGCTCGGCCAGGGTGTAGCCGGGGCAGACCTTGCCGCCGGCAGCGGCCACCATCATGGCGCAGGCACGGTCCAGGGCCCAGATGGAGCGCTTGTGGTCGATGCCGCGTTCGAAGCGGTAGGAGGATTCGGACGACAGGCCCAGACGGCGCGAGGTCTTGCGGATGGTGCCGGGACGGAACACGGCGCTTTCCAGGAAGACGTTGGTGCTGGCATCGTCGATCTCGGTGGCCTGGCCACCCATGACACCGGCCAGGGCCACGGCGCGTTCGGCGTCGCGGATGCAGAGGTCACGGGGATCGAGGGTGCGTTCCTGGCCGTCCAGGGTGACGATCTTCTCGCCCTGGGCGGCGGGGCTGACGATGATGCGGTTGCCGCGCAGCTTGTCCAGGTCGAAGGAATGCAGGGGCTGGCCGCATTCGAAGAGGATGTAGTTGGTCACGTCCACGATGTTGGAGATGGGACGCACGCCCACGGCATGCAGACGGTGACGGATGCGCATGGGCGAGGGAGCGATCTTGACGCCGGCGATGACGCGGCCGGCGTAAAGGTTGCACAGCTCGGGATCGCTGACTTCCACGCTGGGCAGGTCGCGGGCCGGGCCGTCCTCGCACAGGGGCAGTTCGGGGATGGTCAGGGGCAGGTTGAAGGCCAGGGCGGTCTCGCGGGCCAGGCCCAGCACGGAGAGACAGTCGGCGCGGTTGGGGGTGATGGAGATGTCCAGCACCTCGCGGTCCAGCTCCAGGGTGTCCACCAGACGGGTGCCGGGCACGGCGCTGTCGGGCAGGACCATGATGCCGCTGTGGTCTTCGGTGAGGCCCAGCTCGCGTTCGGAGCAGATCATGCCGAAGGAGGGAGCGCCGCGCAGCTTGGCCTTCTTGATGACCAGGCCGCCGGGCATGGTGGTGCCCACCAGGGCCACGGGGACTTTCTGGCCGGCGGCCACGTTGGGGGCGCCGCAGACGATGTCCAGCAGTTCGCCCTGGCCGGCGTCCACCTTGCAGATGTGCAGGTGGTCGGATTCGGGATGGTCGACGCATTCCACCACATGGCCCACCACGATGGGGGCGATGGCGTCATAGGGGCGCACGATTTCTTCCAGTTCCAGGCCCAGCATGGTCAGCCGGTCGCCCAGCTCCTGTGCCGTGCCTTCATACGGGACGAATTCGCGCAGCCACGAAAGAGAAAGCAGCATATGTCATCTCACTGGCCCCGCAGGGCCGGTTAGCAGTTGATTCAGTTGAAGTCCCAAGCCGGTTTGCCCGGCGTGTCGGCGTCGGGATCCGGCAGGGGGCGGCTCTGTTTGCGTCCGTAAGTGCCGTAGGCGCCGCCGCGGGGGCGCTTGCGGGGTTTCACTTCCTCGGGGCCGTAGTCCTTGAGCGGGCGGCCGTAGGCATCGGTATAGCCCATGCCGCGCTCGGTGGTGTTGCCGGCATTGCCCATGGCGGGCAGGCCTTCCATGGGCTTGGGCCCGCCGGGCGGTTCGAGACCGCTGTGGCGGGGGCTCAGGGCCGAGGCGGCCCAGGCATCACCGGCATCCAGCGCGGCGCTGCCGGCGGCGCAGAGCAGGGCCAGCAGCACGGGGACACAGGCACGGCGGAGACGGACGGACAGAGGCACGGGATCCACCCTAGGCGTGCAGGCCGAACTGGCCGAGGAAGCGCACGTCGTTCTCGAAGAACATGCGCAGGTCGCCGATGCCGTACTTGAGCATGGCCACACGTTCCACGCCCAGGCCGAAGGCGAAGCCGCTCACATCGGCGGGATAACCCACGGAGGCAAACACGGCGGGGTCCACCATGCCGCAGCCCAGGATCTCCACCCAGCCGGTGGTCTTGCACACGCGGCAGGGTTCGCCGTTGATGTGGCCCTTGCCGCCGCACATGCAACAGCTGATGTCCACTTCGGCGGAGGGTTCCGTGAAGGGGAAGAAGCTGGGGCGGAAGCGCACTTCGGTATGGCCGCCGAACACGGAGCGCACGAAGGCGGTGAGGGTGCCGCGCAGATGGGCCATGCTGATGTTCTGGCCCACCACCAGGCCTTCCACCTGATGGAACATGGGGGTGTGGGTCAGGTCGGAGTCGCGGCGGTAGACCTTGCCGGGAGCCACGATGGCCAGGGGAGGCTTGCGGCCCAGCATGGTACGCACCTGCACGGGAGAGGTGTGGGTGCGCATGAGCACGCGCTCGGTGATGTAGAGGGTGTCCTGCATGTCGCGGGCGGGATGTTCCGGCGGCATGTTGAGGGACTCGAAATTGTAGAAGTCGTTTTCCACTTCCGGGCCGGAAGCGATGTCGAAGCCCAGCTTGCTGAAGATGCCGCAGATCTCTTCCATCACCAGGGTGGTGGGGTGCAGCGAACCGCGCCAGGGGGCGCGACCGGGCAGGGAGGGGTCGAAGCGCTTGAGGGCCTCGGCTTCGCGGGCCGCTTCCAGGGCGGTCTTGCGGGCGTCGAACAGGGCGGTGAGGCGCTCCTTGACGCTGTTGGCCTTCTGACCCACGGCGGGGCGTTCCGCGGGGGGCAGCTTGGCCATGGAGCTCATGGCCTGGGCCAGTTTGCCCTTGCGGCCCAGAAAGTCCACCCGCAGTTCTTCCAGTTCATCCAACGAAGAAGCCCGGTCAAGACCTGCTTCGAGGTCTGTAACCAGGCTTTCCAGTACAGTCATCAAATCCATGCGAATTCCCGGAGCCGCCGCAGGCGGCGTTACGGTCAAAGGGACGGCCCTGACGGCCGCACACAACAGCGGCGGAGGGACACCATGTCCCGCCGCCACACGACAACAGGGCGCATGCCGCCGGGGCCGCATGCCGCGGCATCCGGGGCGCGCCCGATCTTACCGGAATCTCCGGCGGAAAAAAAGAGCGCGGCATATCCCGCACGAGGAAAAACCTCACGCCAAGACATGCCGCGCACTCAAAAAAGCTGTGGCGTGCCGACTACAGGGCAGCCTTGGCCATTTCCACCACCTTGGCGAAGTCGTCCTTGTGGTAGACGGCGAGGTCGGCCAGAACCTTGCGGTTCAGGGCGATGCCGGCCTTGTTCAGGCCGTGCATGAGGCGGCTGTAGGACAGGCCGTTCAGGCGCGCGCCGGCGTTGATACGCAGGATCCACAGGGTGCGGAAGTCGCGTTTGCGGTGCTTGCGGCCGATGAAGGAATACTGGAGCGAACGCTCCACAGCCTCACGGGCGGTACGATACAGACGGCTGCGGCCACCACGGAAACCCTTGGCCGCGCTCAGGTACTTTTTGTGCCGACGATGAGCGGCGAGACCTCTCTTCACACGCATGGGGGGTACCCTCCTTTCGCCCGGCCAAGGCGGAGGTATTGTGCCTGCCGGGGAAAAAAATTGATCCCAGATGGGGCGCAAATTGCTTGAAAAGAACGGCTTTGCGCTGGCCGTCGCCCCTGTGGGGCGCTGCGCCGCGCGGCGGTGCTGCGGCGGTCATGCCGCCTCCCGCATGCGGGCGCGCAATCCGGACGGATCAGAATTCACGCCGTCACGCTCTCGCGTTCCGGCACGGACGCTCCGCGCACGGAGCTTCCGCAAGGCTCGGGATGACTAGCCGTTGGGCAGCATCCGGCGCACGGCCTTCTCGTTGGTGCGGTCAACGATGGCGGCCTGGCCCAGGCGCATCTTGCGGCCGG
This sequence comes from Desulfovibrio sp. SGI.230, assembly GCF_050313065.1. Classification (NCBI taxonomy): domain Bacteria; kingdom Pseudomonadati; phylum Thermodesulfobacteriota; class Desulfovibrionia; order Desulfovibrionales; family Desulfovibrionaceae; genus Desulfovibrio; species Desulfovibrio sp. SGI.230. The sequence continues at coordinate 233,200 of NZ_JBNPKS010000002.1, read as the reverse complement.
GAGCCTTCTTGGTGAGGATGTGGCGCAGATTCTGACGACGACGCTTGAACTTGCCGCTGCCGGTGAGCTCGAAACGCTTGGCCGCGGAACGCCGGGTTTTGATCTTGGGCATGATATACTCCTTAGCGAATAACCTGCCCGTACACTACGGGCAGGAACGGCATATTGCCTGAAAAAGCCGTGCGGCGCAAGTGCAAAAATGCAGGGGCGCGCAGGCAGTCCTGACGGCACAGGCCACCTGTGACGTCAGGAAAAAAGGCTCTGGCGAAGGACTACTTCTTGGGCACCAGCAGCATCTGCAGGGTGCGGCCTTCGGCACGGGGCTCCTGGTCCACCTTGGCCACATCGGCCAGGTCCTGCACGACGCGTTCGAGGATGCTGATACCACGGTCCTTGTGGACGATCTCGCGGCCACGGAAGAACACCGTCACCTTGCAGCGGTCGCCGTCTTCCAAGAAGCGGCGGATGTGGCGCAGCTTGGTCTCGTAGTCATGGTCGTCGGTCTTGGGACGGACCTTGATTTCCTTGATCTGCACCACGCTCTGGCGCTTTTTGGCTTCCTGCTTCTTTTTCTGCTGCTCGTACTTGAACTTGCCGTAGTCCATGATGCGGCAGACAGGCGGTTCGGAGGTGGAAGCGACTTCCACCAGGTCCATACCGGCTTCCTTGGCAAGGGCAATAGCCTCGTTGCGCTGCAAAATACCCAGTTGTTCCCCATCGGCGCCGATGACGCGCACTTCGCGGGCGCGGATCATCTCGTTGCGACGCACGCCGTCCTGCGGCACGTCGCGCCGGGGTCTCATGTTAGGAGAAGCTATAGCGCATCCCTCCATTCTTGAAAGGCTCTTCGCTGTCCGTACGGATCAGGGCAGCCACTTCCGCCACGGACTTGAGCCCCAGGTTGTCCCCATTGCGCAGACGCACATTGACGCCGCCCGCCTGCGCTTCCTTTTCTCCAACCACCAGAATATACGGCACCTTGGCCAGCTGCGCCTCGCGCACCTTGAAGCCCAGCTTCTCGTTGCGCGTATCGGCCGTCACGCGGATCCCCAGAGCTTTCAGCTCCTCGCAGGCCTTGAGCGCGGCTTCGTTGTGGGCATCGGTGACCGTCAGGATCCGGGCCTGTTCGGGCGCCAGCCAGGTGGGCATGGCACCGGCGTACTGCTCGATGAGCACACCGATGAAGCGCTCCAGCGAGCCCATGATGGCCCGGTGCACCATGACAGGACGATGACGTTCGCCGTCCTGGCCCACATAGGTCAGGTCGAAACGTTCGGGCAGGGTGAAGTCCACCTGGATGGTGGAGCACTGCCATTCGCGACCGATGCAGTCCAGCAGGCGCACGTCGATCTTGGGACCGTAGAAAGCGCCGTCGCCCTCGTTGATCTCGTAGGGCATGTCGGCCTTCTTCACGGCCTCGATCAGGGCATTGGTCGCCAGTTCCCAGGCTTCGTCGGTACCGATGCTGTCCTTGGGACGGGTGGAGATGCCCACCTTGTAGTCGAAGCCGAACAGATGCATCAGGTCGCGGATCAGGTGGATGACACCGAGGATCTCGCCTTCCAGCTGTTCGGGCGTGCACAGGATGTGGGCATCGTCCTGGGTGAACTGACGCACACGCAGCAGACCGTGCAGGGTGCCGCTCTTTTCGTGGCGGTGCACCACGCCCAGCTCGAAGTAGCGCTGGGGCAGGTCACGGTAGCTGCGCAGATCGTTACGGTAGATCAGCATGTGCGAGATGCAGTTCATGGGCTTGATGCCGTACTGATCGTCCTCGATCTGGGTGAAATACATGTTCTGGCGATAGTGGTCGTAGTGACCGGAACGCTGCCAGGTCTCCACGCGCAGCAGCTGCGGGCCCTGCACCAGGTCGTAGTTGCGCTTGATGTGCTCGCGACGCCAGAAGTCTTCCAGGATGGTGCGCATCAGCATGCCCTTGGGCAGCCAGAAGACCATGCCGGGGGCCACGTCTTCATGGAAGGTGAAGAAGCCCAGTTCACGGCCCAGCTTGCGGTGGTCGCGGCGCTTGGCTTCTTCCAGCTGCTTCAGGTAGGCGTTGAGGGCCTTCTCGTCGGCAAAGGCGGTGCCGTACAGGCGGGAGAGCATGGGATTCTTTTCGTCGCCGCGCCAGTAGGCGCCGGCAGCGGAAAGGATCTTGCTGGCCTTGGAGAAGCCGGTGTGCGGCACGTGGGGGCCGCGGCACAGGTCGGTGAAATCACCGCAGGTGTACAGGGAGACCGTGTCGCCCTCGATGCCTTCGATGATCTCCACCTTGAAGTTCTCGCCCATCTTGCTGAACTTCTCGATGGCGTCGGCCTTGCTCATGGTGGTGCGCACGAAGGGCAGGCGTTCGTTGACGATGCGCTGCATCTCGGCTTCGATGGCCGGGAAGTCTTCGCTGGAGAAGGGCTTTTCCACGTCGAAGTCGTAGTAGAAGCCGTTTTCCACAGCGGGACCGATGGTCACCTTGGCCGAGGGGTAAAGCTTTTTCACCGCGGCGGCCATGACATGGGCCGTGGAATGGCGGATCATGCTCAGGCCTTCGGGAGAATCGGCGTACACGGGAGTGATGTCGGTACACTGGGCGGGAACGGTGGCGGAAAGATCGCACAAAGTCTCCGTGCCCTCTGCGGTCACACGCGCAGCCACCACGGATTTGAATTTTTTGCCGCTCAGCGCTTTCTGCAGAACAGCGGCCACATCACCCTGTTCGGGGGCGTCCACCACCTGTCCTTCCACGCGGACATCCATGCTTATACTCCTTCAGGCGCCCTTGTCGGGCGTATGGTACAAAAAAAGGAATGGGGAGGCTGAAAAACCTCCCCATCTTCAAAAAACGTGCTGCTTTCGTGCAGCTATCTGGCGGGCACCGCCCCTGTCGCCACGGGCTCATGCCCTTATTATTTTATTTGGTAGGAACGAGCAGACTTGAACTGCTGACCCCTTCCGTGTCAAGGAAGTGCTCTAGCCACCTGAGCTACGCTCCTACTCCAAGAGGCGAAGTCTTATCTAGCGAAAACCACCCCCCGAGTCAACAACTTTTTTTAATTTTTTTTTATTTTTTATTTTCAACAGGTTGCAGTCTCATTTTTGCCTCTCTTTTTGCCCGTTTTTTCCGGTGGCCGTCAAAAATGGGCAAAACGCTCTGGAAGAAGGGAACAAAAAAAGCGCATTTTTTTCGAAAAAAATGCGCTTTTTTTGCAACAGAGCCGAAAGTCGAGGCTGCTACAGCCCCTGTTCCGCACGCCAGGCGGCGAAACGTTCGCGCGCCCGGGCCGAGTAGAGGGCCTTGCGGTCCTTCTTCTTGGCTTTTTCGTCCAGCTCCGGCATGAGGCCGAAATGGGCGTTGGACGGCTGGAAGTGCTTCACCGGGGTGCGCAGATGGTTGAGCAGGGCACCCAGCGCGCATTCCAGCGGCGGCAGGGCCAGCTCCCTGCCCTGGGCGCGGGCGGCCAGCAGCATGCCCAGCCACATGCCGCAGGCGGCGGATTCCAGATAGCCTTCCACACCGGTGATCTGTCCGGCCAGGAAAACGCGGGGCCGCGCCTTGAGCGACAGGTCCTCGTTCAGGGCCACGGGCGCGTTCACATAGGTGTTGCGGTGCATGCTGCCGAAGCGGGCGAATTCCGCCTTTTCCAGACCGGGCACCATGCGGAACACGCGCGCCTGCTCGCCGTAGGTCAGCTTGGTCTGGCAGCCCACCAGATTGCAGGTCTCGCCGTTGAGGGTCTCGGCCCGCAGCTGCAGGATGGCCCAGGGACGGCGGCCGGTACGCGGGTCCACGAAGCCCACGGGCTTCAGCGGGCCGAAGGTCAGGGTGCGCGGGCCGCGCTCGGCCAGGGCCTCCACCGGCATGCAACCTTCGAAATGCTTTTCCTTCTCGAATTCCCGTGCGCCCACCTTTTGCGCTTCCAGCAGGGCATTATAGAAGGCTTCGTATTCTTCCTTGTTCATGGGGCAGTTGAGATAGTCGCCGCCCGTTTCGCCCTTTTCCTGTCCGTAGCGCGAGGCACGGAACACGATGTCCATATTCAGGGAATGCGTCCAGACGATGGGCGCGATGGCATCATAAAAATAGCAGTGGTCGCCGCCCACCACCTCGGCCAGCGAGGCGGAGAGGTTCTCCGAAGCCATGGGCCCGGCCGCCAGCACCACGGTCTCGAAGCCGTCCAGCGCGGGATCGTCCAGGGACGTGATCTGCCGGTGCACCAGCGTGATGCCGGGCGTGGACCGGACGCGCTGCGTCATGGCCGCCGAGAAGGCCTCGCGGTCCACGGCCAGGGCCTTGCCCGCAGGCACGCGGTGGGCGTCGGCCAGCTCCATGAAGTCGCTGCCCAGTTCGCGCATCTCGGCCTTGAGCAGGCCGATGCCGGAGGTCAGCTCGTCCGAGCGCAGGGAATTGGAACAGACCAGCTCCGCCAGCCCGTCATTGACATGGGCCGGGGAACGGAACTCCGGCTTCTGTTCGAACAGGGTCACTTGCAGACCGGCCCGCGCCAGACGCAGGGCACATTCGCAACCGGCCAGGCCGCCACCAATAACCGCATAGCTGTGTTCAGTCACGCCATCTCCTTTTGTTGGCCGCATCTTTGCCCAATCTGGGCCCGGAAGGCAAGGGGGAGCAGGAGCGGAGGCGGCGGAAGGGAAGAGGGGCCCGTTCTGTTATTGGAGGACAGAGGGCCGTCCGGGGGAAGGGATGCCTTTTGGAAAAGGCTCCCCTTCCCCCGGGCCCCCATCCCCGCGAAAACTTTTGTTCTGGTCAGTGCAAGGGGATTTGCGGGCGGTGAGCCTCCCGAGCACGACGGTCCCCGGAGGAGCTGCTGCGCCCGTTCGTCGACCATACCCGGGCATCCCGGAGCCATGGGGTCCCTCGCGTGGCTCCATTGCCGGTCTTGCTGCGATGAGATCTTGATGCTGGCGGGGATCGTGCTGCGGGCTTGGGTATTGCCGGAGGGGGAGGCGTTTTGTGGAATCTGTCGTTGGGGCAGGGGCCTCAGCTCATGAGGGGCTTGTCTGCAGGAGGCGGGCGGGGCAGCGCCACGCTGTTTCACTAGAGGAGATGAGAGGGGGAGACGGGGCTCGATGCGCGGAGGGGGTACTGCCGTATCCGGACCGGAAGGGAAAGCACGTTTGCTGGTGGCCTGTACTCTTCTCTTGCAGGGTTGGAGGGGCGTATGCCGGGCAAGGGAATGTCCGGAAGGATTGAAAAAAATTTTTTGCAGATGTCCCGGCTGGGAACTTGCTGGCAATGTTTCCTGAAAATCCCCGCAACTGGCCTGTACGCTCGCTGGTGGAGGAAGGGGAAGACCACTGCGTGGAGCTGGCTGCCGGGCCGGCGGGGACCTGTCCATGAGCACGGGCACAAAGCGGCGGTCCTGTGGTCGTATCCTGCGGGCCCGCAAGGCTTTGGGCCTCTTGCCCGCTGTCCGCATGTGCGTTACATCTCACGCCATGAGCAATTTTTCCGTACCCACCTGCCCCGTGCGCCTCGCTTTCGTGCGCGAAGGGGCCCGTTCCCTGTACGCCGGTCAGCTTGAACCGGCCACGGCCTTCTCGGCCGGTATCGACCTGCGCGCCTGTCTGGACGAGGACTGTGTGCGCATCCCTGCCGGAGGCCGCTTTTGCGTGCCTGCGGGCATCAGCGTGCAGCCTTGCGAGGCCGGTTTCGCGGGTTTCCTCTATTCCCGCAGCGGCCTTGGTGCGCGTGAGGGCCTGACCGTGGCCCAGGGAGTGGGGGTCATCGACCCCGACTATACGGGCGAGATCCTCGTCATGCTGCTCAACACCTCGGGCGAGGAGCGCATCCTCAAGCGTGGGGAGCGCATGGCCCAGCTTGTTTTCCAGCCCTTTGTCCGCCCTGTCTGGCAGGAGGTGGAGAGCCTTTCTGCCACGGAGCGCGGTGCGGGCGGCTTCGGACATACGGGGCGCTAGTCTCCGCCAGGGGATGCCGCCGGCCGGGGCCGTGCGTTGCCGCGTGTGCCGCGGGCATATCCGCCGTCGGGCCGGGACGTCTGTTTTCCCGGCAGGTCTCCCGTTTTTTCCAAAGCCTTTTCTGTTTCACGATTGCCGGGGCGCGTGCCCCGTGGGATGGCGCAAGGCCTCCCAGCAAAGGAGTTGACCATGTCCGACACATTTTCCGCCGTCAAAGCCCAGGAAGAAGCACTGCTTTGCCGTTCCTACAGCCGATATCCCGTGGCTGTGGTCCGAGGCAAGGGCTCGCGGTTGTGGGACGTGGACGGTAAGGAATATGTGGACCTGCTGGCCGGCATCGCGGTGACCGCCCTGGGCCACTGCAACGACGAGGTCTGTGCCGCCCTGGAAGCCCAGGCCCACAAGCTCTGGCACGTCAGCAACCTTTTCTATCAGGAAGAACAGCTGGAACTGGCCCGCCTGCTGCTGAGCACCAGCCATCACGGCAAGGCCTTCTTCTGCAATTCCGGCGCCGAGGCCAACGAGGCCTGCATCAAGCTGGCCCGCCGTTACATGCGCAAGGTCAAGCAGCGCGACGCCTACGAGATCATCACCCTGGGCGGCTGCTTCCACGGCCGCACGTTCGGCGCGCTGGCCGCCACGGGCCGCGAGAGCCTGAGCGACGGTTTCACGCCGCTGCCCGAAGGCTTCAAGCAGGTGCCCGCCAATGACCTGGCCGCGCTGGAAGCCGCCATCACGCCCGCCACGGCGGCGGTGCTGGTGGAAGTGGTGCAGGGCGAAGGCGGCATCGTGCCCCTGCCGGGCGATTACCTGCGCGGTGTGGAAGCCTTGTGCCGCAAGCACGACATCCTCTTCATCTGTGACGAAGTGCAGGCCGGTCTGTGCCGCACCGGTACCTTCTGGGCCTTCCAGCAGCATGGCCTGACCCCGGACGCCATCAGCATGGCCAAGTCCCTGGCCAACGGCCTGCCCATGGGCGCCATGCTGGCCACCGACGAGATGGCCAAGGGCTTCGAGGCCGGCAGCCATGCCACCACCTTTGGCGGCGGCGCGCTGGCCTCCGGTGTGGCGGCCAAGTGCGTGGAGATCATGCTCCGCGACAAGCTGGCCGACCGTGCCGCCGAGCTGGGCAAGCATGTGATGGACCGCGTCCGCGCCATCCAGGACAAGCTGCCCGGTACCGTGCGTGAAGTGCGCGGCCTGGGCCTGATGATCGGCATCGAGCTGGCTGTGGATGCCGCCGCCGTGTGGCGCGAACTCATCGCCCGCGGCTTCATCTGCAACCTGAGCCACGGCGTGACCCTGCGCCTGCTGCCTGCCCTGACCATCGACAAGGCCGACCTCGACGCCTTCATCGATACGCTGGAAGACATCCTGCGTACGGCGAAGTAAGGCGGCGTTTCCCGGTACATATCCAGGCTCCCGTGCCGCTCCGGTGCGGGAGCCTCTTTTTAGCGTTTTTCAGGGGCGGCCATCACGGTCGCCCAGGAGCCTGCCGGCCCTGATTTTTTCCTGGTGGCTGCGGGCGGACTCTTTACAGGATGGGGCGCCTGTGCTACACAGGCCCGCACCAATCCACTACGGCAATCCCGGCTCATACGGGATTGCCGCTTGCTTTAAGGAGACAGATGCATGGATGTTTTTGACCAGGCCACTGAACTTGAACGTCTGGACCGTGAAGCTGCCCTCTCCCGCGCCCGCGCTGCCATGGACCAGGGCGGTCCCGACTGGATCGACGGCGTGGCCTGCTGCCGCGAATGCGGCGAGCCCATCCCCCAGAAGCGTCTGGAGGCCCTGCCCGGTGTCGGCCTGTGCCGTGCCTGCCAGGAAGAACGCGAAAGCGGACGCTAGCATTTTTTGATAACGGACAACCGGAGGCCGGGGCCCTTGAGGCTCCGGCCTTTTTGTTTTGGGGCTGCAAGCTGTTGGGCCGCGCGGGCGTGGCGCAAGGATACCGGCCATGCCGGACGGGGCCGGGCGCATGCGTCCGGAAAGATGCCTGGATACGGGCAGGAGGCTTGCCTGTTTTTTTGCCGGGCCCCGCGGACGGGCGCAATGCTGATACGATCCCCATTGCCGCCTTTACGGTGATTTTTGATGAAGCTGACAGCCCCGCTCATAGGGAGGGAAGCCTCTGCCCGTGCCGGGACGCAGGCCAGGCCCCTCGCTCTGCCGGGCGATGCCTGCCTGTCGGATGGGACGGAGGCTCTTTGCCGCTTCACGCGGGGCATAAAAAAAACGGCGCCCCCGTTTGGGGACGCCGTAGGGCATTCGGAAGGATGCGGGCTTATTCGCCCTGGCACTTCTTCTTCAGGGCCTCGCCCACGGTCTTGCCCAGTTCCACGCAGGCGCGCAGGGCTTCGTGGCGCGGGGTCCAGTTGCACTTCACGAAATCGGCGGGCATGTCCATGCCCATGGAAGCCAGCATCTCGTGCAGGACCTTGGCGGATTCACCGGACCAGCCGAAGGAACCGAAGGCGCCGCCCACGCGGTTCTGGGGACGCAGGCCCTTCATGTAGGTCAGGGTGGAGGCCATCAGGGGCATGATGGTGTTGTTGTGGGTGGGGGAGCCCGCGATCACGGCGCCGCAGTTGGCCAGTTCGGTCATGATCTCGCTGTGATGGTTGCTCTTCACGGACATCAGGCGGGTGGGCACGCCCACTTCTTCCAGACCGCTGCACACGGCATAGGCCATCTTTTCGGTGGAATGCCACATGGTGTCATAGATCACCATGGCGCGCTGCTGGGGCTTCTGTTCGGCCATCTGGCGGTACATGTCCACGATGAACTTCACGGACTTTTCGCCGCGGTGGATCAGGCCGTGGTCAGGGGCGATCATGTCGATGTCCAGGCTCTCCACGATGGGCAGGGTCTTCAGCACCTGGGGAGAGTAGGGCAGCACGATGTTGTAGTAGTATTCCTTGATGGCGCGTACGAAGTCGCCCTGGTCGTGCTCATCGGCATAGCGGTAGCTGGTGGCGATGTTCTGGCCGAAGGCGTCGTTGCTGATGAGCAGCTTGTCTTCGGGGATGTAGGAGACCATGCTGTCGGGCCAGTGCAGCATGCGGGTCTCCTGGAAGATGATGTTGCGCTTGCCGATGTTCAGCTTGTCGCCGCTCTTGACCACTTCGATGGGCCAGTCCTTGCAGTCGAAGTAGCCCTGCATGGACTTGTAGCCCAGGGTGGAGACGAAGATCTTTTCGGGCTTCACGCGGGCCACCACTTCGGCCAGGCTGCCGGCGTGGTCGGGTTCCATGTGGTTGCAGACGATGTAGTCGATCTTTTCAGGATCCATGATCTTGGCGATGCGGCACAGCATGTTGCCGGCCCAGCCGGGATACACGGTATCCATCAGGACGTTCTTTTCGTCGCGGATCAGGTAGGCATTGTAGGTGGAACCTTCGGGGGAGCGGGAATAGCCGTGGAAGTCACGGTGATCGTAGTCCACGCAACCGACCCAGAAAATATCTTTTTTGATTTCAACGGGCTGCATGAAAATTCTCCATTAGGGGATATTGTTCACGGTCAGGATGCCGCAAAGGGCATAAACGAGCCTGCCCTGCCGCAGGGCGGCAGGGCAGGCGGAAAGAGCGGAAGAAACAGGGCTTAGGCCTGTTCGAACTGATCCTTGCTCACGCCACAGACGGGGCAGGTCCAGTCATCAGGCAGCTGGTCGAAGGGCACGTTGTCGTTTTCGGCGGGATCGTATTCGTAACCGCACACGCTGCAAACGTATTTCATGGTGTCTCTCCTTATGAGCCTAGTTTTCGGCCTTCCAGTGGCCGTGAAGGTTGCAGTATTCGCGGGCAGTGACCTTTTCGGCGTCGGTCTTGAACACCGCTTCAGGCTTGTCGCCCGGCTTCAGGAAACAGGTCAGGCTCTGGTTGTCGGCCAGCAGTTCGATCCACTCGATGTAGTGGTTCTCGTCCATGGGATGGGCCACGCTGCCCACGGTCACCTTGTAACCGCCTTCGATCTTTTCGATCACGGGCACGTGCTTTTCCATGGCGCCGTCGGTGGAGCCTTCCTTCATGAGCTTCATGTTCTCGCCACAGCAGACCAGGCTGGCGCCGCCGCCGTGGATGACTTCAACGATATTGCCGCAATGGGTGCACTTATAAACTTCAAGCTGATTCGGCATGATATTTGTCTACCTTTGTCCGCAGCCGGACAGTTGGGATCGGTGTTTGCATGTTGCCGGAACTCCTTCCGACGAGGCTACTTTGAACCAAGACGGCCCCGTTGTAAAGAGGTTTTCCGACTATAATAGTAATTTTTCTTAATAAAGAAGTTTTTCACAAAACTCTTTCCCGCCCTGGCGCAAAGGATGCAGAGAAAAAAGTCTGTATATCTGGCGTGTTTCGCCATCATTCGGCGGCAGCGGCGGGGACGGCCGTCTGCTGGAGCATGGTGGGACAGTCCGGCAGGGCCGGGGCGTGCCGTCGACGGATGCCCAGCACATTGGGCAGCTGGGCCCGCACATTGCCCGTGACCCAAAAATCGGCCAGGTGCCGTCCGCGCAGCTCCTGATGCAGCCCGGGGGAGCGGATCACCAGCCCGGCCTGCATGCCGCCCTCCACATACATGACGGTACGGACATCCAGCGGCAGGTGGAGCAGGGCGTGGGCAAAGCTGTAGGCTTCCAGCGGTTCGCGGCAGTGCAGGAAGAGGATCTTGCCCGCCCCGTCCTCGGCCACTGCCGAGATGGCGTACAGGGGGCCGCCGGGAGACCAGAGGATGCGGCGCTCGTCATTGATCATGCGGTAGTTCTGGATGACCAGGCGATATTGCTCCAGCAGTTCCTGCCACTGGGGATCCTCGCGGGTCAGGATGTCGGCGCGGGGCAGGCCCTCCTGGCGGGGACCGGCCACGAAGAAGGCGCCGAAGCGGCGGACCAGGCGCTTGTTGTTGATGTAGTCGTCCTGGCGCATGTAGCCCGTGCTGGTGACGCCGTCGGGAAGATACATGCTGGCATTGATGGCGGCCACCAGATCATGGCTGTCGGCCCACTGGCCAAGGGTCAGGGCAGGATGCTTGTGGGCCGCGCTGGCATAGAGGCGGAAGTCGAACAATTCCGGGTCGATACGCAGGACGGTCAAAGAGGCCTGCTGCCCGGCTTCGGATTGCAGGGAGAACTCCGCATATTCGAGCCCCTCTTCCAGGGCGTTCCAGCGGGGGGCTTCCGGCAGGGCCGCATCGGCCTCGGCGCCGGCGTCCGCTGCCGGGGCCTCGTCCGGGAGCGGCAGGGCCTGGGTGGCTGCCGCAGGCAGGACTTCATCCTCGGCGGGCAGCGGGGGCAGGCCGGGCAGGCCGGAAAGGTCGAGCTGTTCCAGTTCCAGACTCAGGGAAGGCGCAGGGGGGGCAGGCGGAAGGTCCCCTTCCGCTCCGGCTTCGGCAGGGCAGAAGACCAGCAGGCAGAGCAGCAGGTAGAGCGAGCGAAGACAGCAGGCAAGAAGAGCGTGCTGCCTGCGGCGGAGCAGACCGGCAGGGAAGGCGGGATGACAAAAAGCGGGTGCGACCGAAGCGTCCATACCTGCTGACATAGAGCGCCCTTGTTTTTTTGGCAAGCATCAGGCTTTGGCGGGAAGGGGCGGGCAAACTATATTGACTTATCAAGTTATATTGATATAGTTGGAGACATCGAAACCGTTTTTTCTGATTCACAGTTCCCAGGAGTTTTGTCATGCAGATCGCCCAGGCTCTCCGCCAGACAACCAAGCCTTTTGTTTCTTTGGAATTTTTTCCCCCTGCCGCGGAAAGTCATCTGCCGGAGTTCTACGAGACCGTGGAGCGCCTGCGCTCGATCGATCCCCTTTTCCTCTCCGTCACCTACGGTGCGGGGGGCGGTAAACAGCAGAACACGCTGAACGTCACGGCGGAGCTGGCCCGGCGGGGCTTCACCGTCATGGCGCACCTGACCTGTGTGGGCGCCGAGCCGCAGGCCATCAGCGATTTTGTGAGCCATCTGCGCGCTGCCGGGGTCCACAACGTGCTGGCCCTGCGCGGGGATGCGCCGCGCGGCGTGAGCGACTGGGACTGGAACGCGGGCCATTTCCACAACGCCCGTGACCTCGTGCGTTTCCTGCGCTCGGAGCATCCCGACCTGGGCATCGGTGTGGCGGGCTATCCCGCGCCCCATCCCGATGCGGCCACCTTCGCGTCGGACCGGGCCTATCTGGCCGACAAGCTGCGCGCCGGAGCGGATTTCGTCATCACCCAGCTTTTCTTCGACGTGCGCGAGTATGAGTCCCTGGTCAGCTCGCTGCGCGCCGCCGGACTGGAGACGCCGGTCATCCCGGGCATCCTGCCCATCCAGAGCTTCGATTCCCTGCGCCGCGTGCTCTCGCTGTGCGGGGCCAACATCCCGGGCAAGCTCTATCTGGAACTGGAAGCGGCCCACAACGAAGGCGGTGTGGAGGCCGTGCGCGAAGCGGGCCTGCGTTTTGCCGCCCGCCAGATCCGGCAGCTGCTGGATTGCGGCGCGCCCGGCATCCATCTGTACAGCCTCAACAAATCCGAGATGTGCCTGCGCCTGGTGGAAGAAGCGGGCCTGTAGGCCGCTTCCCCGGTGGGGGAGAACATGAATGACGACGGGAGCTGCCGGGACCGCGCGGCTCCCTGAAAAAACGGGAAGGGACAGGTGTCCTTCCCGTTTTTTCGTCGCATCCCGATACGCCCCCGCAGGGAGGGGACCGTGCTCCGGACCGGCACCGCCTGCGTCGCTGCTGCAGGCATGGCCCGGCCCCGGGCCGCCGTCTTGTGCCCTGCACGGAGGCGATCATTTCTCACCGTAACTGTTCTTTTTTTCACGATTTCACATCCGGTTGACCACCCCCGGCCTCCGGTTTTAGGGTTGTCCATGAGCATCGCAAAAGAACATCGCTGGTTGTTGCTGGCCGTCTGCGCGGCGCAGTTTTTCATGCCGTTCATGGTGGCCGGGGTCAACGCCGTCCTGCCGCCCCTGGGGGAAAGCCTGGGGGCCAGTGCCCGTGAACTCAGTCTGCTGGGGGCCGTCTATACGCTGGGGCTGGTCGTGTTCCAGCTGGCCGGAGGCACCCTGGGGGATATCTACGGACGGCGCCGGGTCTTCCTTTTTGGCCTGAGCCTGTTCAGTGTGCTGGCTCTGGTGCTGGGTTTCATCCCTCATATCGACGTCTTCATCGGCCTGCGCCTGTTCCAGGGCATGGGGGCCGCCATGCTGAGTTCGTCCAGCCTGGCCCTGCTGGCGTCCGCCGCGCCCAAGGAGATGCGGGCCAGCTATCTTGGCCTCAGCGGCGTGGCCGTTTATGCGGGCATCGCCTGCGGGCCGCCGGTGGGCGGTCTGGTGGCCGGCTGGCTGGGCTGGCGCTGGCTGTTCTGGGGCACGGGCCTGGCCGCGCTGGCCGCCATGTGCATCATGATCTTCCGGGTCCCCCTGGAGTGGCGCACCGCCGACAAGGAGCCCTTCGACGTGCCGGGCTGTCTGCTCTATGGCGGGGCCATGGCGGCCCTGACCTTTGGCGCGTCCTGTATCGCGGACGATCATCTGCTGGGCGGCGGGCTCTTTTTGCTCTGTCTCGTGCTGCTGGCCTGTTTCGTCTGGCGGGAGCTGCGCAGTCCCTTCCCCATGGTGGACGTGCGCCTGCTGCGCAGGAACAGGGTCCTCAGCCTGTCGCTGGTGGCGGCCTTCGTCAACTACTGCTCCTTTTTCGGCATGGTCTTTTTCTTCAGCCTCTACCTGCAGGTGGGACGGGGCTTCAGCGTGCAGGAGGCCGGTCTGATGCTGGCCCTGCAGGCCGCCGTGCAGTCCCTGGCCAGTCCGCTGGCCGCCCGTCTTTGCGACCGTTATGACCAGGGTCTCATCAGCACCGCCGGGACGGTGCTCTGCGGGCTGGGCCTGCTGAGTGCCGCTTTCCTCGACATGGATTCCTCGCTCTGGATCATCGTGGGGGCCCAGTGCTTCATTGGTGCCGGGGCCAGCATCTTTGCCCTGCCCAACACCACCATCATCCTCGAAGCGGCCGGGCCGCAGCGGGTGGGGCAGGCTTCCGGGCTGGTGGGCACGGTGCGTACGGCCGGCATGCTGGGCAACCTGACCATCATCACCCTGACCCTGAGTATTTTTCTGGGCCATGAGCCGGTGGGCAAGGACAATATCGACGCCTTCCTGCACTGCATGCAGGTGGATATGGTGCTGTTCGGTATCCTGAGCCTGCTGGCCGTGGGCTGTACCCTGGCCCGCAACAGCAGCGGCGCGAAGGCCGCCTGAACCGGAGGCACGATGCCATGAAGATATTCGCCGTCAACGGCAGCCCGCGCAAAAAGGGCAATACGGCCACGGTGCTGGAACACTTTCTGGAAGGGGCCCGCAGCGCCGGGGCGGACACGGAGCTGATCCATCTTTATGATCTTCAGGCCTCCGGCTGTCGCAGCTGTTTTGCCTGCAAGCTCCGGGGCGGGGCCTCGTACGGGCACTGCGCCCTGAAGGACGACCTTTCGCCCGTGCTGGCCGCGCTGGAAAAGGCCGATGGGCTGGCCCTGGGCAGTCCCGTCTATTTCGGTAACGTGACGGGCGCCATGCGTTCGTTCCAGGAACGTCTGTGCTTCCCCTATCTGGTCTATGACCGCCGGCGCAGCACCATCGCGCCCCGCCGTCTGGCGATGGCCTGCATCTACACCATGAACGTGGATGCAGAGACCATGCGGCAGCACGGCTATCCCGAGACCCTGGCCGTCATGGATGGCTATCTGGGGCGCATCTTCAGCACGCCCTCCGTCCAGTATGTGACCGACACCTGGCAGTTCGACGACTATGCCAGATATGTGGCCGACCGTTTTTCCGAGGCGGACAAGCGGCGTCGGCGCGAGGAGCAGTTCCCGCAGGACTGCCGTCAGGCCTTTGTCATGGGGCAGGAGATGGTCCAAAAGCTGGCAGGGCAGGGCGTGTGATCCGGCAGGGCGGGATGACGGAGGCGGAAGACGCCGCGCTGCTGTTCAGCCCCCTGTCCCCGGCAGGGGAGGCTGTCCCGGTGGCGTGGCATTTTCCGGCCGGGCTGGAAGATTTCCCCGCTGCGGCGGACTTCCATTTCTGGCGCCGGGAGCCGGGGAGCCCTGTGGGCGTGCTGCATCCGGCCGGACAGCCGGAAGAGGGCCTGCTGCTGGGCGAGGCCTGCGCTTTGGGCTGCACCGGCCCCCTGCGGCTGGCAGCGGCCGAGTACGCCCTGCTGGGGAGTTGCCCGGCCGAAGGCCTGGCCTTTTTCCTGTGCCTGGGGGCCCTGCCGGAGGAGCCGGGACGGGCCGAGCTGCGCGTCTGCGCTGTGCTGGCCGTGGCTCTGGACGGGGGGAGGGCCCTGCGCCTGTCCCTGCCGCAGGAGTTGCCGGAGCGCTTGCCCATGACGCGGCTGGCTTCGGCTTCCCCGGCCTGAGCCCCGTGAGCCTGCGGCGGGCAAGAGGATGGGGGAGCCGTGGCGTGGGCATCCGTCCCGTGCGGGAGGATGGGCCTTTACCGGCATGGAGGTGCAGTCCGTCCCCGCGTTGCGGTCAGGCCGGCATCGCCGTTGCGGGGCATGTGACGGGATCTTTGGTCGTAACATGCGGACATCTATCTTGAAATTATCGATATCGGCAGGGCTGCACCGGTGCTGTGCGGCCCTGTTTTTTTGTGCCCTGTATAGGGAAACGTTTCTCGTTCCGGCTGGCAGGGCGTGTGCCCCTGGAGCCTGCAGGCGGGGAGGGCGGGCATTAAAACTATAAAACTAGTTTTTTAGTTGACATGATAAAACTACTTTTTTAGTTTGATGTTGACAGCATACTTTCCCAGCGTCTACACCAAGGGCATGAATTCCTCGTATATCACCGCCCTGCCGGACGACTGGGAACGCGTGGCGCGGGTCTTTTCCGCCATGGGGGACGCCACCCGGCAGAAGATCCTTCTGCTCTTCGAGCCCGGGGAGAGCATCAGCCTCAGCAGCCTTGTGGCGACCGTGGGCCTGAGCCGTACGGCCGTGAGCCATCATGTGAACGTCCTCGTACGGGCCGGGCTGCTGATCCCCCGGCGGCAGGGCCGGGAAGTGCTTTACCGGCGCGACCTGCCCTTTGCCGTGGAGATGCTCGACCGGGTGCGGGATTACGCGCTGGCCGAGCTGGCCGCGGAGCAGGGCGACCGTTCCTGAGCCTGCCCGGCTGGGCAGGGGTTTTGGCTGGGATCGCCGCCATGCACGGATGCTGCAAGGAGTGCGCATGAGCAGGCGATTTTTGCGACAGACCGTCTCGCTGGGGGTGAGCTATACCCTCGGCACCTTCAACGACAATTTCTTCAAGCAGGCCATCCTGCTGCTGGCCGTGAGCATGGGCCATACGGCCGTGCAGGCCTGGGGCACCGTGCTTTTTTCGCTGCCCTTCGTCCTGTTCTCCGCCTGGGCGGGCTGGCTGGCCGACCGCTATCCCAAGTGCCGTCTGGTACTGGCGGCCAAGGCCCTTGAAGTGTGCGCCATGCTGGCCGGGGGCTGGGGGCTGCTCCAGCTGCACTGGAGCGGCATGCTGGCCATGCTCTTCTGCATGGGGGCCAGCGCCACCCTGTTCAGCCCGGCCCTCAACGGCTCCCTGCCGGAACTGTTCGCCCGCGAGGACGTGCCCCGCGTCAACGCCCTGTTCAAGCTGGCCACCACGGCCTCCATCCTGCTGGGCATCACGCTGGCAGGCGGGGCCCTGGAACGGCAGTGGCTCGCCACGGAGATCCCCTTCGGGCGCTGGCTGGTGGCTGCCGTGGCCGTGGGCGTGGCGGTGCTGGGCCTGCTCTCCGTGTTCTTCATCCCCTACCGCCCCGCTGCCGCCCGCAAGGAAGATCTGCCGCCCTTCCCCTGGCTGGGGGCCCTGGATTCCGCCCGCGACTTGTGGCGCCTGCGTGCCCGCCAGGGCATCTTCTGGTGCCTGTGCGGCGATGTCTTTTTCTACACTCTGTCCACCCTCGTCCTGCTGGAGATCAATGCCTACGGCGTGGCCCAGCTGGGCCTTGGCCCCACCATGGCCAGCCTGCTGCCCGGCGGGCTCATGCTGGGCATCTGTGCCGGGGCCGGGCTGGCGGCCCGCCGTGCCCGTGGGGACTGGCGGCGGAGCGTGCCCCGCGCCTGCGCCGGTATCGGCCTGCTGCTGGCAGTCGCCGGTGGCGTGCCCGCCGCGCCCGAGGCCTTCCGTTTCGGCCTGCTCTTTGCCTGTTACGCGGCGGTGGGCATCTGCGGCAGCCTGTACATCGTGCCGGTGTCCAGCCAGATCCAGCTGCTCCCGGCAGCGGAGGAAAAGGGCCGCATCCTCGGCACCAGCAATTTCTTTTCCTTTTCCGGCATGGCCCTGGCCGGGCCGGTCTATGCCCTGCTGTCCTTCCTGCCGCCTTCCGTGGCCCACATGCTGCTGGGCGGCCTTACCCTGATCTGGGCCGTCTTTTTTGCCCGTCGCCTCAAGGCCGCTTTCCCTGATGGCGACGATGGCGGCAGCAGCAGCGGGGCGGGGGACGGCGAGGGGAAGGCGGACGGGCCCCGGGGGCCTCGCCGGGCCGCTTCGCGTGCCCGTATCCTGTTCTCCCGCATGCTGCTGGGCTGCGGCCGCTATTTGCTCTCCCTGCGTTACCGTGTCCGTCTGGAAGGACTGGATGTCCTGCAGGCCGAAGTGGCGCGGGCGCGTGAGCGGGGCAGGGGCGTGCTCGTGCTGCCCAACCATCCCGCCTTCATGGACCCGGCCCTGCTGTGTACGCATCTTGCCGCTTTCGCCCTGCGGCCGCTGGCGGACAGCCATCAGATACGCCGCCCGTGGTTGCGGCCGGTGGCCGCGCTGACGGGCTGCATCTCCCTGCCGGATCTGCGCCGTGACGGCCTCTCCGCCCGTGACCAAGTGAGGGAAGCGCTGGACGGCTGCGCCGCTGCGCTGGCCCGGGGCGAGAACGTCCTTTTGTATCCCTCCGGCGGCCTGAGCCGGGACGGCGCTACCCATCTGGGCGGCAACAGCGGCGCGTACCGTCTGCTGCAGGCCGTGCCCGACTGCGGTCTGGTCCTCGTGCGCACGCGCGGTCTCTGGGGCTCGTCCTTCAGCTGGGCCGCAGGCGAGCCCGTGCTGGGCCGGGCCCTGCTGCGCGGGCTGGTGTCGCTGCTCTGTCACGGCCTGTTCTTCCTGCCCCGGCGGGAGGTGCGCATCACCTGCGCTCTGCCGTCCCGCCGTCCCATGCCCGGGGAAGGCGTCCGGCCGTACAATGCGCTGCTGGAGTCTTTTTATGATGCCGACGGCGGCGAAAAGGCCTGCCCGCAGATCCTTTTCCCCTGGCGGGCCGAGGTCCCGTCCGGGGCGGGCACAGGCGCTGTATCGGCCCGGATGGCCGCCACGCCGCCCCCGCTTGCCGCTGCCGACAGGGAATCCGTGCTGTGCCTGCTGGCGGAAGCGTCGCCTCTGGGCCCGGAGTGGGGCAGCCTCAAGGAAGACCTGCGTCTGGACACGGATCTGGGGCTGGACAGTCTGGCCCTGACGGAACTGGCCGTGCGGCTGGAAGAGCGTTTTGGTCACGCTCCCGCCAGTCTGGAAGGCTTGCGAACGGTGGGGGACTGTCTGCTGCTGGCCGCCGGGCAGATGCCGGAGATCGCCACAGCGGAAGCGTCGGAAGAGCCCTCCCCCTGGCTGGATGCCGTGCGGGCCCGTCCCGCCCGGGCGCTCAGCCTGCCTGATGCTCCCAATCTGCCGCTGGTCATGCTGCGGCAGTTGCGGCGCGCCCCGTCCCGCCCCCTGCTGGCCGACAACGGCCGGATACTGACGGCGCGTGCGTTCTGGATACGGGCCGTGGCCCTTTCCCTGCATCTGCGCCGCCGTTTGGGCAGCGGACAGCGGGTGGGCATCATGCTGCCCGCCTCGTCAGCGGCCTGCGTGGCCTGGCTGGCCGTGCTGCTGGCCGGACAGACGCCGGTCATGCTGAACTGGACCACAGGGCCGCGCAATCTGGGCCACTGTCTGCGTCTGGCCGGGGTGCGGCATATCCTCAGTGCCCGGGCCCTGCTGGATCGCTTGGAGGGCAGCGGCCTGCGCGAAGCCGCCGAAGAGGCCGGGGCCGCATGGCTGCCGCTGGAAGATACGGCAGCCTCCCTGTCCCCCTGTCTGCGGCTGGAGGCCGCCTGCCGTGCGATCCTCTCGCTGGCCGGGCTCGAAGGCTGCGCCGTGCCCCGAAAGCTGTCCCGGCCGGCGGCCATCCTGTTCACCTCGGGCTCGTCGGCGGCACCCAAGGGCGTGCCGCTCAGCCATGACAACATCCTGGCCAACTGCCGGGACGTGGCGGCCATCCTGGCCCTGGACAGCCACGACGCCATGCTGGCCATGCTGCCGCCCTTCCATACGCTGGGCCTCACGGGCAACATCGTGCTGCCGCTTTGCTTCGGCGTGCCGGTGGTCTTCCACGCCAATCCCACGGAAGGCGCCCGTCTGGATGCCGTATGCCGCCAGTGGCGGCCGACCTTGCTGGTGGCGGCCCCCACCTTCCTGGACGGTATGTTGCGGCAGGCCCGGCCCGGGGATCTGGCATCGTTGCGCGTGGCCTTCGTGGGGGCGGAAGCCTGTCCGCAGCGCCTTTACGATGATTTTGTCCGCCTGAGCGGCGGCGGGCTGCTGTGCGAGGGCTACGGCGTCACGGAATGTTCGCCGGTCATCAGCCTCAATCTGCCCACGGATGCCCGCACGGGTACCATCGGTCAGCCTTTGCCTTCGGTGCGGACGGCCATCGTATCCGTGCAGGAGCCCCGGCAGCGGCTGGCGGCCGGAGAGACAGGCCTGCTGCTGGTGCGGGGCCCCAATGTCTTCGGCGGCTATCTGGGGCAGGGCAGCGACGGCGGCCCGGCCTCGCCTTTCCTGCATCTGGACGGCGAGGACTGGTACTGCACCGGCGATCTGGTGCGGGCGGACAGCGACGGGCATATGACCTTTGCGGGACGGCGGGAGCGTTTCGTCAAGCTGGGCGGGGAGATGATCTCCCTGCCGCAGATGGAGGCCGTGCTGGGGCGTCATTTCATGGCCCCTGCCGGACAGGAAGGCCCGGTGCTGGCCGTGGATGCGCTGGAAGAGGAGGGGCAGACCGTGCTGGTACTGTTCACGACCCTGCCTCTGGAGCGTGAACAGGCCAATGCCGTGTTGCGGGAGGAAGGTCTTTCCGCCTTGTACATGCTGCGCCGGGTGCGGCGGCTGGCGGCCCTGCCTTTGCTGGGGTCGGGCAAGGTGGATTATCGAAGCCTGCGGGCCCTGGCCATGGAGGAGGGGCAAGGCGTCTAGCCGGGAGGACAGGATGCCGGGGCCCGTGAGCCGGACGGAGGGCTGGACGGCAGCATCCGGCCGGCACCATGAGGGCGCAGGCGCAGCGGGATCCACGCTTTTGCCGGCGGCCGTTCCCTGATGGTGTCAGCCCCGACAGCGCCGGGCGGACACGTCGGCCCGCGCCGCAGGGAGCCCGCATAACAGAAAAAGGGTGGCAGTCCTGGCGACTGTCACCCTTTTGCATAAGAGCTCGTTTGTGAGGTGGGCTCCTGTCCTCGCGCGCATCAGCGCCCTAGTCCAGGCCCATTTTTTTGCTCAGCTTCTTGCCCAGGTTCTTGACCTTGTCCAGCGGGCTTTCACTTTCCAGGCGTTCGAATTCACGCAGCAGTTCGGCCTGCTTGTCCGAGACGCGGGTGGGGGTCAGGACTTTGACTTCCACCAGCAGGTCGCCGCGGTTGCTGCGACCGGGGTAGGGCATGCCTTCGCCCTTGAGGCGCAGCAGGGTGCCGCTCTGGATGCCCTTGGGGATATCCAAGGGCAGCGGGCCCTTAAGGCCGGGCACTTCCACGCGGTGGCCGAGGGCCGCCTGCACGAAGCTGATCTCGCAGGTGTAGATGAGGTCCTGGCCCTGGCGTTCGTACTTTTTGCTGGGCTCCACATGCAGGACCACATACAGGTCGCCTGGAGGCCCTCCGTGCTCGCCGGGTTCCCCTTCACCGCGCACACGCAGGCGGGTGCCGGTATCCACACCGGCGGGGACGCGCACCACGATCTCGCGGCGTTCTTCCACGATGCCCTGGCCCTTGCAGCGGGGGCAGGGCTTTTTGATGACCTGACCGGTACCCTGGCAGGTGGAGCAGGGCATGGCGATCTGGAAGAAGCCCTGGGAATGGCGCACCTGACCGGTGCCGTGGCACTGGGGGCAGGTCTCGGGCTGGCTGCCCGGAGCGGCACCGCTGCCGGAGCAGTCGGGGCAGGTCACATGCTTGGGCAGGGTCAGGGGGATCTCGTCGCCCGTGGCGGCCTGCTCAAAGGTGACTTTCAGGTTGTAGCGCAGGTCGGCGCCCTGCATGGGGCGGGGACCACGTGCGCCACCGGCGGAAGCAAAGCCGAAAAGGTCGCCGAAGATATCGCTGAAATGGGCGAAGATGTCTTCGTTGCTGGTGAAGCCCCCACCGCCCATGCCGCCCTGCACACCGGCATGACCGAAGCGGTCATAGCGGGCGCGCTTTTCGGCGTCGCGCAGGACGTCATAGGCCTCGGCAGCTTCCTTGAACTTTTGTTCGGCTTCGGCGTCACCGGGGTTGTGGTCGGGATGGTAGCGCATGGCCAGCTTGCGATAGGCTTTTTTGATCTCGTCCTCGCTGGCGCTGCGGTCCACCCCCAGAACTTCGTAATAGTCTCGCTGTGCCATGGCCTTTAGCCTTCGTTCTTGGCGGACTCCTGACCTTCGGGCAGGGGATTGTACAGGCTCATGTCGTCAGGCAGCACCTTGCCCGCGGCGATCTCGCGCAGAGCGGTCACGGCTTCCTTGTTGCGGCTTTCGATGAGGGGCTCATAGCCTTCACGGTACTGGCGCACACGCTTGATGGCCATCTGGACCAGCAAAAAGCGGTTGTTCACGCGTTCCTGGCAATCTTCCACGGTAATGCGGGCCATAGTTCCTCCGGCTTGCCCGCGAGACAGCGGGCGGAGTGTAAAAATGAATGCCGCCGTACCCGACAGCAGCGGGCGCGGCGCAATAGGGGCAGAACTCTTTGCCTGCCCAAGCGAGTTATGCTATTGGTCTTTTGTGCGGCTGTCAAGGCCAGAGGCGCGGAAAATCGTCCCTGCCCTGTCTGCCGCCCCCGATCAACGCAACACATGCCCTGCGGGGCAGGAGGACATATGCGCGAAAAACGCTCCTATGCGCAGGAGATCTGCGTCAAGAGCGCCGGCAAGGCCATGCAGCAGACCGGCATGATCTGGCCCGGCTGCCGCATCGGCGTGGCCGTTTCCGGCGGGGTGGACAGCTTCGTGCTGCTCAAGACCCTGCATATCCGGCAGGGCATCGTGCCCTTCCGTTTCGAGATCATGGCCATCCATCTCAATCCCGGCTTCGATCCGCAAAGCCATATGCCGCTGGCCGCCTGGCTCTCACAGCACGGCATTCCCTCGCATCTGGAGGTGACGGACTTCGGCCCGCACGCCCATTCGGCCGAGAACCAGCGCCGTTCCCCCTGCTTCCGCTGCGCCTGGCTGCGCCGCAAACGCCTGTTCGAGCTCTGTTCGCAGTACAAGCTCACCCATCTGGCCCTGGGGCACAATGCCGAGGATCTGGTCTCCACCTTTTTCATGAACCTGTGCCGCAACGGCCGCGTGGACGGCATGAGCATGAACGAGCCCTTCTTCGGCGGCAAGCTGCATCTGATCCGGCCGCTGCTGCTGGTGGAGAAAAAGTACATCATCAAGGCCGCCAAGCAGTGGGAGCTGCCCCTGTGGGCCAATGCCTGCCCTTCGGCCGGCAATACCGCCCGCAGCGACATGGGCGAGACCCTCAAGGCCCTGTACGGCGTGGCCAAGGATTCCCGCCGCTGCATCCTCAACGGCCTGAGCCGCTGGCAGCTGGAAAAGAACAGCCTGCCTGATGTGACGGATGCCGGAGAGCAGGAGAGCGGGGCGTTTGTCCGGGGGGAAGGGACCCCCTTTAGCTAGCGCCCAAAGGGAGGCCTTCCCCGGGCCCTCCATCCTCCCCCAAACGCGCTTTATTACAGGAAACGGGCAGCCGTATGGCTGCCCGTTTCCTGTTTTCAGGCGGGATAATGACGTCATTCGGTTGGCGTGCTGTCTTTTGGCGGGGCAGTATGCGGGCCGCTTGATGCGAAGGAGTCGGGGCGGGACTGGCTTCGTGCGAAAAAGACTTTTCGGAGGCGGCAGGCGCGGACGGGTGCTCACTCCCCCAGTCCGGTCATGTCTGTCCCTTGGCGGTCAGGGGGACGTGTCCGTCATCCGAAGACGGGGACCCGCCATACAGACCAGAGTAAAAGTTTTTGGGAGGAGCGGGGGAGCATGAGGGGGAGAGGAGACCTTTTTTCAAAAAGGTCTCCTCTCCCCCTCATCAAAAAGACACTGCCTCAGGGCAGCGATGGCGCGCGTCGTATGCTAGACGCCCTTGGCCTTGAGCTCTTCCAGGAAGCCCTCGGGCACTTCAAAGCCCAGCTCGGCGGCCTTGGCGGCGGACTGGCGGGCTTCGGCGTACTTGCCAAGGTCGAACTGGGCAAGGGCCATGTTGTTCCAGGCGGGAGCGAAGGCGGGTTCCTTTTCCAGGATCTCCTTGCAGAGCTTTTCGCAGGCTTCGAAGTCGCCCTGCATGTAGTAGGCGGTGGTCAGGGCGTTCTTGGCCTGCACGAAGTCGGGGTCCCACTTGAGGGCCTTCTTCAGGGCGGTGATGGCCTTGTCCGGCTCGCCGCGCTGCAGGTGCACGAAGGCGATGTTGCTCCACGGCACGGGGAACTTGGCGCGGCACTGGGCGGCTTCTTCATTGTAGCGCAGGCAGCCTTCCAGGTCGCCGCGTTCCAGGCAGATGCCGCCGAGCTGCACATAGGCTTCGGCCAGGTGGGGGGAGTTGCGCACGGCGTTGAGCAGGGCTTCTTCGGCGCCCACGAAGTCACGTTTGCTCAGCAGGGCCAGGCCCAGGTTGTAGTGATGGGTAGCGCACTGCTCGTTGGCCGCGATCTCCATCTTGAGGTCGGCAATATATTCGTCGATATCGTCGTAACGCTGTTTCATAGGATGTGGCCCTCTTTTTTCAGCAGATCATGGTACCAGAGGCAGAAGTCGGTGATGCCCTGGAATTTTTCGTCACGGTTCACAATACCCAGAGCGCATTCCAGCACGCCGCGACCGTAGTCGTTGCCGTACTGTTCGTTCCTGGCGGCCTTGAGCTGGAGGAACTCGCGCACCAGCTGCTGGGTGGTGCGCTTGGTCACGTCCAGGCGCACGTCCAGAGGATCGTTGGGCTTCTGGAAGGGGTCCCAGTTATCGTAGCCGATGCGGTCCACGAACTTGCGGCGCCGCGGGTTCATGCGCTCGTAGATCTCACGCTTGAGCTGTTCCTGTTCCTCGTTGAGGCGCTGGGGCGTGCCGTCGCGGAACACGGTAGCGGGAATGAAACTGAGCTCGGAAGGCATGGTGCGCTCCCTATTTTTCAGGCTTGGCCGGGCCGATGCCCAGGTAGGCCTCGTCGTAATTGGTGATGAGTGCCATGGAGAGCGGCACGTAGACTTCGTGCAGCTCGCGGAAGCGGCTGTTGACGGTGCGGCCGATCTCGCGGCTCAGGTCTTCCAGGCGGCTCTGGATCTTGTCCAGATAGACGGTGGGGTACGACTTGCCCTTTTCGAAGGCGGCGAAGCCACAGACGTGGCCTTGACCGGCGATGGCGGTGGGCACGCCGTAGAGGCGACAGGTGATGGGACGGGCCTGGTAGAGCAGGCAGCGGTCGTCATCGCCCAGCAGGGGGCAGCGGCACTTGATGCGCGCGGCTTCTTCCATGATGGCTTCGGGGCTCTTGCCGGACTTTTCTTCCCGGAAGAGCTCGCGCTTGAGGCGGGTCAGCTGACGGTCGGTCTCGGCGGCCCTGGTCAGGATGGCCGAGCGCTGCGGACCGTAGTCGAAAGCCTGCTGGAAAGCCCGGTTGATGTACATGGCCTCCACCAGGGAAAGGTCGAACAGGGCATGACAGCAATCGCTGCAGCCTTCCTTGCAGGTGACGCACTGGGCATGGTCGTGCCGGATACGCTCGAACACGGCGTCACAGCTGGCGCGGAGTTTTTCGTATTCGGCAAAAATGGGCTGAAGATCAGGAATCATTGGGGTCGTTCCGCTGGTTATGAAAGTGCCGCCAGACGAAACGCCCGGCGGCACTTTGATTTGCAGGTGCTTGGGCACCCTTAGGGCTTAGGCTTCTTCAACGGTGATGGCGCTGGTTTCACAGACTTCCACACAGGATTCGCAGCCCAGGCACTCTTCGGAGTTCACGGGTTCGGACTTGCCGTCCTTGATTTCGTAAACTTCCACGGGGCAAACGTCCACGCATTCGCCACAGCCCACGCACTTGTCGGTATCGACATTCACATTGTAGCCCATTGTGTCCTCCAGATGTTGAAACGTACGTTTCTTGTAGTCCTCGGGGGGAGGGGTCTCCCCACCCAAGGGAATGCATAGCGTCCCCCCCCTTGGGCTGTCAAGGGAAGATTTCTTTGCACATCGTCGCAGGGGACGTGTCCGGCGCGTTTATTGCAGCAGCACGCGCGCGTAATACGGACGGCCGTCGCGGACGATCTGCATCAGTACCTGATTGGCCAGGCGTTCCCGGCGGAAGGCGTTGACCAGATCGGCGGTGGTGCGGATGCGCATGCCGCCGATGGCCGCGATGACGTCGCCGGGGCGCAGGAAGTCCGTGGGACCGGGGCGGCGCGTCTCGCGCACCAGCATGAGGCCGTCGGCCTCGCGCACGCGCAGGCCCCAGATCTCCTGCATGAGGGAAAGGGCCGTGGCATCGTCGAAGGAGGCGGGCTTCACGCGGATCTTTTCCGGCTTGTCGCCGCGCAGCACGCCCAGGGTCAGCTCGGCGCCGGGCACCTGGTTGCGCAGGATGTTCACGTATTCGCGACGGTCGCGCACGGGCGAGCCGTTGATGCTGTCGATGACGTCGCCGGGCTCGATGCCGGCCTTGCCCGCAGGGCTGCCGGGGTAGAGGCGGGTGACGATGATGCCGCGGGGCTCACGCAGGCCCAGGGCCATGGCCATGCGCTGGTCCACGTCGTCGGCGGCCAGGCCCAGCCACAGGGGCGCCACACGGCCCTGGCCCACAAGGTCATCCATGACGCGGCGGGCCTTGTTGACCGGGATGGCAAAGCCGATGCCCTCGCCGCGGGCGTGGACAGCGGTATTGATGCCTACCAGACGGCCTTCGAGGTTGAGCAGGGGGCCACCGCTGTTGCCGGGGTTGGTGGCGGCGTCGGTCTGGACCAGGTCGGTGAACACGCCGCTCTCGCTGCGGATGGTGCGGCCCAGGGCCGAGACCACGCCCGTGGTGACGGTGTGGTTGAAGCCGAAGGGGTTGCCGATGGCGATGACGGTCTCGCCGGGCATGAGGTCGGAGGAATCGCCCAGGGGCACGGCGGGCAGGTCATGGGGGCCCTGGATCTCCAGCACGGCCAGGTCGAAGTCCGGCTCCGCGCCCTTGACCACGGCGGGGAACTGGCGGCCGTCCTGCAGATGGATCATGACCTCGTCGCCACCGGCGATGACGTGGGCGTTGGTCAGCACCAGGCCGCGTTTGCCGTCCACGATGACGCCGGAGCCGAGGCTCACGCGTTTTTGCCGGCGGGGCTGGTCGAAGCCCGGGCCGAAACCGAAAAACTGGTCCATGGGCGAGATGCGCTGGCGCTCCACCACATGGGTGCTGGTGATGTTGACGACGGCGGGGGCCGTGGCCTGGACGGCGCGCACCACCGGGGTCATGCGCGGGCTGGAATCCGGCACGGGCGCGGCGGCAGGGGCCGTGGCCGTACAGAGCAGGGCCAGACAGGCCAGGGTGCCTGCGGCGCGGCGCAGGCCGGGGAACAGGGAAAACGACGGATGCATGGTCAACTCCGTGATCGTTGCGGATGGAAAAAGGACGGGAAGGCCCAGGGGCAGGGGAGCGGCAGCCGTGGACGGACGGCGGCGATGCCCTGCTTTTGTCCGGGCGGGCCGTGGGCCACGCGGGCATTCCCGGCAGGATCCGCCTTTTCTAATACAGGCCGTCACACAGGTAAAGACGGGCCATGCTTGCGCCGGGCCGGGCAAGACGTTACACAGAAAACATGAAACAAGTTCCCGTATATCGTGAGGCTGTGGAAGTGCCCGCCCTGCCGGGCCTCTTTATCCGTCCCCTGGAAAGCTCCCTGCTGGAGAAGGCCCAGGCCCATCTGGACAACCTGACCAAGCCGCGCGGCAGTCTGGGGCGTCTGGAAGAACTGGGCCGGCGCCTGTATGCCATGGCAGGCGGGGTCACGCCCCTGAGCGTGAGCCCGGCCCTGATGCTGACCGTGGCCGGGGACCACGGCGTGACGGCCCAGGGCGTCTCGCCCATGCCGCAGGCCGTGACCCGCCAGATGACGCGCAACTTCCTCAACGGCGGCGCGGGCGTCAACGTGCTGTGCCGCAGCAGCGGCATGGACCTGCGCGTGGTGGATGCCGGTTGCGCCGGGGGGCCCTACGAGCCGCACGAGCTGCTCATCGACCGCCGCCTGGGCGACGGCACCGCCGACATCAGCAAGGGCCCGGCCATGAGCCGTGAGACCTGCCTGCAGGGCCTGCGCCACGGCATCGCCCTGGTGGAGGAGTTCGCGGACAAGGGCTACCGCTGTTTCGGCACCGGCGAGATGGGCATCGGCAATTCCACGCCGGCCACGGCCATCAACTGTGCGCTGTTCGGTTTCGACCCTGACGTGGCCACGGGCCCGGGGGCCGGTTCCGATCCCGAACGGGTGCGCCACAAGGCCGCCATCGTGCGTCGCGCCCTGGAGGTCAACGCCGCTGCCCTGAAGGGCGACGGGGTGGACATCCTGGCCGCGCTGGGCGGTTTCGAGCTGGCCATCATGGCCGGCATCATGCTGGGGGCCGCGTCGCGCTCCCTGCCCATACTGGTGGACGGCTTCATCTGCAGCGCCGCCTATGCCGCCGCGGTGCGCATCTGCCCGCTGGTGGCCCAGTACGCCATCCTGTCCCATGCCTCGGCCGAGCCCGGCCATGTGCCCGCCCTGGGCGCGCTGGACAGCGGCACGCCCCTGCTGCATCTGGACATGCGGCTGGGCGAGGGCACCGGCGGCGCCGTGGCCTATCATTTGCTGCGCTGCGCCGTGAACATCTTCAACGAGATGGCCACCTTTGCCGAGGCGCAGGTGGACGAAGGCCTGTGATGGAGACCGGGAACAGGGACGATTTGCTGACGCTGGAAGATGTGCGCTGCCACTTCCCGGTGCGTCAGGGCATGCTGGGCGAAGTGCGTCATCTGCAGGCCGTGGATGGGGTGGATCTTGTCCTGCGGCCCGGCCAGAGCCTCGGGCTGGTGGGCGAATCCGGCTGCGGCAAGTCCACGCTGGGCCGTCTGGTTTGCGGTCTGCAACGTCCCACCGGCGGCCGCATCCTGTTCCGGGGCGCGCCGCTGCCGCCTGCCGGAGCGGGCAGCATGGCGGCCGGACGCATCCAGATGGTCTTTCAGGACCCGTTCTCTTCCCTCGATCCCCGCTGCACGGTGGGCACCTCGGTGGAGGAGAGCCTGCTGGCCGGGGAGCGCCTGAGCCGCAGGAAACGCCGGGAGCGGGTGCGCGACATGTTCGCCACGGTGGGCCTGGCCGGTCTGGAACGCCGCTACCCGCACGAGTTCTCCGGCGGTCAGCGGCAGCGCATCGCCGTGGCCCGGGCGCTCATGACCCATCCTGACCTCATCGTCTGCGACGAGCCGGTCTCGGCGCTGGATGCCTCGGTGCAGGCGCAGATCCTCAACCTGCTGCGGCAGGTGCAGGAGGATTTCGGGCCCGCCTATCTGTTCATTTCCCACGATCTGGCCGTGGTGGGCTTCATGTGCCCTCACATCCTGGTCATGTATCTGGGCCGTTTCGTGGAAGAGGGCCCGCGCGAGCGTCTGCTCCGGGAGCCCGCCCATCCCTATACGCGCGCCCTGCTGGCCTCGGTGCCTTCCTTTGAGGATCTGCGCGACGGCAAAAGCCCGGTGCGCGCGCCCCAGCAGAACATCCGGGGCGAGCTGCCGAGCCCGCTGGATCCGCCGTCGGGCTGCCGCTTCCATCCCCGCTGTCCGCAGGCCACGGAACGCTGCCGCGAGGAAGCCCCGCAGTGGAAGGAGCTGGAGCCCGGCTGGCGGGTCCGCTGCCATCTGTATGGGTAAATGATACGTTATCCAGGGGGAGGGGCCCTCGCGCTGCCCGCAGCTTTTTTCGGCGCAACGGGCACGGCCTGCGGCCGTCGGCTGGTCGCCGGCACGTGCGGCAGAGTGCCCCTTGCCCCTGCATCTCCCCCCCTAAAGTATGTCTTATGCGGAAAGACGGAACGCTGCCTGCCAAGAAGGCCGTGCCTGACAGCCTGTCCCCCGGCAGGTGATGCGGGAGAGCGGGTGTTTGCACGTACCCGTTAGAAGGGCGAGCAGCGTCAGGAAAAATTGCTGGGATATTTTAATTGAAAATGAAATTCTTTTTCTATAAACTGATACAAATACCCAGCAAAGGAGAGCGTATGGACAATCGCTTCGGCACTACCTCCGGCATGGTCATCCAGACCGTCATGGAAAACGGGCAGGAATTCTGCCTGGCCATCGACGAGCGCGGCCTGTATCTGACCAGTGCCAACTATCTGGACAAGAACCTGGCGGACCCCCACCGCTATTCCGGCAGCAGGGCCACCACCAAAGCCCGCCTGCTGGCCCTCGATCTGGACCCCGTTCGCCTGGCCGAGGCCAATGCCCACCGCATCCCGGTCTACACCGACGAAGCCAAGAAGAAGATCAACCCCATCAAGGCTTCCAAGCGTGGTCTGAGAGGCTGATTGATGATTGCACTGCCTGCGACGCCCCGGATCGGGAGAAAAAGCTCCCGGGCATTGACGTCGGCCCTGCTCTAGTCGGCGTGCGACCTGGCTGCCTTCATGTGGCGCGTCCCGTGCGGCAAAACAAGAACGCCCGGCAGGAAATGCCGGGCGTTCGACGTTTGCAGAAAGCGCTTTGGAGAGGCGCAAGGAGAGGGGTTTTCCAGCTCCGGGAAAAGGTCCCTTCCCCTGCGAGCGCCCTCTTTCCTAGCGTTCGAAATAGGTGTAGCCGCGCAGGCCGTCTTCAAAAGCCTGGAGCACGGCAAAGCGGTCGCTGGGGGTCAGGCGTCCGGCCCGCACGGCGCGTTCGGCCGTGGCGCGCAGGTCGTCCAGGATACGGCGGGGATCGTATTCCACATAGCTCAGGATGTCGGCCACGGAGTCGCCCCGGATCTCGCGCACGTACTCATAGCCGCCGTCGGGATCGACGCGGATGGAGACCACGTTGGTATCGCCCATGAGGTTGTGCAGGTCGCCCAAAGTCTCCTGATAGGCACCCACCAGGAAGACGCCCAGATAGTATTCCTCGCCGTCCTTCAGGGGATGCAGGTCCAGGGTGGTCTTGAGGCCCTGCGGGTCGATGAAGTGGTCGATGCGGCCGTCAGAGTCACAGGTGATGTCCGAGATGATGCCCTGGCGCGAGGGGAACTCGTTGAGGCGGTGCACAGGCATCACCGGGAAGAGCTGGTCGATGGCCCAGCTGTCCGGCAGGGACTGGAAGACGCTGAAGTTGCCGTAGTAGATGTCGGCCAGGCTCACGTCGATGTCCTGCAGGTCGCGGGGCACGGTCTTGAGCTTCACCTTTTCCTGGGCGATGCGCATGATGATGGCCCAGAAAAAACGCTCCGAAAGGGTACGCTGGCGCAGGTTCACGCGGCCCGTGGAGAAGAGCTTGCGCATCTCGTCACGGTAGTAGATGGCGTCGTTGTAGCATTCCTGCAGGTTGCGCAGGCTGATGTTGCCGTAGACCTCGCGCATGTTCAGCACGGGCTCGGGGGTGTCTTCGGGCAGCTCGGCGGGCAGCTGGGCCTCTTCCACGGCGCTCACGTCCAGCACGTTGAACAGCAGCACGGAATAGTAGGCCACGGTGGCGCGGCCGGATTCGGTGATGATGTGCGGGTGCGGCACCTGCTGCTCGTCGAGGATGCTCATGATGGCTTCCACGATGTCGGCGCTGTATTCGTCCAGATTGTAGTTGCGCGACGAGATGTAATTGGTGTGCGAGCCGTCGTAGTCCACGGCCAGACCGCCGCCCAGGTCAAGGTAGCCCATGGGCGCGCCTTCCTGCACCAGGCCCACATAAAGGCGCGCGCCTTCCATGACGCCGGTGCGGATGTCGCGGATGTTGGAGACCTGAGAGCCCAGGTGGTAGTGCAACAGGCGGAAGCAGTCCAGCATGTCGCAGGCCTTGAGCTTGTCCACCACGTCCACGATCTGGGCCGGGGAAAGGCCGAAGGTGGAGCGCTCGCCGCCGGAGTCGGTCCAGTGGCCGCTGGCCTTGACCGAGAGCTTGGCGCGCACGCCGATGTTGGGGCGGATGCCCAGTTCACGGCTGCGGGAGAGCAGAACGTCCAGTTCGCTGGGCATCTCCAGCACGAAGAACAGGTTGAAGCCCAGGCGCTGGGCCTGCAGGCCCAGGTCGATGAACTCCTCATCCTTGTAACCGTTGCAGACGATGCAGGCTTCGGTATCGCGCATCAGGGAGACGGCGGCGATGAGCTCCGCCTTGGAGCCCACTTCCAGACCGTGATGGTAGCGGGAGCCGAACTGGGCGATCTTTTCCACCACCTGTTGCTGCTGGTTGACCTTGATGGGGAAGACGCCGCGGTACTCGCCCTGATAGTTCAGGTTCTTGATGGCCTTGCGGAAGGACTCGTGCAGGCTGGCGATACGGGAGTCCAGGATGTTTTCCACGCGCAGCAGCACGGGCATGTCATAGCCGCGTTCACGCAAGCCGGAGATGATCTCCGGTATGGAGATCTGCGGGCCCTTTGGGCCCTGCGGGCAGACGACCACGTCCCCTTCATCGGACACCGTAAAAAAGCCGGCTCCCCAGTTGCGGATACCGTACAGTTCGATGGAATCTTCCACCCGCCACTGTTGCAATGCGCGGTTTTTTGCCAATTCTTGTGCCTCCAGCATCGGAAATTTCGGATGAGTTCGCGGTCTCTCCCGCCGCGGGATTATTATGCCCGCACAGGGGGGAAAGTCAATTGTCCCGGGGCCGCTGTCCGTCCGGGAAGGCAGGGAGGGCAAGCGCTCCCGGGCAGGACCACACATTTGTTTTCTTGACGCGATGTGTCTGGTGTGCAACGTTTTTGAGGCATCATTCAGAAAATCGTGAGGACTGCCATGAAACATCTTGCCATCTTCCTGTTGCTGCTCGTCCCCGTGCTGGCCTCCTGTTCCGGCGACAAGGACGGACAGGGCGGCAGACAGGCCGCGCCCGTGCATGTGATGACGGTACAGCCGCAGGACGTGCCGCGCGTGCTCGGCGCTGTGGGCAACGTCAAGGCTTCCGCCAGTGTGGGGCTCACTCCCCGTGTGACCGGCGAGATAGAAAAGGTGCATTTTACGGAAGGCCAGGACGTGAAGGAAGGCGATGTGCTGCTGACCATCGATACGCGTCCCTTTGAAGCCACCCTGCGCGAAAAGAAGGGCCAGCTGGCCAAGTCCGAGGCCCAGCTGCACAAGGCCACCAACGATGCGGGCCGTTACGGCAAGCTGGTGGGCAACGGCTATGTGAGCCGCGAGGCCTACGAACAGACCGCCACCGAGGCCGCGGCCCTGCGCGCCACCGTGCAGGCCGACAAGGCCGCGGTGGAAAGCGCCGCCCTCGACCTTTCCTACTGCACCCTGCGCGCGCCCATCAGCGGTCGTGTGGGCGGTCTCAAGGTGGACAAGGGCAATATGGTGCGCAGCTCCGATACCACCCCCATCGTCAGCATCGACACCCTTTCGCCCATCTATGTGACCTTTTCGGTGCCGGAGCGGCATCTTTCCCTGATCCTCGACCGCATGCATGCCGGACCTGTGGAAGTGGACGTGACCCCCACGGGCGGGCAGACCGAAAAGGGCCTGCTGACCCTGGTGGAAAACAGCGTGGATACCACCACCGGCACCATCCAGCTGCGTGCCACCTTCGACAATGAGAACCGTCGCCTCTGGCCCGGCCAGTTCGTGACCGTGGAACTGCCGCTGGGCATGGCGCGCCAGGCCCTGGCCATCCCCAGCCGGGCCGTGCAGAGCGGCCGTGAGGAAAATTACCTCTATGTGGCCGGTGCCGACGGCAAGGCCTCTTACCGCAAGGTGAACATCCTCTTTGAGTCTGGTGACATCAGCGTGGTGGAAGGCGATCTCAAGGCCGGGGAACAGGTCATCATCGACGGTATCGTGCGCCTGGCTCCCGATGTGCCGGTGAAGGTGATACAGTAAGGACGCTGCCGGGGGAGAACGGATCTCCCCCCGCCGAGTTTGAAGAATGGACGAGCCCCGTCTGCCGGACAGCAGGCGGGGCTTATTTTTATATTGGGGGGGATCCGTATCCCGGTCGGGGACTGCTGGCCATCTTCCCCTGGAAGGGGCGTGCCTGAAAAGGCGGACGGGCCTGCGCCTGCCGGATGCGCGGGCCGGTTCGGGCGGGAAGCCTTTTTGTGGATATGCCGGAGACGCTTTGAGGGGGACGGAAGGAAGTGTCTTGCGGCAGCCCCCTGCCTCACGCTTCCTCGACCGGCGTACAGCGGGCGCGGCCGTCGGTACGTCCGGCGATGGCTTCCTCGAAGGGGCCGCGCAGGGCCTCGGGCAGGCAGATGCGTACCCGGGCGGCCTGATCGTAGGCCTCGGCGCAGACGCGGGCCTCGAAGGTGGGCAGCAGGCGGTGCAGGCGGTCCAGATGGGCATAGTCCAGCTGCACGTCCAGCTCCACGGTAGGCACTTTTTCAGCCAGCGGCAGGGTGGCCAGGTTCTCGCGCACCGAATCCTGATAGGCGCGCACCAGGCCGCCGGTGCCCAGTTTGACGCCGCCGAACCAGCGCGTGACCACCACGGTAATCTCGCCCACGCCGCAATGCAGCAGCACCTGCAGCATGGGGCGCCCGGCCGTGCCGTGCGGTTCGCCGTCATCCGAGAAGCCCACCTGGCCGCTGTGTCCCGGAGCCCCGGCCACGAAAGCCCAGCAGTTGTGGGTGGCGTCGGCGTGTTTGGTGCGGATCTGCTCCACGAAGGCGCGGGCGGCTTCCATGCCGGGCGTATGCGCGCAGTGGGTCAAAAAACGGCTGCGCCGGATGATGATCTCGGTCTGGAAGGGGGCGGCGGCATCGGCCGCGGGGATGGGGAAGCGGCTCATCCCCGGTAGCCTTTCCCGGGATCGGGACAGCCGTCAGGCAGCCGGCAAAAATGTTCGATGCCTTCTTTGGCAAAAGGATAGCGGCGTACCAGACAGGCCGCCTTGGCTAGCTCGAAGTCACGAAAATCGAAGCCCGGCGCCACCGTACAGGAGACCAGGGAAAAATCCGTCC
Source organism: Desulfovibrio sp. SGI.230 (assembly GCF_050313065.1). NCBI lineage: Bacteria > Pseudomonadati > Thermodesulfobacteriota > Desulfovibrionia > Desulfovibrionales > Desulfovibrionaceae > Desulfovibrio > Desulfovibrio sp. SGI.230. Next base: position 198,878 of record NZ_JBNPKS010000002.1, on the reverse strand, counting down.
CCGGGCAGGGTTCGGCGCCGAACCAGCAGCCGCCGGGCATGGGCAGCAGCAGATGCTGGCCGGCAAGGATGTCGGCCCCCAGTATCCTGTCCAGCTCCTTGCCGTCAGGGGTCAGGCAGTACAGGCGCAAAGGGCCGCCCAGATGGAAATGCCATAACTCATCCTGGCGGATGCGGTGCAGGCGTGAGCGCTCGCCCGCCTGCAACAGATACAGGATGCTCGTGCTGCACGGGCGGCTGCCGTAGATGCCGCAGGGAAGGCTCTCGGGCTGCAGATCCTGCGAGCTGCACCAGACGCGCCGGTAGTGGCCGCCTTCCACATGGGGCATCAGGTCATAATGGCGGATGATGTCCTGGGCCGAAAGGGCTTGTGCAAGGGATGTGGTCGCTGTCATGCCGTTTTTTTAGCCTGCCTTGGCCCGGCTCGCAAGCTTTGCGGACAGGGCATGGAACAAAGGGCGTTTTTGTGCAGGAAAGACGGTGCTAATCCGGCTCCGGGACATTGACGCGGGCCATTCGGACCTTATTTATTGGGGGCGGAAATAAAAATACGCAAAAAAATGCTTTACAAAGGCATGAGTTTTCTGTAAACAGGAATCGTTCCTGATTAAGACGACATTTTTTTGAACATATACCCCCCAAGGAGAACCACAATGAGCAAGACTCTCGAAAACCTGATGGCTGCTTTCGCCGGTGAATCCCAGGCCAACCGCAAATACCTCGCCTACGCCCAGGCTGCCGACAAGGAAGGCCTGTCCGGTGTGGCCAAGGTGTTCCGCGCCGCTGCCGCCGCCGAAACCATCCACGCCCACACCCATCTGAAGAACGCCGGTAAGATCGGCGACACCGCCGCCAATCTGCAGGACGCCATCGGTGGTGAGACCTACGAATTCACCAAGATGTATCCTGAAATGATCAAGGAAGCCGAAGCCGAAGGCCAGACCGCCGTGGCCAAGTACATGGACATGGTGAACAAGGTGGAAGAAGTGCACGCCAACCTGTACAAGAAGGCTGCCGCTGACAACCACGCTTTCGACAACGTCGACTTCTACGTCTGCAAGGTCTGCGGCTACACCCACGAAGGCCCCTGTGACAGCTGCCCCGTGTGTGGCGCCAAGGCCGCTGCCTTCTTCAAGGTGGACGACGCCTGCTGCCTGAACAAGTAAGTTCGGCCGGTCCTGACTTTTCCAGGCGCTGCCCTTCGGGGCGGCGCCTTTTTTTGTGCCCGTTGGCCGGGAAAGATGGCCTTGCCATGCCGCAAAACCGTGCGGCGGGGGAAGGTGCCGTCACCGGGCGGGCCGTTTGGGGCTGTGCCTGGGGGCTGAGGGCGCGGCAGGGCATGGCGGAGGGAACCTCACGCGCGTACGGTGGACGTTTTTGGCGGGACATCCGTGCCGGGGTGTGTCCGGGAAGGCCGCCGTGCCGGCAGGCAAAAAAGAAGGCCCGCCGGAGACCGGCAGGCCCTGGGATGGCGCGGGCATTGAAGCGGTGACGGGCGTTTGTCCCGCGGCCCTCATTCGTCGCTGATGCGGGTCTCGATCTTCAGGCCGTATTTTTCCATGCGCGCCAGCAGGGTGGGGCGGGAAAGGCCCAGCAGGCGGGCCGCCTGCGAGCGGTTGCCCCGGCACTGGCGCAGGGCCTCGCGCACCACGGCCCTGCCCATGATGTCCATGCAGGTGTCGAAGGGCGAAGGATCGCCGGACCGGAGGCAGGCCGTGACGATGCTAGCCAGGCTGCGCTGTTCGTCGTTGTGATGTACGCCAGCAGGAGCCGGGGCGTCTTCGACAGGAGCTTCCCCTTCGTGGAAGCCGTTCCCGGTGCCGACGGGGGAGCGGCGTACGCCCGGGGCAGGGCCGGTATCGCCGTTGCCGTTGGTGCTGAGGCCCGCCGCGGGGGGATGCGCTGCCGGGGAATCCAGCACCAGCTGCAGGTCGCGGATGCTCACCGGGGCGCCGCTGTTGAAGACCAGGGCCTTCTGCAGGGCATTGGAAAGTTCCCGCACGTTGCCGGGCCAGTCCAGACCGGCCAGATAGCGCAGGGCCTCTTCTTCCAGACCGGGATCGGGCCGGTGCAGCTCGGCGGCCTGCCGGTGCAGCAAAAAGGCCGCCAGGGCCGGGATGTCCTCGCGTCGTTCGCGCAGCGGCGGGGTCCAGAGGGTCACCACCTTGAGACGGTAGTAAAGGTCCTCGCGGAAGCGTCCGTCGGCCACGGCCTGCTCCAGATTGGCGTTGGTGGCGGCGATGATGCGCACGTCCACGTCGATGGAGTCATGCCCGCCCAGACGCTGGATCTGTTTTTCCTGCAGCAGGCGCAGCAGTTTGGCCTGGATGCCCGGCGGCATGTCGCCGATCTCGTCCAGGAAGATGGTGCCGCCCGCGGCCTGTTCGATACGGCCGATGCGGCGGTGCTGCGCGCCGGTGAAGGCCCCGCGTTCATAACCGAAAAGTTCGCTCTCCAGCAGGGTGTCGGGGATGGCCACGCAGTTGATGACCGAGAACGGGCGGCGGGAGCGCGGGCTGTAGCGCCAGATGGCATTGGCCACCAGCTCCTTGCCCGTGCCGGATTCGCCCCGGATCAGCACCAGGGCATCGGTGGGCGCCACGCGGCCGATGGCCTTGTACAGCTCCTGCATGGGAGGCGTATGCCCCACCAGGCGGATGTCGTCCTCTTCGCCCAGAGCCTCCTCGGCGGACTGGGCCTCGTGGCGGCGCTGGCTCTCTCCCGCGGCCAGGGCCCGTTGCAGCAGCTCCAGCACCTGCGGGATGTCGAAGGGCTTGAGCATGTAGTCGAAGGCCCCCAGCCGGGTGGCTTCGATGGCGGTCTCGGTGGTGGAATAGGCCGTCATGATGACCACCGGCGGACAGCCCTCCAGGGCACGCATCCGCTTGAGCGCTTCCAGACCGTCCATGCCGGGCATGCGCACGTCCATGACCACGCATTGCGGCATCTTTTCCCGCATGAGGTTCAGGGCCTCCTCGGCCGAGGCGGCGGTGCGCGTCTCGTAGCCTTCGGCGTCCAGCAGGCGCTGGAAGCCCTGACGCAGGTGGTGGTCGTCGTCGACTATGAGGATCTCAGCCATACGTCGTCCCCCTTGCGGACAGGCAGTACCATGACGAAGCTGGCCCCGTGTCCCGGTGCGTTGTGCAGGTGCAGCCAGCCGCCGTGTTCTTCAAATATGCGCCGGGCGATGGGCAGGCCCAGGCCCGTGCCCTCCACCTTGGTGCTCATGAAGGGCTGGAAGATGACCTCGTGCAGCTCTTCGGGCACGCCGGGGCCGCTGTCCTCGATGCGGATGACCACCACGGGCCCCAGCGGGGCCAGGCGGCCGCGCTCTTCGCTGATGCGCACTTCCCCGTCGGTACCGGCGGCTTCGCAGGCATTGATGATGAGGTTGGCCAGAGCCTCGCGCAGCTGTTCGGCATCGCCGTCCACCCGGGGCAGGGGCGCGTGCCGCGTGCGGCGCAGGGTCACCTTGTAGGCTTCCATGCGCGGTTGCAGCAGGATGAGGGTGCGGTCCAGCACCTCGCTCATGTCCAGCGGCTCCTTGCTCAGGCGCGGACGGCGCGAAAATTCCAGAAAGTTGCTGGTGATGGCTTCCATGTGCCGCACGGCCTCGTTCATGGCCTGCACGTCTTCCTGCTGGGCCGGGGAAAGCTCCATGCCCCGGGTGAAGGAGAACAAGCGCAGCTTGAGGCCCGTCAGCGGGTTGCGGATGGAGTGGGCCACCCCGGCGGCCAGTTTGCCCACCAGGGCCATCTTTTCGGTCTGGCGCAGGTTTTGGCGCAGGTTCTCGTGGCTTTCCTCAAGGGCCAGGCGGGTGCGCTGCATGTTCTCGTGCATGCGGCGGATGCGGCAGGTGATGGCGGGCACGGGCGAGCCCTGCGGCATGCGTCCGTCGGCATCGGGGCCCAGTTCGCGCAGGGCCGTGAGCAGGGGCAGGTAGATGCCGCGCCACAGGCAGGCGCCCAGGCCCAGCAGCAGGAGCAGGGCAAACAGCAGCAGGCACATGAGGATGCGCTGGCGCGTGCCCAGCGGCCAGATGAAGATGTCGATGCACAGCCAGATGCAGAGCAGCAGGCACAGGGCCAGGGCGATGCTCCCCGGCAGCAGCAGCCGGGTGAGGTCGAAACCGTTTTTTTCTCCAGGAGCGGGAGCGTCCTGAGCGGGCTGGGAAGGGTTTTCGTTCATGGGTGGCACGGGCGGAGGGGGAAAAGGCCCGCGCTGGCGGCAGCGGCGGGCCCGGAAAAGGTCAGGTCGATATGGGGCTAAAGCATCTGCATCACTTGCAGGAGCAGGAACATCTCCAGCAGGAAAACGGGCGCGTAGCCCAGCAACGTCTGGCTCCAGTCCAGGCGCAGCACGGTCTTGTAGCCCACAAGGGTGCAGGCCAGGCTCCAGACCAGGCCGGTGAGCGCCCCCAGCACGGGGATGACGCACAGCAGCATGGGCGCCGAGCCGTAGGCGCTGACCTGGAAGATCAGGTCGAATTCCGGCTTGTCGCGCAGGATGAGCCGGTACATGAGATAGAGCAGGGCGCTTTGCACATACAGCTGCAGGGTCACGAAGGCCACCTGCTTGAGCACGAACAGGGGCATGCTCTCATGGATGGCCAGGGTGCTGGCCATCATCTGCTGCATCTGCGGGTCCATGCCGCCGTCCACGAGCATGGAGGTCATGCCGCGCATCCAGAGCAGCTGCACCACGGAAAGGATGACGCTGACGATCAGGTAGAAGCTCAGGGCGCGCAGGGAGCGGCGATGCGGGCGCAGGCAGCTGAAGAAGGCCGGCGCGCCGAACATGATGCGCGTGGCCGTACGGTAAAAGGCCACCATCCAGCCCGAAGGCGCGGGCGCCACGTCCCAGGGGTTGCCGGAAGGCAGGCCGGGGCGGTCGTCGTCGGCGTCGTCGTCCCGGAAGTCATCTTCAAGCGGCTCGTCGTCTGCCTGCGACTTGGGCTCTTCCTGCCGGTCACGGGGCCGGAAGGGCGGGATCTCCTCGCGGGGATCTTCGCGGCGGCAGGGGGCTCCGCCTTTCCCGTCATCCCCCATGCCGGGGATGATGGCGCCGGGGGGCAGGTCGCTGGCCGCCGGGGCGGCTTCATTGCGGACGGGCGAAAGCTGCTCGCTGCTGCCATCCTGGGGATGGAAGCGGAAGCGGCAGGAACACTGGGGGCAGGTGGCGATCACCGAATGCGCCGGAGCGCGATCGGGAGGGAAAGGACGGCTGAAACCGCATTGAGGGCAGATGATGTTCATGACGCTACTCATAGCAGAGAGGCATCTGCCCTGCAATCCGGGGAACGGCCACGGGGCGGAAAAGGCGGATTCAGGCTTGACAGGCGGAGAGAGAGCAACTATTTTGTCCGCACCTAAGGGGAGTAACTGGGTCCTTGAGACCCTGGCAGCATCAACAGCCTGACATCACGTCTGGTGCTGCCGTTGGCCCTGCCGACTAGTGAGACCTTGGCCGCATGACTGCATGCAGCCAAGGTCTTTTTTTTTGTGTAAAACCCAAACCCCGCCAAGGAGACCGTCATGTCTTTGCGCGACCTGCGTCCCTACCTTCTGGCTATCCTCATGACCTTGCCGGGCCTGGCCCTGCGCCTTGCCCCTGCGGACGTTTCCCCCATGCTGGTGGCCGTACTGGCCGGCCTGGCCATCCTGGGCGCGTCTTTCCTGCTGACCTGGGCCTGCGAAGTGGCCCAGCTCGACATCCCCCAGGCCGTGGCCGTGGCCGTGGTGGCCTTCATCGCCGTGCTGCCCGAATACGCCGTGGACATGTACTTTACCTGGATGGCGGGCCAGCATCCCGAAAGCGCCTACTCGCATTACGCCATCGCCAATATGACGGGCGCCAACCGGCTGCTCATCGGTATCGGCTGGACGGCCATCGTGCTGATCTTCGCGGGCCGCTTCCATAATTATGTGGCCCTGCACGAAGAAAAGCGCACCGACATCCTCTTCCTGGGCATGGCCACCCTCTATGCCCTGCTGATCCCGCTCAAGGGCTCCCTGACCCTGTTCGACGGCGTGGTCTTCCTGGGCATCTATGTGGGCTACATGTGCATCATCGCCCGCCGTCCCTGTGAGGAAGAAGAGCCCGAAGGCCCGGCGGCCACTCTGGCCAAGCTCTCGCGTCCCGCCCGCATGCGTGCCGTGGCCGGTCTGTTCCTGTTCGCGGCCCTGGTGATCCTGTTCAACGCCGAACCCTTCAGCGAAAGCCTGGTGGCCAGCGGCAAGATCCTGGGCATCAACGAGTTCCTGCTGGTGCAGTGGCTGGCGCCCATCGCTTCCGAAGCGCCGGAATTCATCGTGGCCCTGATGTTCGCCTTCCGCGGCAACGCCGGTCTGGCCCTGGGCAGCCTGCTGTCCTCCAAGCTCAACCAGTGGACCCTGCTGGTGGGCATGATCCCCGGTGTCTACGCCGTGTCTTCCGGCGGCACCACCCCCATCAACCTGGACCCGCACCAGTTCCAGGAGATCTTCCTCACGGCCGGCCAGTCCATCTTTGCCGTGGCCCTGCTGCTGGACCTGCGCCTGGGCCTGCGCGAGGCGGCGGCCCTGCTGGTGTTCTTCCTGGCCCAGCTGTTCTCGCCCTTCTATGACGTGCAGCTGGAAGCCCTGCTGGGCCTGCCCCACGACCCGCTGCGCCTGCACAACTTCTATGCCTGGACGTACCTGATCCTGGCGGGCCTGCTCCTGCTGCGGCACTGGCGCCTGGTGGCCGAGCTGCGTTACGGCTTCCACGTCAAGGTCCGGGATATCGTGCATCATTAAGGCCTTGCCTCCGTCTGGAGGAGAGGCTCCCTACGGCCGGTCTTCCCCCTGTCCGCGCAGGGTCGGCAGACCGGCCTTTTATTTGCTCCCGCAAGGCTTGACAGGGCCGCAGGAGCCCTCTACAAGCAGCTTGCGGCGCCATGCCGCGATCTCTTTTTCCGTCGTCTGGGGGGTATGATGTTCAGCTCTGGGAATCTCCGTCATCTGCCGGGATCCTGTTGCCGGTCCGCTCGCATGCTTGCGCTGGCGGCCCTGCTGTCGTGCTTCGCACTGTCTCCTGATCTGTGTCCCACGGCCAGCGCCGCGCACGGGCACGGCACCATGCTGGCCGACTCCCGTCCCGAGCCCGCCCTTGCCCCCATTTCCGTCACGGATTGCAACCTGCGCCGCGTTTCCCGGCCGGGCAAGCCGGACATCACCGTCACCTATCCCATGCTGGGCCGCAAGGACGTGGACCGCGACGTGGCCGACTGGGTGGAGCGCATCGCCTCGACCTTCGAGGCCGAGCTGGCGCCGCTGGCCCTTGAGTGGCAGGAGCAGGAACTCCCGCCCTGCGAGCTCATAGGCTCCTACACCCTGACGCGTCCCTCGGCCAATGCCCTGAGCATCGTCTTCGAGATCTGGACCTACACCGGCGGCGCGCACGGCAATCTGGACGTGATCCCGCTGACCTACAGCCTGCTTTCCGGCCAGCGTCTGGGGCTGGTGGACATCTTCGAGAACGTGGACAAGGCTCTGGAGATCATGTCCGCCGTGTCCCGGAAGGAGCTTGCCACCCGTCTGGGCGGCGGCCGGGTGGACAGCATGATCCACGACGGCACCGAACCCCTGGCGGACAATTTTTCCGCGCTGGCCCTGGTGCCCGGCGGGGTGCGTGTCTACTTCCAGCCTTATCAGGTGGCTCCTTGGGCCGCCGGGACGCAGCGCGTTTTCATCCCGCTGGAAAAACTGGCTCCGGCCGGTCCCCTGCATCTGCTCTGGGGCGAATGATGCCGCCCCTGGAGGCCGTGCTGCGCTTTCCCGGCCATGCGCCTTTGCTGGCCGACCATTTTCCCGGTGCGCCCCGCGTGCCCGGTTCCTGCCTTCTGGAAGCCATGCGCCGGGCCGTGGAAGAGGCCTTTCCGTCCCGCCGTGTCCGTGCCGTGCGCCGGGCACGCTTCCGCCATTTCGTCCTGCCTGACAGCGACCTGCTGTGCCGTATGGAGCCTGAAGACAGGGGCGACGCCCTGCCGTCGGAGGTCCGCTGCCGTCTGCTGCACGGCGATGCCTGCCTGGCCGAAGCCGTGTTCTCCCTGGAGTGAGGGGAAGGCAGCCCTATTTTCAAGGGGATCTTGCCGAAGGAGGCTTGGGGAAAAGCGCCCTTTTCCGCCTTCTGGCGCTCCCATCTCCCCGCAAAAAACTTCCTTTCGGTCATTGGCGGGTCGTGCGCTGCGCAGAGCGGACGCGCGGCTGCCGGTCTCCCGTTTTTGTCGCGAACTCGATGGTCCTCATGCCCGGCGCATCTTCAGGCTTTATCCCGGCCTGTCCATGGCCTGGCGCAGGCCGTGTGCGGCAGGGCCCTTGCGCCCGGGCCGCTTTTTTTTCACTATGCGGCCATGCGATTGACGTTCCATGGTTCTGTCCTCATCCTTGGCGGCAGCAGCGAGCTGGGCCGTGCCCTGGCGCTGGCCTTGCGCGCCGAAGGGGCGCAGGTCTGCTGTGTCTGCCGTGATGACGCAGGCTGCGCCCGCTGTGCGCAGGACGGCCTGCCCGCCCTTGTCCTTGGCGATCCCGAGACCCTGCCCGTCCGTTGTGAAACTCTGCTGGGCCGGCCGGTGGGGCATCTGGCGGATCTGCTGCATTCCCGTTTCGAACAGCTGGTGGCCATGGCGGCGCCCGAGGCCATAGAGCGCTGGGCGGATGATGACATCGCCCTGCGGGCCCGCTGCCTGCGTGCCGTGAGCCGGGCCATGCTGGCCCGCCGTTTCGGCCGTTGTGTCTTCGTCTCGTCCAGCGCCGCGCAGCGGCCGTCGCCCGGGCAGGGCTGGTACGCCGCAGCCAAGCTGGCCGGTGAGGGCCTGTACCGCAGCCTCGGCGTGGAGCTGGCCGGACGCGGCCTCAGCGCCTGTTCCGCCCGTCTGAGCTGGCTGGATGCCGGACGCGGGCACGAATTCCTTTCCCGCCACGGGCAGGTGGCCCGTGCCATGCCCGCCGGGCGCTGCCTGGGCCCGGACGACGTGCTGCCGGGCCTGTGCTTCCTGCTGTCGGCGGAGGCCGCGGCCATCAACGGCAGCGTGGTGACTCTTGACGGGGGCCTCGGGGCCCTCAAACTCCCGGAGCTGTGATGCGATACGACGATATCAGCCTCAAGGTGCGCGAGATCGTGGCCAATCTGTTCGAGCGCGATGCCGCGACCCTGAGCGACGATACCCTGCTCATGCAGGATCTGCCCTGTGAATCCATCGACCTGCTGGAAGTGAGCGTGCAGCTGGGCGCCACCTTCCATGTCTTTGTGGACGAGGAGCGCGCCTTCCTGCGTTCCCTGCGTTACCAGCTGGCCGGCGCCCCGGATGCGGCCGCCTTTTTGCGCGAGCATTACGGCCATCTGGACGAAGCGCGGCGGCAGCAGCTGGCCGCCTATTATACGGATGCCGACGGCATGGCCCTGCAATCGCCCCTGACCCTGGGCGACATCGCCCACTGGGTGGAACAGGCCCTTGAGGCCACACGGCAGGGGGCCTGATGGCCGTGCCTGAGCGGGTCGTCATCAGCGGTGCGGGCTGCTGCACGGCGCTGGGCCATGATCTGGACAGCGTGGCCCGCAGCCTGCGCGAGGGCCGTGATGCCTTCCGGGCCTCCGGCGCGCTGGAAGGGCTTTCCATCTGCCCGGCGGAAGACTGGGGCCAGGACGAGGCCCGGCAGCAGTTCGAAGGCTGGCGGCATCGCCATTACCTGAACCGGGGCAGCCGGATGGCTGTCCTTTCGGGCCTGCGTGCCCTGCGCGATGCCGGGCTGGAGGCGGGCCTGCCCGTCCGTTCGCAGATCATCGCCGCCGTGGGGCCCATGCTGGACGTCACCGGTGAACCGGGCCTGCCGCCGCAGGATACCGCGACGCTGGGCGCGCTCTGGCTGCTGCGCTGGCTGCCCAATACCGCCGCAGGGGCCCTGGCCCGTTTTGCCCGCTGCCATGGCGAGGCCCTGACCGTCAACGCGGCCTGCGCTTCGGCCCTGCAGGCCCTGGGCGAAGGCTGGCGGCGCATACGCTTCGGTCTGGCCGACGCCGTACTGGTCGCGGCCGGGGACAGCCGCCTTTCGCTGGGCGGACTGCTGGGCTATCACAAGGCCCGGGCCCTCAGTCTTTGTGCGCCCGGTACGGGCCCGCGTCCTTTCGACATGGGCCGGGACGGCTTCGTGCCCGGTGAGGGCAGCGCGGCCTTCGTGCTGGAGAGCCTGTCCTCGGCGCAGGCCAGGGGCGCCCATGTCCATGCGGAGATCCTGGGCTACGGGGCCTCCGTGGATGCCGAGAGCCTGACCGCGCCCGAAGCACGGGGCACCTGGGCCGAGCTGGCCGTGCGGGGCGCTCTGGAAGAGGCGGGCCTCGATGCCGCCGGACTGGGCTGGCTTTCGGCCCACGGCACGGGAACGCAGCTCAACGATCAGGCCGAGAGCCTGCTGTGGGAACGCCTGCTGGGCGATGTGCCCGGCGGCCCGGCCGTCATGGCCTTCAAATCCTGGCTGGGGCACGGTTCCTCGGCCTGCGGGGCGCTGGAGCTGTGCTGTGCGCTGGCCGCCTGGCGTGACGGCAGGATGCCGCCCGTGCGCCATCTGGAACGGCCCTGTTCCCCCCGTCTCGACTTCGTGCGGGAGCCCCGCCCCTTCCCGTCCTCCCGCGGCCTGCTGGAGAATTTCGGCTTCGGTGGCCAGAACGCCGCCCTTGCCGTGGATCTGCGGCCATGAACACGGATTTCTTTCTGGATGCGCCGTCGCCCTTCGTCTTGCTGGATGCGGCCCGGGCCATGGCCTCCCCACCGGGGTTCACGGCCTGGCGCCGTTGTGAGGGCGTGCCTTTCTGGCATGTGCTGGAGGCCGCCGCGCAGGCGGCCGCCCTGCAACAGCGCGTGGCGCGGGATTTTTCCTGCCATGCCTTCCTGCTGTCCGTGGAGCGTGCCCCGTGGCCTGCCGGGCCCTTGTCCGGCACGGCGCGGCTGGACGTGCGGGTGACGGCACAGGGCGGCAATGTGGCGGCCTCGCTGGTGCGCGTGCGGGGGCTTTGCGGGCCTGGGGGCCCCCTGCTGCCGCTGGAGCTGGAACTGCGCGTGGGCCTGGTGCCCTATGATGCCTCTTTTTCCCGTGAACTGCTGGAGAGCCGCTACAGGGAGCTGTACTCATGTCTGTCCCACAACGCCGAAGCCTTTATGACTGTCTGAACGACCGCCTGCGCGCCGATGCCCGTCTGGGCCTTGCCCGCGACAGCGCCGCCATGGCCGGGGGAGCCGCCGGGCCGCTGCTGTACCGGGACGGCCGGGAGTACATCTCCTTCATGAGCAACGACGGTCTGGGCCTTGCCGCCGATGCGCACTGGCAGGCGCGGGTGGCTGCCTGTTTTGCCGCCCATGCGCCGTCGGCGTCGGCCTCGCGTCTGGCCGGGGGCCGCAGCGATGTGGTGGACCAGGCCTGCCGGGCCGTGGCCGACTACTTCGGTTTTGCGGAATGTCTGTTCCTGCCCAGCGGTTATCAGGCCAATCTGGCCTGTGTGACCACCTTGCTCCAGCAGGGGCAGGAGGCCTTTGTGGACAGGCGCTGTCACGCCAGCGTCATGCGGGCCCTGCCGCTGGCCGGGGCGCGCATCCGGGCCTGGAACCATCTGGATTATGACCATCTGGAGCGCCTGCTGTCCTCCCTGCCGCCGGACGCGCCGCAGCCCGTGGTCATGGCCGAGTCCCTGTACAGCATGGACGGCGCGGCTCTCGATCTGGAACGCATGGCGGCCCTGCGGCGTCGGTACGGATTTTTCCTCTGTGTGGACGAAGCCCATGCGCTGGGGGCCCTGGGTCCCGGCGGACGCGGCCTGTGCGCGGCGCAGGCCCTGCGGGATGGCGGCCGGGCCCCGGCCGATCTGGTGGTGGGCACGCTGGGTAAATCGCTGGGCCTGTGGGGCGCGTTCCTGCTGCTGCCCCGGGGCTTCACGCCCCTGTTCGAGCATCTGGCCTCGGCCATCATGCACAGCACGGCCCTGCCGCCCGCCCATGCGGCCTGCATGCTGGCGCTGGTGGAGGAACTGCCGCGCCTTGAGGAGCGACGGCGTACGCTGGCCGCGCGCGTGGCCTTTTTCCGTCAGGCCCTGACGGAACGGGGGCTGCCGGTCATGGGCGATGCGCACATCTTGTCCGTGCCCGTGGGCGATGAGGCGCGCTGCCGCCGTCTGGCCGCCCGTCTGTCCGAGAGCGGGGTGCTGGTGCTGGGGGCCCGCTGGCCCACCGTACCGCGCGGGCAGGCCCTGCTGCGTTTCGGCCTCACCGCCCGCCATACGGAAGAATTGCTGGCCCGCACGGCTACAGTGCTGGCCGAGGTATGGGAAGAGTAGGATATGGCGGGGGAGGAAGGGCCCCTTTTGGAAAAGGGGCCCTTCCTCCCCCGTACCCCCTCCATCCTCCGAAAACTTTTGTTCTGGTCTGGCCGCAGGTCCCCGGCGTTGGATCACAGGGAGGGCTATCGTCTCCTGGCCGGAGTACAGGGACTTCAGGGGGGAAGGCTTTGAGGGGAAGTGCCGCTTCGCTGGCTGCGGTCTGCGGCAGAGGATACGCGGCCGGGACCGGCGGATATGCGGGAAGAAGAAAGGGCCCGTCCCATGAGAGAAGATACTGGCGAGGCCGGGAAATTTTCAGATGGCCTGCCCTGTTGCAGGGACCAAGACGTAAAAAAAGAGGAACGCTGTGGAGCGTCCCTCTTTTTTTATGCCTCATGCGCGGGCAGGGAAAGGTGCTTTCCCGCACGGCCCGCAGGCGTTGCGGTCAGGGCCGGATGACCTTGTCGGCCAGGGAAAGACTGGTCACCACGTCCATCATGTTGGTGGTCTCGCCCACCTGCTTGGCTTCCAGCAGGTTGAAGAAGTTCAGACAGGTCCCGCAGACAAGGATGCTGACGCCGTTGCTTTCCAGCTGCTTCAGGGTATCCAGGCACTTGCCCTCCGTGGCCGCCAGCTTGACGCCGCCGTTGAGCAGCACGATGCGCCACAGGGAGGCCCCCAGTTCGGGCAGGCTGGCCAGGAAGTTTTCCATCAGGCGGGCGCCCAGTTCGTCATCGCCGCGGCCCAGGGTATCGGTGGTGATGAGGACCAGGGTCTTGCGGCTTTCCGTGTCCGCTGCCGGAGCGGCGGCCGGGTCCTGTTCCGGGGCTTCCACCTGTGTGGCGCTGCTCAGGCCGTGCACTTCCCACAATGCGTTTTCGGGCTGGTTGACGCTGACTTCAAAGCCGCTGCGGCGCAAAAAGCGGCTCACGTTCTCGCTGGCGGCAGCGTTGTCCACCAGGACGAGCAGCTCCTGCGGCCGTCCCTGTTCCAGGGCGTCGCGGGTGCGCATCACAGGCTGGGGGCAGGCAAGGCCCCGACAATCCAGGGTTTTCATTCATATCCTCCTGACGGTTTCGTTCCGGCATCATGCCGGTGGCGCCAGTATGCCAGATGCGGCAGGCAGGGTCGAGAGGGGAGCGGTACCGGCGGGATGCCACGCGTTTGGGGGCATGACTGGCTGATGTTGCTTGATGGGGGCGGCAGGGAGGACTTCCCGCAAGTGGCGTGCAAGCTTTTCTGACGTGTTTGTTGGCCGCAGCTTTCCCGGCCTGCTTTGGGGACGGGCAGGGCAGGCCGGAAACGTTGCCGGAGCAAGGGGAAAAGAAAAATTTTTTCCAGCCCCGGCAAGCGGCCATGCGGTCGGGGAGGCCCTGCCCACTGCCGGAAAAGCGGTGGGGTGGTTGACCAGATGCCGGTGGCAGGGTAGGATGACTGCCAATGGCGGAATTCTCCGCCACAAGGAGGCATCATGTTCATTGTCCGTTTGTGAAGTAGCCGGCTGAAGACGCGGGTTCGCGTCATTTCCGGCTGCGGCGCGGGCAATGGATGGCATGCCCACGCATAATCCCTCCCATTCCTTCCCCTCGCCGCATACTCCCCATTCGACCATGCATGGCCTTGGTCGTCCTTTGCTGTGGCATGCACCTCATGCAGTGGACGGCAGTCGGGGGAAGGCTCCGTGGCTGGAGCCTTCCATTTCATCTTGTGCGGTCTTCATCATTCCCGTTTATCTCATCCTGCAGACAGGAGGCACGTATGCGTATTGCCGTTGGTCTGGGCAAAAAAGGTGGGGAGGAACGTCTGGCGCAACAGGGCGTCAGCCGTCGTGATTTTTTGAAATTCTGCACGGCCGTGGCCGTGACCATGGGCCTTGGGCCCAGCATGGCCACGGAAGTGGCCGCGGCGCTGACCAATCGCCGCGCCTCCGTGGTCTATCTGCACTGCGCTGAATGCACGGGCTGTTCCGAGGCCCTGCTGCGCACCTGCAAACCCTTCCTCGACACCCTGATCCTGGACACCATCTCCCTGGATTATCACGAAACCATCATGGCCGCCGCGGGCGAAGCCGCCGAGGCCGCGCTGGATCAGGCCATCAGCAATCCTGAAGGCTTCATCTGCGTGGTGGAAGGCGCCATCCCCACGGCCATGGACGGCAAGTACGGCTATGTGGGCGGCCACACCATGCTGGACCTGTGCAAGCGCGTGCTGCCCAAGGCCAAGGCCGTGGTCACCATGGGCACCTGTGCCGCTTACGGCGGCGTGCAGGCCGCCAAGCCCAATCCCACCGGCTCCGTGGGCGTCAATGACTGCTTCGCCAAGCTGAGCATGGACGTGAAGGCCATCAATATCCCGGGCTGTCCGCCTAATCCTCTGAACCTGGTGGGCACGCTGGTGGCCTTTTTGCAGAACAAGGAGATCAAGCTCGACGATCTGGGCCGTCCGCTCATGTTCTACGGCCAGTCCGTACACGATCTGTGCGAGCGCCGCGTCCATTTCGAGGCGGGCGAGTTCGCGCCCTCCTTCGATTCCGAAGAAGCGCGCAAGGGCTGGTGTCTGTACGATCTGGGCTGCAAGGGCCCCAGTACCTACAACAACTGCCCCAAGGCCCTGTTCAACGAGACCAACTGGCCCGTGCGGGCCGGACATCCCTGCATCGGTTGCAGCGAGCCCAATTTCTGGGATGACCTGTCGCCTTTTTACCAGAACTAGGGAGCTGCCAGCATGAGCCAAGTTATGAAAACGCCCCAGAGCAATTTCTCCGGCCCCATTGTCGTTGACCCGCTGACCCGTATCGAAGGCCACCTGCGCATCGAGGTGGAAGTGGAAAACGGTCGCATCAAGGATGCCCGCAGCTGCGGCACCCTGTATCGCGGCCTGGAAGTGATCCTCAAGGGACGCGACCCCCGCGATGCCCAGCACTTCACCCAGCGCACCTGCGGCGTGTGCACCTACACCCACGCCCTGGCCTCCACCCGCGCCCTGGAAGACGCCATGGGCCTGACCCTGCCCGCCAATGCCACCTATATCCGCAATCTGGTGCTGGGCCTGCTGTTCATGCACGACCACATGGTGCACTTCTACCACCTGCACGCCCTGGACTTCGTGGACGTGACCGCCGCCCTCAAGGCCGATCCGGCCAAGGCCGCGGCGCTGGCCTCGTCCATCTCGCCCCGCAAGGCCACGGCCGATGACTTCAAGGCCGTGCAGGCCCGCCTGAAGGCCTTTGTGGACAGCGGCCAGCTGGGGCCCTTCACCAACGCCTATTTCCTGGGCGGGCATCCGGCCTATTATCTGGATCCCGAAGCCAACCTCGTGGCCACGGCCCACTATCTGGAAGCCCTGCGCGTGCAGGTCAGCGCCGCCAAGGCCATGGCCGTGTTCGGCGCCAAGAACCCGCATCCCCAGTTCCTCATCCCCGGCGGCGTGACCTGTTATGAATCCCTGACGCCCGAGCGCATCAAGGAATTCCGCGACCTGTACCTGCAGGCCCGCAAATTCATCGAAGAAGTCTACATCCCCGACCTGCTGCTGGTGGCCGGTGCCTACAAGGACTGGGCCGCGCTGGGCTGCGGTTGCCGCAACTTCATGGCCTTTGGTGAATTCCCCGAAGTGGGCGGCGAGCGCGACATCACCAAACGCTGGCTCAAGCCCGGCGTGCTGCTGGACGGCAAGCTGGATACCGTGCATCCCTTCGATTCCGGCAAGATCGCCGAGCATGTGCGCCACAGCTGGTACGAAGGCGAAGAGGCCCGCGCCCCCTACGACGGCGAGACCAAGCCCGCCTTTACCCGCATGGGCGATACGGACCGCTATTCCTGGCTCAAGGCGCCGCGCTATGACGGCCTGGCCATGGAGACCGGCCCGCTGGCCCAGATGCTGGTGGCCTATGCCCAGGGCCATGAAGCCGTGAAGCCCGCGGTGGACAAGGTGCTGTCCGCCCTGGGCGTGGGGCCGGAAGCCCTGTTCTCCACCCTGGGCCGCACCGCCGCCCGCGGCGTCGAGACCCTGGTCATCGCCCAGCAGGTGGAAAAGTGGCTGGCCGAATACGAGGCCAATATCGCCGGCGGCGACAAGAAGATCGCCATGGAATGCAGCGTGCCCAGGGAAGGGCGCGGCGTGGGCTTCGTCAATGCTCCGCGCGGCGGCCTGTCGCACTGGCTGCGCATCGAAGACGGCAAGATCGGCAACTTCCAGCTGGTGGTGCCCACCACCTGGAACCTGGGGCCCCGGGACGCCAAGCATGTGCTGAGCGCCGCCGAACAGGCCCTGGTGGGCACGCCCGTGGCCGATCCCAAGCGGCCTGTGGAGATCCTGCGCACCATCCATTCCTTCGACCCCTGCATCGCCTGCGCCGTGCATGTCATCGACGGCGAGACCAATCAGGTGCACGAGTTCAAGGTCCTGTAATCCGTATCCGTTCGTTGGGGGAAGGGCTGTCCTCAAGGGGCCCTTCCCCTTTTTCATGCGCCGTCCGCCGGGACGGCCGCCATCCAAGGAGGCTCCATGAGCGAGACTGTGGCCGCTCCCCGCGTGCTGATCATGGGCGTGGGCAATATCCTGCTGCGTGACGAAGGCTTCGGCGTGGCCGCCGTGAACCATCTGGAAAAGAACTACGACTGGCCGGAGAACGTGCGCTTGCAGGAAGGTGCCACCCAGGGGCTTTTGCTCATGTCCGAACTGGAGGAGTGCGACCTGCTGGTGGTGCTGGACGTGGTGCTGGGCGGCAAGGAGCCGGGCACGGTCTATCTGCTGGAAAACGAGGATCTGAGCCGCAGCCTCAGCTTTCAGGGTTCCATGCACCAGACGGATCTGCTCCAGACCCTGCAGGTCTGCGAGCTGGCCGGGTGCCGTCCGCAATGCCTGGCCTTCGGCCTCCAGCCTTTTGACTGGCGCACCATGCAGGTGGGCCTTTCGCCCGAGGCCGAGGCCATGCTGCCGGTCTTTGCGGAAAAGGTGGTGGCCGAACTGGCCCGGCGCGGCATCGTGGCCCGCTGGAAAGAAACGGCCTGAGTGGCGTATCCGGAGAGAAGGGGAAGCTTGCGTTGCTGTCGTCGCTGCCCGCAGCTTCCTTCGTCCCGACGGCTATGGCTGCGGCGGCCATGCGGTCGCTGCCGGCGCGGGAGGAGCGCCATTGCTCCCCGTCCTTCCATCCCATCCCCCGCGCGTGTTATCGGCGGGTGCGAGACCACGACACGATCGCGGTACCGCACGGACGGCGGTCGCCGCGCGACGGCGAAAATCCCTGCCACCCCGCCAGCCCTGCTTTTGTTGCGAGCGCTCCGTCCGGAAGCGGCAGCGCATGAAAAAAGCTCCCTTTTCAGGGAGCTTTTTGCGTGCTGTGGCAGAAAAAGTACGGCGCGGACAGGCGCATATCGTCCGCAGGAAAGGGCGGGGAAAGTGCAGGGCAGAGAAAAGAGAAGCCTTGTTCGTCTGCACTGTCGCCTTGCCGTTGTCTTGAGACGTCCCTTGCCTTGCGCCTGACGCATCTCCGCCTGGGGAGCGCTTTCTCTCCCCGCACGGCAGCGGCAGGGACCGTCCAGCGCGACCGGAAGAAACATTTTCGGGGGAAGGAGGGGGCGGGGGAGGAAGGCCCCCCTTTTTCAAAAGGGACTCTTGCCACTCCCGCCATAACAGGCCCGGCAACGACAGCCGGACCGGCAAAACTAGTCGTCCAGTTCCAGATAGGTGGCGGTCTGTGCGCCTTTTTCGCTGACGCTGACGCTGTGGACGCGCACATGACAGGCGCTTTCATCGGCGGCCAGACGGCGGGCCACGTTCTGGAAGATGTGGCGGGAGATGTTTTCCGACGAGGGATTGAGGCGGTCGAAGGGCGGCACCTCATTGATGATCTGATGGTCGAGGGCGGCCAGCTCTTCCTTGAGGGCGCGCTTGAGGACCTTGAAGTCCAGCAGCAGCTCCACATTTTCGGTGAGTTTGTCGCCTTCCACGGTCAGCTCCACGGCGAAATTGTGGCCGTGCAGACGTTCGCACTTGCCTTCGTAATGGCGCAGGGCATGGCCTGCGGAAATCTCGTCACGCACCGTAAGGCGCCAGATCTTCTTGGACATATCCTTTCCTTTGGCTGTTCTGGCCAGCCAGGGTTCATTCGTGATCCTTTCCCGGAGGGATACCGTTTCGGGAAGGTCTGTGGCCTGTCCTCCCTGGCCGTCGCATATCCTGGCCGGATAAAGCGCATTTGGGGGAGGATAGGGGGCCCGGGGGGAAGGAACCCCCTTTGGGCGCCAGCTAAAGGGGGTTCCTTCCCCCCGGAAAACGTTTTTTATCCGGCCCAGGCGGCCAGGGCCCTGTCCAGTTCGGGGCCGGGGCTGACGCGGAACTGCGGCCCCAGCGTAAGGTGGCAGCGCACGCCGTCCAGCAGGACCATGGCTTCGGCCTCCACATTGCCGGGATGGGCCTCCAGGATGGCCTTGAGGGCCAGGATGTCCTCCTCGCCCAGGCGGTGGGCCGGTATCTGCACGCAGATGGGCGTATCGCTCTGGCCGCAGGCCTCGGAAAGCAGGGTCACGCTCTGGCCCAGCAGCTTGACCTCGCGGCTGGTCTCTTCGCCGTCCTCGTCGCTGTCGCGGCTCTCGTCCACCTGACTGTCCACCGTGGCCCGCAGGCAAAGGGGCTGTTCGCTCTTGAGCAGCTCGCGGGCCTCGGCATAGGCGCGGGGGAAGAAGGTGACCTCGGCATGGCCGGTAAGGTCTTCCACGCCCACGAAGGCCATGCGCTCGCCCTTGGACTTGGTGATGACCTCCTTGAGGCTGACCACCAGCACGGCGGTGCTCAGTTCGGCCTTGGGGTAGAGGTCGCGGGCGTCTTCCAGCGTGGTCAGGCGCAGGCGGCGCATCTCGCGGCTGAAGGGCTGGAGGGGGTGGCTGGTGAGGAAGAAGCCCAGGGCCTCTTTTTCGTTCTTGAGGCGCTGGTCCTCGTCCATCTCGGGGATGCCGGACTCGGGGCAGTCGAAGCCGATACCGGGCTGGGGCTTGGCTTCCACCTGCGGGGCCATGGCCAGCAGAGAGATCTGGTTGGAATTCTTTTCCTTGGCTTTTTTCTGGGCGCGGGTGACCACCGTGTCCAGGGCGGCCAGCAGGGCCGCGCGCGAGACGCCGAAGCAGTCGCAGGCGCCGCCCTTGATGAGGGCTTCGAGCACGCGCTTGGTGACCTTGCGCAGGTCCACGCGGCAGCACATGTCGAAAAGGGAGACGTACTCGCCGTCCTTGCGGGCGTCCATGATCTCGGTGATGGCGCTGTCGCCCACGTTCTTGATGCCGCCCAGACCGAAGACGACCTTGCCCTCGCGGGCCGAGAAGGAACGCTGGCTGGCATTGACCGAGGGCTGCACCACGTCGATGCCCATGTCCTTGCAGCAGGAGATGTACTTGAGCAGCTTTTCCTGGTTGCTCATTTCCGAGGTGAGCAGGGCGGCCATGAACTCCACGGTATGGTGCACCTTGAGGTAGGCCGTGAAGTAGGAGATCTGGGCATAGGCGGCGGAGTGCGACTTGTTGAAGCCGTATTCCGCGAACTTTTCCATCAAGTCGAAGATCTCGTCGGCCTTGGCCTTGTCCACGCCGTTCTTCTGCGCGCCTTCCACGAACTTGACGCGTTCCTTGGCCATGGCTTCGGGCTTTTTCTTGCCCATGGCGCGGCGCAGCAGGTCAGCGCCGCCCAGGGTGTAGCTGGCGATGATCTGGGCGATCTGCATGACCTGTTCCTGATAGACGATGACGCCGTAGGTATCGCGCAGGCAGTCGCTGAGGGACTCGTGCGGATAGACCACGGGCACCTGCCCGTGCTTGCGCTTGATGAATTCGTCCACCATGCCGGAGCCCAGCGGGCCGGGACGGTACAGGGCCAGCATGGCGATGACGTCCTCGAAGCACGAGGGCTTGAGCATGCGCAGGTACTGGCGCATGCCCGAGCTTTCCACCTGGAAGATGCCGTCGGTGTCGCCGCGGGCGTAAAGATCATAGGTGGCGGCGTCGGTGAGAGGCAGGTTGTCCAGGTCGGGCGGCGTCTTGCCCTGCAGGGTGATGTTGTCCAGGGTGTCCTGGATGAGGGTCATGGTCTTGAGGCCCAGGAAGTCGAACTTCACCAGACCGGATTTTTCGGTCATGGGGCCGTCGAACTGGGTCACGAGTTCGCCGCGTTTGCCGGTGTAGAGGGGCAGGAACTCGTCCATGGGCCGGGGCGAGACCACAAGGCCGGCGGCGTGGGTAGAGGCGTGGCGCGACAGGCCCTCCAGACGGCGGGCCGTATCCAGCAGCTTTTTGACCTGCGGGTCGGTATCGTACAGGTTTTGGAGGTCGGGCTCGGCTTCCAGGGCCTTGTTGATGGTCATTTTCAGGTCGTCGGGCACCAGCTTGGCGATGCGGTCGGTCTCGGCAAAGCTCATGCCCAGGGCGCGGCCCACGTCACGCACAACGCCCTTGGCCTTCATGGTACCGAAGGTGGTGATCTGGGCCACGCTGTCCTTGCCGTAGGTATCCACCATATGCTGGATGACCTCGGTACGGCGGCGTTCGCAGAAGTCCACGTCGATATCGGGCAGGGAGACGCGCTCGGCGTTGAGGAAGCGCTCGAAGAGCAGATTGTAGGGCAGGGGGTCCAGGTTGGTGATGCGCAGCGACCAGGCCACCAGCGAACCGGCGGCCGAACCGCGGCCCGGGCCCACGGGGATGCCGTGGTCCTTGGCCCAGTTGATGAACTCCTGCACGATGAGGAAGTAGCCGGGGAAGCCCATCTCGAGGATGACCTTGAGCTCGTACTGCAAACGGTCGCGGTAGGCCTGCGGGTCGATATTGGCGCGGTTGGGGTGCTTCTCCAGGCGGCGTTCCAGACCCTCCTCGGCCAGACGGCGGAACTCGGAATCCAGGCTGGCCCCTTCGGGCAGCTTGTAGACCGGGAAATAGTGGTGGCCCATGTCCAGTTCCACGTTGCAGCGCTCGGCGATCTCGGCCGTATTGCTCAGGGACTGGGGCAGATGACCGAACACGGCCTCCATCTCCTCGCCGGACTTGTAGTAGAGGTCATGGGTGCCGAAGCGCATGCGCTTGGGGTCGTCCATGGTGGTCTGGGTCTGGATGCAGAGCAGCACCTCATGGGCGTCGGCGTCGTCGGCGTTGAGGTAGTGGCAGTCGTTGGTGGCCACGATGGGCAGCTTGAGATGGTCGGCGATCTCCAGCAGGCCCTTGTTGGCGATCTCCTGCTCGGGCAGGCTGTTGGACTGCAGCTCCAGATAGAAACGGTCTGGGTAGATGTCGGCGTATTCGCGGGCCAGGGCGATGGCGCCGTCCATGTCGCCGGCGTTGAGGGCGCGCGGTATCTCGCCCGCGATGCAGGCCGAAAGGCAGATGAGGCCTTCGGAATACTGGCGCAGCATGGCCTTGTCCACGCGCGGCTTGTAGTGGAAGCCCTCCAGATAGCTGCGGCTCACCAGCTTGACCAGGTTGTGGTAGCCCTCGATGTTTTCCGAGAGCAGGATCAGGTGGTTGCGCTTGCGGGCCAGCTCGGAGGTCTTGTCCAGATGGTCGTGGCAGACGTAGACCTCGCAGCCGATGATGGGCTTGATGCCGAAGTCCTTGCAGGTCAGGAAGAATTTGGCCGCGCCGAACAGGTTGCCGTGGTCGGTGATGGCGCAGGCGGGCATGCCGAAATCCTTGGCACGGGAGCAGAGATCCTTGACGCGGATGGCGCCGTCAAGAAGGCTGTATTCGGTGTGGCAGTGCAGATGCACGAAATCGGACATGCGGGAACTCCGGGCCTCGACGGCCGATGAAGGAAAGAGAAGGCCATGCGCGGCCGGGGCGGTACGGGACGGCCGTGTCCGGCACCGGAAAGCGGATACGGACGCAGGGCCCGCACACGGCGGAGCAAGAGTATAGCAGGTTCGGGAGTGGGCCTCAAGGCTGGGCTCTGTCCTGTTCCGGGAAAGGGCAACGGCATTTCCCGGTATTTCCCGAAGGGCGGAGCTGCGCATGCGGCAAGGGAAACGGGGCGGCGATCGGCGGATCGTCGCCCCGTTTCGTATGGGGAGGGAAAAGTCTGCCCCTGCAGGCAGGCCGCGGGAGTACCGGGCGGGTTCGGGCGCGGCAGGGTATGACAGAGGCGGGATGTGCCGGCTAGATGCGCAGCATGCCGCCCATCAGGGCCGGATCAACGGCGGGCGCTTCCGGGGCGTCGGCAGCGGCGTCGTCACAGGCCAGGCAGCGTTCCTGCCAGTGCTCGGCCACGTTGACGAAATTGCTCACCCAGGTGCCCACATTGGTATCGGTGAGCGCGGCCAGGGGCAGCGTGCCCTGCAGGGTCACGCCCGTATCCTCGCGGGCGGCCAGGGTGAAGCCCTGGGTCTGGTGGAAGAAGGTGTTGGCGTCCAGCAGCGCGGCATACAGCTCGTCACGTTTGCGCGCGGGCAGGGGGGCCACCACGGTGAAAATCATGACCTGATCCGTAGAGAGGCAGCGCAGGCTGACCTCGAAGTCATCGATGCCCAGCAGGCAGGAGGAATCGCCGTCGCGGGTCTCGATGCCGGGCAGATCCAGTTCACGGGCCAGGGCGGCCAGCAGGGAAGAAAAAGCGGGGTTCATGGCAGGGGCTCCTTGTTAGGGGATCAGGCGTCCTGGGGCTGACGGGCCTGCATGCGGCAGGCCGTGAGCACGCCCTGGCCGTCCGGGGTGACGGTGTAGGTGAAGTCCGCATCCAGCGGCGACTGGGGCGGCGTGTGGTAACGCATGGTCACATCGCCGTTGGCCTCGCGGCGGATGTCGAGGTCCATGGGCGAGTGCTCGTCCTGCAGCACGCCGGTCCGGTTGCTGAGGGTGCGCACCAGGAAGACGCCGGACTGGCCCATGCTGAGGAGGACCTGCCGTGCCTGCACGTCATTGTCGTCGCAGAGCAGCCGGGCCCGGATGGCCAGATTGTGCGACATGGTGGACGGCCGGCCATGCTCGAAGTCGTTCTTGTCCTCGTCGGTCATGTAGGCGATGTCCTGGATATGGACGGTGCCCTCTGCCTCCGCCGGGATGCCCACACCGCCGAAGCTGATGGTGGGCCGGTAACCGGGAAGGGCGTTTTGTGTGCCGCGGCGGTTCAGGTCTATGGCCATCTCCTTTTCCACATGGGCCATGTCGTCCAGGAGCGCCAGAGGCGTCAGCCTGGGCGGGAAGGCGAAGTCATTGAGATCGAAGCGGGCGCCACCTTCGACGGCTTCCAGGGCCTTTTCCAGGCTCACACCGGCACTGAGCAGGAGCATGCCGGTGAAGGGGGCCGCGGGATCATCCGTGCGGGCCTGGAACATGCCCAGGAGCTTTTCATACATGGCGCTGTTGAAATCACGCTGGCTCTTGGCAGCCAGATCCTGCGGCATGGGCTCCTGGAAGCAGCCCTGCCACAGGGTCTCGCGGCTGAGGGGGCCCTGGGGCTGCTGGGCGCGCATCTCGTCCATGTGCCGCATGGCCACCATGATGAGGGCGATACCGCCGCCCAGGTTCAGCTGGGAAGCCAGGGAGGCCACCTCGCCCACAGACTGACGGGGGGCCAAGTTCATGACATCACGGAGCGTGGCGTCCCTCAGGCCCGGCTTGCCGCAGGCAAAGGCAAAGCATTGCAGGGAGGTCTGGTTGGCCGTGGAAAGATCGCGGAAGAAGTCCGCGGGCGTGCCCTGACGCCCCGCCGCGCTTTCTTCCACCAGCACGCGGTCCATGAGCTGGCCCAGCTGGGCCTTGAGCTCGCCGTCCACACCAAGATGGGTGGCGCAGGCATCCAGGGCGGCGTCGCGGGTCAGCTGCGGATCGATGCCGCAGAGCATGTAGTCCGCGGGCCGGGACTGGAGGGTCTGCATGGTCACGGCATCGGCCATGTCCTGATAGGAAAGCAGCTTCTGGCTGTTGGCCGCCATATCGTTGATGATCCGCTCAAAGGCCTGGCGCAGGGCCGGGGAGGGCTGGAGGTTGTTCTTCGTGTAGAAGTCCTGCAGCGCATGGTCCAGATTGCGGGTATCGCCCGCGCCGTTATTGCCCAGCAGGAAGCGGCGGGCCATCTCGGTGTTGGCCGGGCCCAGGGCCTGCGACATGTTCGATGCCTGGGCCAGGATGTCGCGGGCAACGCGGGCCTTGAGCGGCTTGCCCTGCTGGCGCATGGCGCTGAGCTGCGGGGCCAGGGCATCGGCGATGCCGTCACCGTACTTGTTGCGGATGGCGCCGAGGAAAGCTTCGGCAGTGGCGCGGTGGGTGGCCTTGGCGGTGAAGAAGGCGCTGACCCTGCCGGAAGTCTGGATGCCGCCTTCCGCGGTGGCGACAAGACGGTCATGGGTGCCGGCTATGTCGGCCAGTCGGGTCAGAGTGGCAACGTTGACGCGATCGATCTGGGGCATGGGATCCCTCCCGGGAAATGGTCGATAGGTGCGGTACGGGATGTACGGGCAAATGCTGTCCTGGGTGAAGCAAGCTTCATGCCAGTTCCTTCCAGCCTACAGGGGAAAGCCGGAAGTGTCCATTTTTCTTCGTCCAAAGGCGATCGGGCCCGGCAGGAGCAGGCGACGACACCTCCGGACTGGCAACGATGTTGCCAGCATGGAGAACAGAACGCGCCGCCATGGGACAAAAAGTGTCACGGCAGCCCCGAAGGACTGCCGCGGCAGGTGCGGGAAGATCCCCTGTCGAGACTTTTTGGGTGTTCCGGGAAAGAGCGCGGCGATCAGCCTTCGTAGACCTTGTGGCTGTCCAGCCACAGCCAGCCCAGCAGGCAGGACAGACCCACCAGGATGGCCATGAGGGCCTGGGCCGCCACGGGGCCGGGCCAGACGGGCAGGGCGCAGAGCAGCATGGACAGGCTGCCGAACAGCAGGCCGCCGCTGTTGATGAGGGCCGTCAGGCTGCCGGTATCGCTGCGCATCTGGTTGAGCATGAGCACCGTGGCCGGGGGGCGCAGGGCGCTGCCGCAAAAACTGATGGGCGCGCAGAGCAGGGCGAAGATGAAGGGTCCCCGATCCCCCACCAGCAGCAGACCCAGCCCGGCCACTACGACGATGCCCAGATAGGCCGAGAAGAAGAGGCGCCGGGGCGCGGTGCGGAAAAAACGCTCATGCGCCAGCGGGCCCAGCATGCTCATGCCCGCATTGAAGGCGAAGAACAGGCTGTAGGCCTGGGGCGAGAGCCCGAACAGGCCCTGGAAGATATAGGAGGAAAGGGCCAGATAGGCCATGAAGGGCATGCTGGTGGCGGAAAAAAGCAGCAGCAGGCAGCGGAATCCCCGATGGCGCAGCACCACCAGCAGACGGCCCAGCGTGCGGAAGGCATTGCCCTGCACCGGGTGGGTCATAGTCTCGCGCAGCAGCAGTGTCCCGGCACCGGCCAGCAGGCCGCAGAGCAGCAGGCAGGCGAAGATGCCGCGCCAGTCGGTGACGGCCAGCAGGGCCCCGCCGATGACCGGGGCCAGCATGGGCGCCAGGATGGTGATGGTCTGGATCCAGGTGATGACTTTTTCCATGGCCCGGCCGCGCAGCACGTCCTTGACGATGGCCAGGGCCATGGCGCTGATGCCGCCGCTGCCGATGGCCTGCACGGCGCGCCAGAACAGCAGGGGCCAGATGGACTGGGCCAGGGCCAGGAACAGGCTGGAGACCACATAGAGCAGGGCGCCCGTGTAAAGCACGGGCTTGCGGCCGTATTTGTCGCTGAGCGGGCCCCAGAAGAGCATGGAGGCCCCGAAGAGCAGCAAAAAGCAGGAGATGCTCAGGCTGGAGAGGGCGTCCGTGGTCTGCAGGGCCTGCGTCATGTGCGGCAGGGCCGGCAGGTACATGTCGGTGGAAAGGGGCGCGAAGGCGCTCAGGAAGGCAAGATAGGCAACCAGCCAGCGGTTGCCGGGGGCAAAAACTTTTTTGGGCATACGGGAACTCCATGCCCTCGTGTGAACGAAGGCTGGTTCCGTGCTAACCAAGTTCCGCCCGATGTGCAATGAAATCCGTTTTCGTCCACCGGCGGGGCGCGGGCTTTTTTCGCACAGGGCCGGCAGACAGCTCCGGGAGGGCCTGCCGTGCTGCCCACGTCACGGAGGCGGCGGGCGCGCTGCGGCTCAACCGTATACGCGGCACAGCCCGCACCGCGGCATCGCGCGGGGCCGTGTGGTGGCAGGGCCCGCTTTTCGTCCGGCAACGGGCAACAAAAAAGGACGGGCCCGGCTTGCGGACCCGTCCTTGCAAAATGCGGAGAGAGCGTGCCTAGCGCAGGGCGGACACGATGTCCGAGGCCGAAGGCGAGGCCAGCACCTTGCCGTCGGCGATGACGGCCGGGATGCGCTTCACGCCGTAATAGCGGGAGATCTGCACGGCCTGGTACATGTTCACGTTGCCGGCATTGTAGCAGTAGCGGGCCACGTCCAGTTCCTGGCTGGAAGGCACGGCCGGACGCAGCTTGCCCATATAGGCGTAGTGGATGGGCAGGTCGCTGGGCTTGACGGTGGCATCGTACTCATTGGTGAAGGGCACGCTGCGCCCCTGCTTCTTCTGGGCGGCCTTGATGCGGTTCCATTCGCTGAGGGCGTGGCTCATGTAGTCCATGGCCTGGCCCTTGCGCTCATAGCTGATCCAGATGCCCATGCCCATGAGGTCGGTACCGTAGTTTTCCGAATTTTTGGCAAAAACGGCGATCTTGGCGTCAGCGGGAGAAAGCTTGGCCGAGGCATCGCGCACGGCCTGCCAGACGCGGGCGCTGTCGGGCGAGGCAAAGTCCAGCAGCACGATGATCTCGTGCGGGGCCGTCTTGTTGCCGAAGAACACGGGGTAGATCTCTTCGCGCCAGTGGGGGCGGTAGGCGGCCTCGTCCTCGATGCTCTGGCGGTCGGCGCCCATGGCCTGCACCATGGCCATGCCTTCAGCGGAAAGGGTACGGGTGTTGGGCAGGCTCTTGTTCATCCAGGGGTTGAAGGCATTGGCTTTGGCAGCGGGGGCTGCCTGTGCCACAGGCGTCAGGTCGGCGCTGCCGTTGCCCCCCATCAGACCACAGGCAGAGATCAGGCCGCAGACCAGCAGGGCCAGCGGCAGGCGCAGGACATTCTTCACTTTTCCTCATCCTTTTTGACAGTTGGCAAGGCAGCCACGGCATCTTCCAGATGCCGCAGCCAGATATCGGCAAAAGCGCGGTATTCGGCCGTGCCCCGCACCACGGGCGCGCAGGTGTGGCCGGCGGCCTCGATGCGGGAACGCCAGGAATCCGGCGCGTCCCCGGCCATGTCTTCCAGAGTATGGCGCCCCACCACGGAGAGCAGGGGCATGAGCCAGACACGGCGGGACGTGAGGCGCGGCAGCAGGGCCTCCAGCTCCAGGGCACCGCTCATGGTGCCCACATGCACGCGGGCGTCCAGGGCCTGCACGGCCCCGGCAAGGGCCGCATACGCGGTCACGGCCTGCTTGCGGCTGCCGTGGCCCATGAGCACCACGTCCTCGTCGGCCCGGCGTTCTTCGGGCAGGTGGGCCAGCACGGCCTGCGCGGCGGCCCGGATGTCCTCGTCACAGGCCAGCAGGGGCGTCCCTATGCTCACATGCAGGCCGTCCAGACGCCCGGCCTCGTCCGCATCGGCGCGCACGTCGGTATGTTCGCTGCCGGGGATGATCTGCAGGGGCTGCACGGCCACATGGGTGAAATTTTCCAGGCACAGGCGGCGCAGGGCCTTGAGCACGGAATCGTTTTTTTGCCGGGCACGCGTCAGACGGGTGCGCAGCAGCTCCGAAGAAAGGGCCCAGCGCACGCAAATGCCGGGAAAACGTTCGCGCACCCAGGCGTCGAACTGGCGCAGCGAGCCACGCCCCTGGGGGCTGCTCGTACCGTAGGCGACCAACAGGATAGCGGTTTTCATCTCTGCTGGTGTACGACACTTGACGCACGCTGGCAAGACGGAGCGCCTCACGGTTGACCGTGGGCAGAGGGGAGGCTACAGTGCGCTATACTTTGGAGGATTGTTCGTGAAAGCATTGGTTCTGGAGGGCTGCACCGGACTGCTGGGGCAGGCCCTGCGCCATGTCCTGCTGGGGCGCGGCTGGTCGGTGGAATCGCTGGAACGCTCGGACGGTGACATCCTGGATGCGGACTTCCTGCAGGCCCGTCTGGACAGTTGCGCGCCGGACGTGGTGTTCAGCTCCCTTGGCTGGAACACGGTGGACGATGCCGAGGACCATCCCGACGAAGTCCTGCTCTACAACCGCACCCTGCCGCATACTCTGGCCTGCCTGCTCAAGACCCGCGGGGAAGGCCATCTGGTGCACTTCAGTTCCGGGCTGGTCTTTTCGGGCCAGCACGGCAGCCCCTGGCGGGAAGAAGACGCCACGGCGCCCCTCAATGTCTACGGCAAGACCCGTCTGGCCGGGGAGCAGGCCGTCTTGCAGACCCTGCCCGAGCGGGCCTGCGTGGTGCGCACGGGCTGGCTGTTCGGCCCCGGCAAGCGCAATTTCGTGGACGACATCCTCAATGCCTGCCACCGGCGCGACAGCATCACCATCGTGGACGACCGCACGGGCTCGCCCACCTATTCGCTGGATCTGGCCCTGTGGAGCATCATGCTGGCCGAACGTCAGGCCACCGGCCTGTGGCATGCCGTCAACAGCGGTCAGGCCACGTGGTGCGAGCTGGCCTGCGAAGCCGTGGGCCTGGCCGGCAACGAATGCCGCGTGGAGCCCATCCCCTCGTCGCAATGGCCGCAAAAAGCGCCGCGTCCGCCCTATACGGTACTGGACTGCGGCAAGCTTTCCGAGTATCTGGGGATGCATCCGCGTCCCTGGACGCAGGCCCTGCGGGAGCATTTTTTCTGCGACCCGTTCGATGCCTAAAGGGTATCCGGCACGGGGACCGGTCGTTCACCGACACGTTCCCGGGCACGGAGGCGCGGAGAAGAGCTCCGGGCGAGAGACGCTCCTGCGGGCCGTCGATGGCAGCGGGGCATAGATCTTGAGAGGCTCTTCACGGCATGCGGGAGCACGGCCTTCCTGTGCCGGATCAGGGACGCAAAGCCCTCCATAGTGCAGAGGGATGACATATTTCCGGACTTGCATGGTTTGGACCTGAAAGGCCGCCTTCGGGCGGCCTTTCTCACAGACAGGGGGCTGCGGCTCCCTGTTTTTTTGTTGATGGGCCAAAAGAGGCGTGCACCGAGACCGCCAGCCGGAGATGGCCGGGCGATGAGCCTGCATGGCAGGGCAGGAAGAGCGGCAGAGCTGTTCCGGCAGATGGAGGCGGCGGAGATCGTGTCCGGCTTCCTTCACCGCAGGTATCGGCGGTGACGTCCGGCTTTCCGCCAAGGAGGAGAGGAACGCCGGTCTTTCGGTGGGGCGACTTGCTCCATCCAAAAAGTATCAGGGGCGCGCCGGACGTGGCGTCGTCTGCAGCCGGACGGGCGCCACCCGTATCAGGGCGGCGGCCCCGGCCAGCAGGGTGCGGCGCTGTGCCGCGGCCAGCCCGGCATCACACAGGCACCCTTCCAGCCCGCCACGCCGCAGCCAGATACGGGCGGGCGTCGCAGGCCCCCAGGGCAGGAAACCGGGCAGGAGGCGTCGCAGCAGGGCCGCAGGCAGGCCCAGGTTGCGTTCGGCCAGGATGAAGTCCGCCAGCCAGAGCTGCCGTGCCGCCAGGGCACAGGCCCGCAGCAGGCTCACGGCATCGGGCCAGGGCAGGGAGAACAGCACATAGCCCAGGCGCAGCCCTTCCAGCGAGCCCGCAGGCAGATCCGGCAGGGACGCAAAGGGCGCTTGCGCCGTCGTTCCGGGGAGGCCGGGCAGGGCATTGCAGGGCAGGGCACGGCTCACGTCCGGCCAGGGCACCCGGCGGCACAGGGCGGCGTACAGGCCGGGAACCGGCGGGGCCGGGCGCAAGGTGTGCAGGCGGGTCACGTCGGCAGCGGACAGAAGGTCGCGCAGCAGGGGGACGCTGCCGGTCGCCTCCGGGGAGAAGCAGGGAGCGCTAGGACAGGCAGGCATCAGGGGCCTCCGTGGTCGGGACGGCATCCAGACAGCGCAGCAGGTGGTCACGGGCCGCCGCATAGGCCGGTGTGGCGGGCAGGTCCGTCAGCAGACGGCGCGCGTGGCCCTCAGCCACGAAGCGGGCCCGGCTGGCCGGGAAGTGCATGTCGTAGAACCATGTCCCCAGCAGCACCCGGAAATCGTTGACGCTCTTCAGGTCGGCATAGGCCGCCACCCGCCCGGCCAGGGCATCGTCCAGCACTTTGTCGCTGTGGAGGGCGGGATCATCGGGCAGGCTCAGGACAACGGTGGGGCAGTAGGGCCGCGGGCCGGAAAGGTGCTCGTCCATGACACGCAGGATGTCCAGCTTGTCGGCATCACGCACGGCATGGCAGATGCGGGCCATCCCTTCCGGCAGGCCCGCGGGCAGGGCAAAGCGGTTGTGCAGGCCCACGGCGGCGAGCACCAGCTTGCGGACGGCGGGCGTTTCGTCCTTCAGGCGCTGTTCGCGTTTGAGGATGCGCACGCCCCACTGGCCGTGGTTGCAGGACTCCCGGTCGCGGAAGGTATGCCAGCGCAGGTACTGCTCGAAGCGGGCGACGTCATGGTACAGGGCCGCCAGCAGACAGGCGCGGTCCAGCGGCGGTGCGAAGCGGCCGCCCGCGACGATGGCACGGGCATGGGCCAGCACCTGCATGGTGTGGTGCAGTTTGAGATCCATGGGCGAAGGATCGCCGCCGTCGCGACGACATTCCTTTTCGCGCTCACGGGCCGCGTAGGCGGCGAACCAGGCTTCATGACGGCTGATGTCCGGCAGGACGGGGGATGCGGTGTTCATGTCTGTGGGTGTACGCCCCGGCCGGGAGGGAGGCAAGGGGCGTCGGTGCTGGGGCAGCGTCGCCCCTTGTTTTTCCTCAGCGCCGGAACTGCCCGCTGGCCTGGCGCCAGGCGGCGGCCTGTTCCGCGGCATCGGCCACGCGGGCGTCCACGATGGTCTTGCCGATGGGGCACAGGGCCAGGGCAGCCAGCTTGACGTGCTGCCAGGCGAAGGGGATGCCGATGATGGTCACGGCGCAGGCCAGGGCCGAGAGCAGATGGCCGCAGGCGATCCAGATACCGCAGAGCAGCAGCCAGACGATATTGCCCACGGTGCCCAGCGGGCCGGTGCCGATGTCGCCTTCGCCGGTAAGGACGTCACGGGAGACGGGCATGCGGCCGAAGGGCATGAAGGCGAAACCGGCCATGACGAAGCAGGCCCGGCCCCAGGGGATGCCGATGATGCTGATGAAGCAGAACACGCCCGCGATGCACCAGAGCAGGCCGGTACCCAGACCGAAGGGGAAGAACCAGAGGACATTGCCGAGACAGCCCAGAGCTTGCATGGGAAACTCCTGAAAAAGACGTGGATGGAGCATCCATGCTACACGGGGGCGGGATGCCTGTCCATGTGCCGGGGGAGGGATGGGCGAAGCGTGCGGGGAAGATGCCGCATGGTGCGGTCATCTCCCTCTCTCCATCGAGGAAGAAGGCCCTCACGCAGGATGGCCGTCGGGCAGGAGGCCAGGCAGGATCAGGCAATGATCCCGGCCGTCCCCGTCATGGAAGGAGAGCGGGCCGGAAAAGGCGAAAGGCTACAGTTCCGGCAGGAAAAAATGGAAGGAGGCCAGCATGGCGGCCAGCAGACAGAGCTGGATCAGGACCACCAGCCAGCAGGTCTTGCGGAAGGCGGCAAGACGGCCGTGGGCACGCCCGCACACGGCGCGGGCCTCGTCCCGCACCTGACGGAGGGCCGTGCGTTCCTGTTCCGGAAGAGCGACGGACGCGGCGTCGAGGGCCGTCCCCAGCGCATCGAGCCGGGCCCGGAGCGCGGCCTGTTCCCGCTCCAGTTCCCGCAGCGGTGATGACGGACGGCGGGAGGCCTTGCGCGTGGCCTTTGCGGGGCCCGGGGCCTTGCGGGGCAGGAGCCGCCCCAGCCATGCTTTGCCGTTCATGGAAGTCCTTTGCTAAGAAAAAAGGGGGAAGGCGCAGGCCTTCCCCCTTGAGGATCGGATGCAGGACGAGGCTAGGCCTTGTCGAAGTTGACGACCACCTGTTCGCCGTCGCCGTTGCGGCGGGCGATGGTACCGATGGACCAGGCGGACATGCCGAAGGCCTGGATGCGGTTGATGGTCTCTTCCACCTGCTCTTCGGGCAGCACCAGCACGTAACCGATACCGCCGTTGAAGATCTGCAGGATCTCGGGCCAGGAAAGTTCGCCCACTTCGTGCAGCCACTTGAAGACCGGGGGCATTTCCCAGCTGCCGAAGTCGATGTGGGCTTCCACCTGATTGGGCAGCACGCGCGGGATGTTGTCGTAGAAGCCGCCGCCGGTGATGTGGGCCATGCCGCGCACGTCCAGGTCGCGCAGCAGGGAGCGGACCACTTCCACATAGATCTGGGTGGGGGCCAGCAGCACGTCACGCACGGTGGCGCCGTCGGCACCCGGGAAGGGATCGTCCGGGCCCAGGCCGCTCTTGTCCAGGATCTTGCGGGCCAGCGAGAAGCCGTTGGAGTGCAGGCCGGTAGAGGCCAGACCCACGATCTTGTCGCCCACGCGGATGCCGGAACCGTCCACCAGCTTGGCGTTGTCCACGATGCCCACGCAGAAGCCGGCCAGGTCATATTCGCCATCGCCGTACATGTCGGGCATCTCGGCGGTCTCGCCGCCCAGCAGGGCACAGGCGGACTGGCGACAGCCTTCGGCCACGCCGCTGATGACCGTGTGGGCGGTATCCACATCCAGCTTGCCGGTGGCGAAGTAGTCAAGGAAGAACAGGGGGGTGGCCCCCTGGACCAGGATGTCGTTGACGCTCATGGCCACGAGGTCGATGCCCACGGTATCGTGCTTGTTGAAGGCAAAGGCCAGTTTGAGCTTGGTGCCCACGCCGTCGGTGGACGAAACAAGCACGGGGTCGCTCATGTTGCCGATTTCAGGTCTGAACAGGCCCCCGAATCCCCCGATGTCGGAGATGACCCCCTTGGTATGCGTGCGCTGCACCAGATGCTTGATGCGCGCCACGAGATCATTGCCGGCCTGGATATCGACGCCGGCTTCGGTATATGCTTTTGCGCGATCTGTGGACATGAGTATCCTCCTTGGTGGGAGACACCCTAGCAAAAAATTTGCCGAATCCCAAGCAGCTTTTTGGGGGAAATCCCGGCAGGGGGAGATTTTCGGTCACCTTTTTTCTCGTGGCAGCCGAGATTTTCCCCTGATATACCGGAGTGGCGGGCTTCCTGTTTTCTTCGGGCGGCAGGGCCGGGCCCGTACATGGAGGATGACGGTCCGGTGCAGGTGATGCGGACAGGCCGAGAGGGACAGTGTCATCGGCCGTCAGACCGGCACAGGCCGCCAGGGAGGACAGTTATGGAAAGCATGTTGTGGACACGGCTGACGGATGGCAGGCTGTGCTGCGGGCTCTGCGCCCATGCCTGCGTGCTCTCGCCTGGGCAGCGGGGACGCTGCGGTGTGCGCTCCAACCACGAGGGGCAGCCGCTCTCGCTGGTGGACGGGCTGGTGACGGGCGTGCAGGCCGACCCGGTGGAAAAGAAGCCCCTGTATCATTTCCTGCCCGGCAGCCGGACCTTTTCCGTGGGCAGTGCCGGATGCAATTTTTCCTGCCGCTTCTGCCAGAACCATCATATTTCCCGTGACCCGCTGGAGCAGGAGCGCATCCGCGGGCACGAAGCCACGCCGGAGATGCTGGT
Source organism: Desulfovibrio sp. SGI.230 (assembly GCF_050313065.1). NCBI lineage: Bacteria > Pseudomonadati > Thermodesulfobacteriota > Desulfovibrionia > Desulfovibrionales > Desulfovibrionaceae > Desulfovibrio > Desulfovibrio sp. SGI.230. Next base: position 164,861 of record NZ_JBNPKS010000002.1, on the reverse strand, counting down.
GGAGGCGGCCCTGCGCACTTCCTGCCGCAGCCTGGCCTTCACCTACAACGAGCCCACGGTCTTCGTGGAACTGCTGGCGGCCACGGCCGCGCTGGGGCAGGAGCGGGGCCTGCCGTCCCTCCTGGTGAGCAACGGGTTCATGAGCCCCGGCTGTCTGGAGCTGCTGGGCCCCCTGGTGCGGGCGGCCAATATCGACCTGAAGGCCTTCAGCGAGGACTTCTATCATCACTATTGCGGTGCCCGCCTGCGGCCCGTGCTGGACAATCTGGTGCGGATGCGCGCGCTGGGCTGGTGGCTGGAGGTGACGACCCTCATCCTGGAAGGTCTCAATGACGGGGAGGCGGAGCTGCGGGCGCTGGCACGCTTCATCCGCGACGAGCTGGGCGCGGACACGCCCTGGCATGTGACGGCTTTCCATCCCGCCTACCGCATGACGGATCATCCGGCCACAAGGGCGGAGACCTTGCGGCGCTGCCGGGACATCGGTCTGGAAGAGGGACTGCGCTTCGTGTATACGGGCAATGTCTTTTGCGCGGGCGGCGGCGACACGCTCTGCCCGCAGTGTGGCGCCCCCTGCCTGGAGCGGCAGGGATGGCAGGTTATCATGAGGACGGACACAGGCGTCTGTCCGCGATGCGGCAGCAAGCTGCCGGGAGTATGGAAATTATGATCATCGTCTATACGGGCAACGGAAAGGGCAAGACCAGCGCCTGCATCGGGCAGGCCATGCGGGCCCTGGGCCGGGATTTTGCCGTGGGTTTCGGCCAGTTCATGAAGCAGCCGGGCTGTGCCGGGGAACAGACCGTCCTCGCGCGCCTGCTGGGAGATGATTTTCTGGCCGGCGGCAAGGGCTTTTTGCGGCGCGAGGAAGACCGCCCCGCCCACAGGGAAGCGGCCCTGGCCACACTGGACTGGGCCCGGCAGCGTCTGGAACGTCTGGATCTGCTGGTGCTGGACGAGACGCTCTACGCTCTGAAAGCGGGCATCCTGGAACGGAGCGAGGTGGAAGAGCTCATGGACGCGGCGCGCCGTGCCCGGTGCCATCTGGTGCTTTCCGGCCGGGACGCGCCGGACTGGCTGGTGGAAGCCGCCGATCTGGTCACGGAGATGGGCGAAATCAAACATCCCTGGCGGGCGGGCATCAAGGCCGCGCCGGGCATCGAATTCTAGGGCGGGGCGTTTTGCCGGTATCGGCCGCCCCCTGTCGTGCACATTAAAAAAGGAAAGGGCCCGTTCCATCACTGGAGCGGGCCCTTCGTATGAAGGAAGATCGTTCATGACGGGGCGTGGCCCCGAAGATCCTGGGGAGTTTGGGTTAGACGGCCCCGGCGGCCTCGTCGCCCACCGGCGGCGGAGGCGGTGCCGTGGGCGGGGTCAGCTTGTGCGAGGAGTTGGCCGGGGGCATGGTGGGCACGTTCTGGGCCGCGGGCTGGGCGGCCGGTTCCGTGGACGGAGCCGCGGCGGGCGTGGCCGCCGGTTGTGTGCCCTGGCCCGCGCCGGGCACCACCTGGCCCTTGGGCACGGGCATGTCGGCCTGCTTCTGGGGCAGCATCAGATAGCTGATGACCTGCTTGACGCCTTCCACCTGGCGCGCAGCACGGATGGCCAGCTTGCGCTCGGCCTCATCCTTGACCACGCCCAGCAGCACCACGCGCCCGGCGTTGACTTCCGTATCGATGCGGGTGGAGCTCAGGCCCGAGGTGCCGATGAGTTCCGTGCGCAGCTTGGTGGCCAGGACAAAGTCGCCGGTGTCGCTCTTGGCCGGCGTGAACCAGTGCGAGGTGACGGAGCGCACGCCCTTGTGGCGGCGCGCAATGCGGATGGCCTGGGAGCGCATCTTCTCGGGAGCTTCGCCCACCAGGAAGACGTGGCCGTAATAGCAGTAGACCTTGATGCCCCAGCCCTGGGAAAGATTGGCGTCCATGAGGTCGGACTTGATGCCCAGGGAAATTTCCTTGTCATCGCTGATGGTGCCGCTCAGGCGCTGGTCGTCGTACACGCCGTAGAGCGAGGCACAACCGCTGCTGAGCATAAGGCAGCAGAGAAGCAGCAGGGGGACGATGTAACGCATGTATCCTCCTTGCGCCGGAGCGCTATTCCTTTTCACGCCGGATGCGGGCACCCACGGCGTTGAGTTTGTTCTCGATGCGTTCATAGCCGCGGTCCAGATGGTAGATGCGCTGGACATGGGTCGTGCCGCGGGCAGCCAGACCGGCCAGCACCAGCGAGGCGCTGGCGCGCAGGTCCGAGGCCATGACCGGGGCGCCGGTCAGACGGCTGACGCCGCGCACCATGGCCGTATGGCCGGAGATCTTGATGTCCGCGCCCATGCGTACCAGCTCCAGCACATGCATGAAGCGGTTTTCGAAGATGCTCTCCTCCACCATGCTGGAGCCTTCGGCCAGGCACATCAGGGCCATGATCTGGGCCTGCATGTCGGTGGGGAAGCCGGGGTAGGGGCGGGTCTTCACGTCCGCGCCGCGCAGCACGCCCTGGTAGCGGGCCAGCACGCCTTCGGGACGCTGCTCGATGGCCAGTCCCATGCTTTCCAGCTTGGCGATGACGGATTCCAGTTCGGTGAAGGGGCAGTTTTTGAGCAGCAGCTCGCCGCCGGTGATGCCCGCCGCCACCAGAAAGGTGCCGGCCTCGATGCGGTCGGCCATGATGGCATATTCCGTCCCGCGCAGGCTGCTGACGCCCTTGATGCGGATGGTGCTGCTGCCGTGGCCTTCGATCTGCGCGCCGCAGGAGATGAGGAAGTTGGCCAGATCCACCACTTCGGGCTCGCGGGCCGCGTTTTCCAGCGTGGTCTCGCCGTCGGCCAGCACGGCGGCCATGAGCAGGTTTTCCGTGCCGCCCACGGTGGGCATGTCAAAGGTGATGTGGGCGCCGCGCAGCTTGTCGCAATGGCCCATGATGTAGCCTTCTTCCAGCTCGAAGGTGGCGCCCATGAGCTCCAGGCCCTTCAGGTGCTGGTCCACGGGGCGGGCGCCGATGGCGCAGCCGCCGGGCAGGGCCACGCGGGCCTGGCCGATACGGGCCAGCAGCGGGCCCAGACAGAGCACCGAGGCGCGCATGGTGCGCACCAGATCATACGGAGCCTCGGGCAGCAGGCTGCCGGGCTTCAGCTCCACACGATGATCGTCATAGCTGCAGGAGCAGCCCAGCACGTTCAGGAGCTTGATGGTGGTATGGATGTCGCGCAGGTCGGGCACATTGGTGTAGACCATGGGCGCGTCCAGCAGGATGCCGGCAAAAAGAATGGGCAGGGCGGCATTCTTGGAGCCGCTGATATCTATGGTCCCTTTGAGCGGCGTACCGCCTTCGATAATGAGCTTGTCCATCAGGATCCTCGTGCGGCCTGCAGGCTCCGGCCTGCGGCGCATGCTGGGGGTTGCGGCAGCGGTCCCGTCCCCGTGCGGGGGCTGGTCCGTGCTCCGGCAAAACACGGTGTTTGGAGCCGGTATCGGATGCTAGTTTTTTTTCTATAAAAAATCCAGAAAGAGAAATGTAAATTTTTGCTTGCATATTTTTCGGGATGTGCGTATACACGTCTTCGTTACGGCGGAAGTAGCTCAGTTGGTAGAGCACCTGGTTGTGGCCCAGGTGGCCGTGGGTTCAAGTCCCATCTTTCGCCCCATAAGGAAATCCCCCCGCTTTCGAGCGGGGTTTTTCTTTTTCTGCCGCTGGTTACGGCCTGACAGCCCCTCAGCGGCGCTGTGCCGGGAGCCCCGGCCGGGAGTCCGAAAGGACAAATCCCGGCTTTATTCTCGTGTGCACGGAAGGGGATATGCCTCGTTCGCAGGAAAGGGCCTCCGGGAGATCCTTTTCCGGCGGGGAGGGAAGGGCCAGGTCCGTCCCGCGTGTTCCCTCTCGTCCTTATCTATAGATGGAGCCCTGTCCGCGGTCGTCATCTGCCTGGCGAGTGAGAGAGGCCTGCGGTCCTGTCCCGCAGGAGGCGGCTTTTCCCTCAGGCAGGCAACGCCCTTGGCCTCCAGACGGGCCGCCCTTGCCAAAGCAGGGCCTTTTGCGTACAAAACATCCCATCACGGAGCGTGGCGCAGCATGGTAGCGCACCTGCTTTGGGAGCAGGGGGTCGCTGGTTCGAATCCAGTCGCTCCGACCATACATAAAAACAAGCGGTCAGCTGTAACAGGCTGGCCGCTTTTTGTTTTTTCTGCTGCGAAGATCTGTTTGAGGGAACAGGAGCAGCCCCGCTCCGCATCGGGGCAGGCAGGACCGTGCCGCATCTGCCCGGCGGCTGCCGCGGGGGAAGAGCGGGGGATGCCTGTATCCGCCGGAAGGCGTTTGGGGGTAAGTCCCGCAGGGATGCAGCGTCAGTACGCTGCGCCTTCAGGCAAAAAGAAAGGGCAGCCGGCTTTGCAGCAGGCTGCCCCGGCTCTTAGGCTCCGGCAGGGACTTTGGCAATGGCGCTGCAGTCTTCTTTATCGAATGCTGCCGCAAGCTTGAAAAGGCGAAAGGCTTCTTCCGACAAGGGAAGGGAAAGCCCCTGGCTTTGGGCGCTGGCAAGAGCGATGGACATATCTTTCCGAAGCAGGGCAAGAGCAAAGGTCGGACGGTAGTCGTCTGCGACCATTTTGTTGAAGTTCCTTTCGAATTGCGTCGACCCACCGGCGCTGACGGCCACGACCTGCTGCAGGGTATCCATGTCGAGCCCGGCCGACTGGGCAAAGCGGTAGAACTCTCCCACAGCGGCAAGGTTGATGGCTCCCAGCAGGTTGGTCATGGCCTTGATAAGCTTGCCGTTGCCGATCTCTCCCAGCTGGAAGACACGCTCGCTGATGGCGGAGAACACGCCCTCAGCTGCGGCAAAGGCGGCGGGATCCCCCGCGCCCATGATGGTCAGGGTGCCGTCGATGGCCTTGGGAAGGGCCCCCGTGATGGGCGCGTCGATAAGGCGGACCTGTTTTTCGGCAAAGAAGCGGGCCACTTCACGGACGATTTCGGGCGAGCAGGACGTCATCTCGATGATGATGGTCCCGGGCCTGATGGCCTCGAGCATGGCCTGATTCAGATAAAGATCCCTGACGGCGGCATCGTCAGGGACGACACTGATGATGAACTCTGCATCCCCCACGGTCTCTTGCAGCGTCTCATGGATGCAGGCCCCGTATTCCTGGACGGCCAGCGGGCCGTCCATGTGGCCGTTATGGGGCAGGACATGGAGATGATGCCCGGCCTTGAGCAGATTGATGGCCATGGGGACGCCCATGGTGCCCAGTCCAAAGAAGGCGATTTCAGCCATAGTCGTATCCTTTTGTCACCGGCGGACATGCTTGAGCAGGAAATCCCGTGCCGTGCGATAGATGGTGAGCCTGTCGGGGATCGTCGGTGTCTCGGCCGTCGCAGGGGCAAAATTGTGTTCCCCGTTGATGACGGGCAGCTCTTCCCAGTCCAGGCCCAGCGATCTGGCGTAGCGGAAAAAGTCGGCAGCGTGATCGGGCGTGACCAGGGAATCTGCCGTACCATAGACGAGCAGGGCCGGGGCCGATCCGGCATGGAGATAGCTGCGGGGGCTGCTTTCTTTCCAGAGCTCCCTGTCATGGAGGCGCTGGGGGGAAAGCAGGCACTGCATGCAGTAGCGTATGCGGCCGTCTCCGGTCTCATCGACTTTGCGGTCCCCGGACTCCACGATCCAGGCGGTGTCCAGGACACCGGAAAACGATACGGCGGCCGCAAGATCGACATGCAGCGAGGCCAGCTCGGGCGCATCCTTCCAGCGTTCTGTCTCGCTGGCCATCATGATGGCCGCATAGCCGCCCGCAGAAGAACCCGCCGCGAAGATGTTCCGGGGATCGACATGATACTGGTCCGCATGCTTGATGAAAAAGCGTGCGGCGTCGCAGCAGTCCGTGAGCTGGTCCGGGAACACGGCATGTTCCCGCAGCATGCGGTACTCTACGGCAGCGATCTGCCAGCCATGACCGTTGATAAGGTCGGCCCCGACCGTATTGAGGAAACGGGGGACGATCTCCGTTTTTTTGCTCTGCCTGAACCATCCGCCCCCGTGCAGCAGCAGGAGCAAAGGCCCCGGCAGACCGGAGGGCCTGGCGGGGCCGTACAGGTCCAGGAGCAGACGGTGCCCTCCGCTCGTCTTGTAGACGATGTCTTCCGTGCATCGGACGGAATCAAGGAATTCTCTGCTGATCATGTGACCTCCTTTCCGGTCTGGAGGGCTTGCGGGAAGGCGCCTGCCCTCCCGCAAGGAGCGGACTAGTCCTCGATGCGCAGCAGGCGGGCCGCATTGCCGTAAGCGACTTTGTACAGGCTTTCGGGCTTGTCCCGCAGGGCGATCTCCACCTGGGCATAGGCATCGGCGATGGTGGTGAAGGGATAGTCCGTACCAAGGAGGATCTTGTCGTCGCCCATGACCTCGACGGCATCGGCGATCTTGGCGGCGGAACAGAAGGTCGTATCCGTATAGATCCTGTTCAGGCCGGCAGTCTTTTCCGCCAGTTCCCGGACGTAGTTGTTGACGCAGTGGGCGGCGATCAGGTCATAGTCCGGGAACATGTGGGCCACGGTGATGAAATCGTCCAGGCCGCCGTATTCCGGGGTCTCCTTGTAGGGCTGGCCAAAGGTGTAATAGTGGCTGACCCCCACATGGAAGAGCACGGGCAGGCCCGCATTGCCGAAGAGCTCGATGCAGGCCAGCGTGCGGGGATCGGTCATGGGCAGGTTGGAAAGCACACTGTGGATCTTCAGGCCGCGTGCGCCGTTGGCGATGTCCTGACGGAGCTTTTCCAGGGTCTCGTCCTGGGGCAGGGAATAATCGGGGCAGGAGAAGGGCAGGATGCGCGGATCCAGGCGGGAGGCCGCAAGGTATTCGTCGAAGCTCGTATAGGGAAGGATGGGCAGGGCCACGCTGTATGCGGCCTGGACGTCATCCATGCTCTTGCCGAGGTTTTCGCAGGTGGCGTGGGCCAGGCGGTTCTGGCCTTCGCGCATGCGGTCCTGGAGCTGTTCCGCCGTCCTGCCTTCCGCCTTGAAGACGAAGCCGTCGCGTGCGTTCTGGGCGAAGCTGTCGTCGATATGGTCGGGGCGCTGCAGGCGGGTCCGGAAGGTGATGTTCTGTCCGCAGAAAATGTCGCCGAGGTGGGCGTGGATGTCGATGATCTTGTTCATGGTAGGCTCGTTGTCGAAAGGTGGTTGCACTGGACGGGCAGGCGGGCCTCCGGGCCCGCCTGCCGGGATGTACGGTTAAGAGACGGATTCCAGGGACGCGTTACCGGTACGCCAGCCCAGCAGCAGGGTGGCCAGGCCGCCGAAGATACACAGGGCCACGATATAGCCGCACACACCGGAGAAAGACCAGGCGGCGAAGAGGTAGGGGACGATCTGCTGGGAAATGGCCACGGAGCAGCGGCCGCCGGCGATGACGACGCCCGTGCCGGTATTGCGGATCTCGGTGGAATAGGACTCCGACATGTACAGGTTGAGGCACATGGCGCAGCACATGGAAACGAACTGGAAGAGGAAGTAGAGGATCATGAGCATGGTCACGTTGGTGCCCACGTTCATGTAGGCCGAGATCAGGGCGCCCACCAGCAGGATCTGGACACCGATGGAGATCTTGCGGCCACCCAGGGGGCCGACGTAGCCGGAAGCGATGACGCCCAGCGGGATGCCCAGGGCACCCACCGTGGAGATGAGCAGGGAGTCGGCCTGGGAGATGCCGATCTGCTGCAGCAGCGTGGTGTTCCAGCCCAGGAAGACGAAGGAGGGGATGTTCTGGCCGGCGGCCACGCAGAACAGCACGAGGGTGCGGTACAGATACTTCTTGTCGCCGAAGATCTTCTTGAAGGTCTGGGCAACGGTCAGCTTCTGGGCAACGGTCTTGCGGTACTGTTCGGCGACCGCGGTCAGATCGACAGGCACACCGGTGTAGGCTTCCACGACGGCCTCAGCTTCGGCCTGGCGACCATTGGCGATGAGCCAGCGGGGGGATTCCTTCATGAAGAAGTAGGCAAGCACCAGCGGGATGTAGCCGATGACGCCCTGGTAGAAGAGCCAGCGCCAGGCTTCCGGTCCCATGGGGACGACTTCCATGGCGATGAAGCCGATGAAGGGGATGGAGATGTGGCCGACGCCCACGACGATGCCTGACCACTTGGAACGGTCCTGCGAGGAAATGGTCTCGGCCAGATAGGTGAAGGAGATGGCACCGGTACCAAGGACGGCAAAGCCCGTGATCACCCGCCACAGGGTGAAGGTATAGATGTTGTCCGTCATGCCGGTCAGGATCGTGGCGGTGGAGAAGGTGAAACACCCCAGCATGAAGGCCTTGCGGCGACCGAACTTGTCGGAGATGACGCCGGCAACGATACCACCAAGCATCATGCCAAAGAAGTACAGTGACTGCGCAGGGGCAAATTCCTGCATGCCGATGCCAAAGGAACGCATGACGGAAGGCGCCACATAGCCAAGTACCATATTGTCCATCTGGTCAAAGATATAGGCCAGAACAATGATCATGAAGACTTTTATCTGTCGGTGGGACGTGGGGATGTCGTCAAAATAGTTGTTGGGACGCTTCTCTGCCATTTTCTGTTTTCCTTTTTGTCTAGGAACTATCCTCTTGAAAATTTGCAGACCAAAATAGCTGACGTGTACGCGTCTTTTTTGTCTGTCAGGACCTTGCCGAAAGAACGTCGTGCGTATGACCGCTGGGGGAGAGCGGAGTGCGCCATTGGCAAGAGAAGCAGCAAAGATTGTGCCAAAAATATTTATAAATTATTTCAATATATTATTAAATGGTATTATACAAGTGTCCTTTTTGAATACATGAAATGTACATGATGTGTACATGTCGAGGACATGTTGCTTTTGTGGATGCCGGTCTGCAGGGTCCCCAAAGAGCCTAGCAGGATCTGCATAACCTATTAAAGCGATTTATTTACATCAGGAGAAGAAAAAAGAGGTATTGAAAAATCAATACCTCTTTTCTTTTACCTTTCGAAGAAAGGCGCCGGTACGGCATACGATAAGGAATGCTACTTATATAGACTTTCCTTTTGGCTGTATCAGGCGCTCACCAAGGATGTCATGCAGCTTATGCAGGGCCTGTTTGAAAAATTCATTATCCAGACGAACGTCCCCCATGGGACAGGTCTTGCCGATGAAGGTGTACTTTTGTGTCCCGAGGCGATGGTACGGAAGGGGCTCATAGCGGACCTGGGGGAAGGGACGCACCAGTTCCGCTATGGCGGTCAGCACGTCCTGCGTGTCGTTGAACCCGGGGATGACCGGCGTCCGCACCAGGATGTCCTTGTGGGGGAAGCGCGTGACCAGACGCTGGAAATTCTCCAGGATGAGGCCGTTGTCCACTCCGGTGCCTTTCCGGTGTTCCGAGGGATCGATGTGCTTGATGTCGAAAATGACCGTATCCAGCAGCTCCACGGCCTGTTCCAGGCGCTCCCACGGCATGAAGCCCGTGGTCTCCACGGCTGTGGCCAGACGACGGCGGCGTGCTTCCCTCAGGAGGGCCAGAGCGAATTTTTCCTGGAACAGGGGCTCGCCGCCAGAAAGGGTGATGCCGCCGCCGGAGGTACTGAAGAAGATCTCCTGCTTCTCCACTTCCTGGAGCACGGAATCCACGGTGCGGTGCTCACCATACACGATGGCGGCATGCGGCGGACAGGCCGCGGCACACTGGAACGCACAGTCGCGGCACAGCGTCCGGTCGATGACGGGCTTCCCGTCACTGCCGGGGCGGATGGCCTGGTGCGGGCAGGCCCCAAGGCAGCGGGTGCATTTGTCCAGACCGAGGCAGCGCCCCTCTTTGAAGGCCAGCTCCGGCCTGGGGGACTGGGATTCGGGGTTGCTGCACCAGCGGCAGGCCAGGGGACAGCCTTTCAGGAAGATATTGGAACGGATGCCGGGGCCGTCATGCACGGAATAGTGCTGGATGTTGAAAACGATGCCGGTCACTTGGGTATCTTCAGAAAACATCATTGGTTCTCCAGTTGCGGTTAGCGTTTCATTCGTCCGACAGAGCAAAGGATGCTGATCGTGCACATGGCGGCAAACATGAAGAAAGCCTGATGCATGGCCGCGAGGAGGTCGGGGATATTGCCGCTGCTGATGGGGGCGTCGCCGATATGCCAGCGGACGAGGCCCGTGGCGATCATCATGCTGCACAGCATGCCCATGGTCCTGACGGTCCCGACGAGCCCGGATGCCTGGCTCATGTGCTGCGGCGCCACCGATCCCATGATGACGACCGTATTCGGGGCGCTGAACAGGGCGATGCTCAGCCCGTTGAGGCAGAGGATCAGGTACAGCTGCCACAGGGCCGATCCGGCATCCAGAAAAGTGCCCAGCCCCAGGCTGACGGCGCCGACCCCGGCGCCGATCAGGGCGATGCGCTCGGCGCCGTGCTTGTCGGCCATGACACCGGCGATGGCCGTGAACGCCAGCTGGGCCAGCGGTTCGGCAAACAGCACGAAGCCCGCATCCCGGGCGCTGTAGCCTTTGACGTATTGCAGATACAGGCTGAAAAAGAAGGTGATGGCGAAAAGGGAACTGAACATGGCCAGGGAGGCGATGTTGCTCAGGACGAACACCCTGTTGTGGAGCAGGTGTTTGACGTCGAGAAGGGGCTCCGTCGAGGTGAGCCGCGTCTGGTGCATGCCGAACAGCACGATGCCGAGCAGCCCGGCTCCCGCACAGAAGGGGGCGACGGCGGGAGGCACGGGTCCCACGGTCCCCATGACGAAGGCCGTCATGCCGCCGGCAAAAAGGCAGAGGCCCGCCCAGTCATAGGGCGCCTCGGGCTTTTCCTTCCATTCGCGGCGGACAAAGACGCTCATGACGATGCAGGAGAACGCCCCGACGCCCCCAAGGACGCCGAAAAGGCTCCTCCAGCCAAAGGTCGTGTCCATATAGCCGCCCACCACGGGGCCCACAGCCAGGCCCAGATAAACGCTGGTCATGGTGAGGCCGAAGATGCGCCCCCGCAGGTTGGGCGGGGAACAGGCGACCATCATGGTCAGCGCGCAGGTATTGACCGTGGCTGTCCCCATGCCCTGCAGAAAGCGCAGGCCGATGACGGTCTCGATGCCGGGGCAAAAAACAGTGGCCGTGACGGCGGACGTGAGCAGCAGCATGCCGCACAGGCAGACGCGCTTGCGGCCCCACTTGTCGCCGGCCCTGCCCATGACGAGATGAAAAATGGCCAGAGCCAGGCAGTAAACGGTCCCCACAAGACCGAGCTGGGCGCCGCTGGCATGCAGTTCCCGCCCTATGGAAGGCAGCATCACGGCAACGCCGGAGTGCATGAACGGAGCCAGGAGCTGCCCCGCGATGACGGAGATGACGACGCCATGCAGCGTTCTGCGTTCTTCACGGGACATGTTGTCATAGGTTGGCGTCATAGGTTGTCCTTTGGGATGATATGCTTGAGAAGGCAGGCCCTCCTGGAGACGGGAACGGGATGCGATCCAAAAAAAATCCCGGGGGAAGCCGCCTTCCCCCGGGGACCGGTCATGGTTAGGCGATGTTCAGGAAGGCAGCGGCGTTTTCGTACATCACCTTGCGGCGGGCCTCTTCGGTCAGGCCGAAGCCCTGCATGACCTCGACCGCTTCAGCGATGTGCGTGAAGGGATGGGCACTGCCGAAAAAGACCTTGTCGGCGATGCGGTCGTTGATGTGGGGGACGTACAGGTCCATCCACATGTTCATGGTCATGTCCGAGATGTCCATGTACACGTTCTCGTTCCGGAACACGGTGGCCAGGGCCTCGTGGGGGTAGTTCCAGGCGGCGTGGCTCATGACGATGCGCAGATCCGGGAAATCGGCCGCGACGCGGTCCACGTTCACGGGGGAGGTGTGGGCCATGGAGACGCCGCGCATGGGAGCGGGGCCGGTGGTCATGATGACCGGCACGTTGAGCTCGCAGCAGACGGTGTACAGCGGATAGAACTTGGCCGAGCACACGTCCAGGTGGCAGATGTCGCCATCGATGGAGGCACCGGCAAAACCGTCTTCCAGCACGGCCTTCTTGAAGGCATAGATGGCGTCCATGCCCTTGTAGGGATCGATGCCGTAGAAGCCGATGACTTCATTGGGGTAGGCCTTCATGGTCTCCAGGACGCCGTCGTTGGAAGAAGCGGCCTTGGAGACGGATTCGCAGTCACGGCCGTTCATGACGAACTTGACGCCGCCCAGGCTCTTGAACAGCTCCACTTCTTCGGCCAGGGTCGGGGCGGGGCCGCTGCCAAAGCCGGTCTCGGCCACAAAGCCGCCGAACACGGGGTTGTTCAGGATGGAATCGACAACGGCCTTGACGCAGGGACGGAAACGAAAATCGATGAATTTCATGATGTTCTCTGGATAAAGGGTTGAGGCCCGGGCAGGGGGCTGGATCCCTGCCCGGAGTGGGGTTAATCGCAGTTTTCCTGTTCGGTACGGTCGATCAGGTCATTCTGCAGGTCAGGAGAAAGGTCGACGAAGTAGGCGCTGTAGCCCGCGATGCGGACCACGAGGTTCTTGTACTTCTGCGGATCCTTCTGGGCGGCCACGAGGGTCTCGCGGTTGATGATGTTCATCTGCAGGTGCCAGACGCGCAGGTTGATGAAGGCCCGGATCAGGTCGACCAGCTTCTTGGTCCCTTCTTCGCCTTCCACGGTCTTGGGGGCCATCTTCATGTTCAGCAGGCGGCAGGCGCGGTTGGCGGCGTTCCAGTTGGTGCTCTGGTACTGGGAGAGCAGCACGGCGGTGGGGCCGTTGCGGTCGCTGCCATGCGAGGGGGAGCTGCCGTCAGAGAGCGGCATCCAGGCTTTGCGGCCGTTGGGGGTAGCGCCGACGAACTTGCCGTGGGGCACGTTGGCCGTAACGGAGGTGGTGCGGATCTCCAGGGGCTGCACACCGTTCTTGCCGGCATAGCGGGCGGTGAAGTCCAGGGCGGACTTTTCCAGCATGCGGCCCAGGGTGTCCACTTCGAGGTCGCCGTTGCCGAAGCTCGGCGCGCCCTGCAGCAGGGCCTGGATGTCTTCCTTGCCCTCGAAGTTGCAGTCCAGGGCTTCCAGCAGTTCCTTCATGCTCAGGCGCTTCTGTTCGAAGACCAGGGTCTTGATGGCGGACAGGGAGTCCACCACGGTGCCGAAGCCGATGGCATCGAAGAAGGCGATGTCGAGGGCGCCTTCGGGGGCCACGTCGCTGTTGAGGTCCACGCAGGAATCCATGCAGAGCGAGTGCAGGCCGGAGGCCAGGGGGCTGGCGAAGAACTTGGCGCGCGTGTGGTGGATGGTGTCCTGCAGCATGAAGGAGGACTTGATCAGGTTGTTCTGCTGCTTCACGTAGGCATCCCAGAACTCTTCCCAGGTCTTGAAGCTGCAGGGGTCGCCCGTTTCAAAGGTGAAGAGCTCGTCGCCGAACTTCTTCAGGCGGCCGTTGCGCAGCACGAGTTCCAGGGCCGCGCCCAGGTTCACCTGCGTGCCGGGGCTCATGTAGGATTCGCGGTTGATCAGGCGGGTCTCGTTGCAGCCGCTGACCACGTAGTCGAACACTTCGCTGGCCGGGGCGCCCTTGGCCAGCATGCGGGGGATCAGCTCCTCGTCATTGAGCAGCTTGGGATAGCCCTGCCCCTGCTTGATGGTCTCGGCCACGTCCCACAGGAGGCGCTGCGGCGTACGCGCGTGGACGCGCACGGCCAGGTCGGGATAGTGGGTGGGGAACTCGCGCTTGGACTTGAGCAGCAGGTAGGTCAGCTCATTGGTGGCATCCAGGCCTTCGGTGGTCTGGCCGCCGATGGTCACGGCCTCCCAGTGGGCAAAGCCGGCCTGGGTGTCCATGACGCCGGGGGACAGGGGCAGTTCGATGAACTGGGCCATCTGGCACCACATGCAGCCCAGGATCTCCAGGGCCTTCTTCTCGTCCAGGATGCCGGCCTTGATGTCCTGACGGTAGTAGGAGATGAGCTGCTGGTCCATGCGGCCGTTGGAGATGATGCAGCCCGTGCGCTGTTCCAGGCGGGAGAAGGCCTGGGCGAACCAGTGGGACTGCACGGCTTCATGGAAGGTGCGGGCGGGATGTTCGGGCACCCATTCGCAGCGTTCGGCGATCTCCAGCAGTTCCTGCTTGCGGACAGGATCTTTTTCCGCCACGGCCTTTTCACGGGCCAGGGCAGCATGGCGGTGGGCAAAGACCACCACCGCGTCGCAGACCAGGGCCACGGCTTCCAGGAAGGGGCGCTTGTACAGCTGGTCAGCGGGGTTCTCGGGGTCCAGGGCCTCCAGGCGGCGCATGGCGTCGGCCTTCACGCCCGCAAAGCCCAGCTTCAGCACTTTGTCGAAGTCCAGCACCCACTGCAGGCTGGAACGCAGCGAGGAAGACTCGGAAACGATGTAGCGGGGCGAGAGGCCCTCGGCATCGGAATAGGCATTGTGGCGGCAGAATTCCGGCATGTTCTGGAACAGGGCGTGATGGTAGGTCTTGCCCTTCCAGTAGGAACCGATTTCGCCGAGGAGAACGGGGATGTTTTCCTTGTCGATGCGGATCGGCGGGTTCTCGCGCGTGGCGAAGTCAGCCAGGACACCTTCATAGAAGTCGCCGTCCAGTTCGGGATAGACGATGCCGTAGCGCCCCTTGTCGGTGCCCAGACGGCCCACGATGAGCTGGGTATCTTCGATATAGACGGGCATCTTCTGGGCCACGTTCATCAGGGCCTTGGCCCAGCGCAGGGTCAGGTGCTGGCCTTCCGTCTGCTTCATGGATTCGGTGAAATAGCGGGCGCGCTCGATGTCGACATAGGGCGGAGTGCAGTCAAAGGACTCCAGCATGTCGATGACGCGGGGGTTGTCCTTGCGGAACCGGTTGGGCTTGCCTTCGGCAGCTTCGCGGATCCACGCTTCTTGCTGACTTTCACAGCAGCAGCAATTCATCATGACACATCTCCTTGCATAGAAGTGAAATTTGTCCCACTTAATGCACAGGACATGCCAAATATAAAAAAACGAGAGTTTTTAGCCTGTTATATTTTGGTCTGCTTGTTGCTTGTGAAGAAAGGAGCACATGCGGGCGGCGCGGAAAGGCCGTGAGGACATGCTGATATGTCCAAATACAGGACATGTGCTTTCTTTGTGGACAATGTCCGGTGTTTGTGGTGTCCTGTTTCAGGTCATATAAACCGGTCGTCAACCTTGAGCGAGGTCTTTGTGGGGAAAACTATCGATTATCGTGATGCGGCGTACTGGAAGGATATCGTCAAGGCAAAGCAGGCATTCCTGGCAGGGGATCAGGCTGCGGCGGAAGGCCGGGTGCGTCCTCTTGTCCTGGAGTCGTGGAAACGCTGCCTTCCTTTTCTGGGGACGAAACTGGCCAAAAAAAGGACATGCCTCGAGCAGAGCGCCCTGACCCATGTCATGCAGCAGAACAGGGAACTGCTGGCCTGTGCCATCCCCGTCATCGAATACCTGAACACCATTTTGGGCAGTTCCTCCACCGTCGTCCTGCTCACCAGCGGCGACGGGGTGCTGCTGCACAAGCATGTGGGGACGAAGAGCCGCGCGGCGGCGGCCCTGCTTTCCCTGGGGATGCTGATGGGGGAAGAATACGAGGGGACCACCAGCACGGCCTTGTGCCTGCGCGAACAGAGTGTGGTGGAGCTGTTCGGAGCAGAGCATCTCATCCGGGAGGAAGAAGACCTGTGCTGCATCTCGGCGCCCATCTTTGGCGGCAAGCGGCGCATGCTGGGGGTGCTGACCATCGCCCTGCCGCTGGAGCTCTATCATCTGCATACCTCGGGCATGGTCCTGATGGCTGCCAAGGACATCAGTGACCAGCACCATCTGCATGACCTGCTGAGCGACCAGGAGGCCATCCTGGAACAGGTGGACACCGGGATCGTCGTCCTGGACAAGAACGGGGGGATCAAGGCCGCCAACTGCACCGGCCGGAGCATGCTCCACATCTCGCCGCCGCCTGCGCCCCTGGGCAACATCAATGATGTGCTGGGGAGCGCCGAGTCCCTGCTGATGATGATCCAGTCCCGCAAGAACATCCGGGACAGGGAGTGCTTTTTCAACCTGACGGACGGCGGATCGCTGCAATGCATGCTGTCCGCAGCGCCCATCCCCAACGACAAGGGCATGGTCCTCTTCCTCCATGAGGCCAGCAAGGCGCAGCGGCTTGCCGCCCACAGCGTGGGGGCCAAGGCGATCTATACGTTCTCCAGCATCATCGGCGAGTCCCCCAGCCTGCAGAAGGCCATCGAACTCAGCAAGGTCGCCTCGCACAGCAACATCACGACCCTCATCCTCGGGGAGAGCGGCACCGGCAAGGAACTGTTCGCCCATGCCATCCACAATGCCAGCGCCCGCAAGAATGCGCCTTTTGTGGTCGTCAATTGCGGCGCCCTGCCCCGAGACCTCATCCAGAGCGAGCTGTTCGGCTATGACCCCGGGGCGTTCACCGGCGCGCAGAAGCAGGGCAAGCCGGGCAAGTTCGAACTGGCGGAAGGGGGGACCATCTTCCTGGACGAGATCGGCGACATGCCGCTGGAGGCCCAGATCAACCTGCTGCGCGTCATCCAGAACAAGGAAGTGAGCCGTATCGGCGGCAAGTTCTCCCGGCCGATCGACGTCCGCATCATCGCCGCGACCAACAAGCGCCTGCAGCAGAGCGTGCGCGACGGCTCGTTCCGGGAGGATCTGTTCTACCGCCTGAGCGTGCTGACCATCGATGTCCCGCCCCTGCGGGAAAGACAGCAGGACGTCATGCTGCTGGCGGAATCTTTCCTCCGGGCCGGCGTGCAGGCCATCCACAAGCCATGCCGGGGGTTCTCGGCAGAAGTCGCCGAGATCTTCAGCCGTTATCCCTGGCCGGGGAACGTGCGGGAACTGGAGAACATCGTGGAGCGTTCCCTCAACATCGCCCGCGGGGATACCATAGAGCGGGAAGACCTGCCGCTTTCCCTTCTGGAGCGGGAAGACGAGGACCTGGGCGGCAGGAACAGGTGGCAGGCCGCGCCCGCTCCCGGCAATATCCCGGCCGCGGTCCTTCCCGGCAGGGACACGGGCCGGGGAGGGACCCTGCAATCCCGCGAAGTGGAGATCCTGCTGGATGTCCTGAAGGCCAACGGGGGCAATATGCGCAAGACGGCCCAGGAGCTGGGCATCGCCCGGAGCGCCCTGTATGCCAAGCTGCACCGGATGGGTATCGACATCGCGGCCCTGAGATCGGGCAGATGATCCGGGAAAGGAGGCCTGCCTTCGGGCATGCCTCCCTTCCCGGCAGGGTGGGCAGGCCGGGACGCGTGCCGCATCCCGGAACAAAAAAGGCGGCCAGTGGGCTGGCCGCCTGAACAGACCGGAGGAGGGCCTGCTTAGAAGGTATACGTGAAGCCGGCGGTGATGTTCCAGGCATCGCGGACGTCGTCATTGCGTCCGTTGATGCGGCTCTGTCCCCAGACGTCATCGCTCTTGTCGAGCCACAGGGCCATGTAGGAGAAGTCCAGGCTGAACTTGAGGTTTTCGTAGATCTGGTAGTCGTTCTTGATGCCGCATTCCAGGATGGTGTCATTGCGGGTCAGATACATGGTGTCCATGCCCATGATGGTCTGGCCGTCGTAGTTGTTGGGGGACATCCAGACGCCCGTCTTTTCATGGATGGACTTGAGGATGCCCGGGTCGTTGCTGCCGCCGATGAGGTTGACGCGCAGGTGGTGCTTCAGCTTGTCCATGAAGCTCAGGTCGCGGATGCGCAGGCCGACGCCCCAGGTGCCCGCCATGGAGCGGCCGATGAGGCAGTCTCGGTCGCTGCCGGGACGGCTGCCGTAAAAGGCGTAGGTGGCAAAGGAATTGCCCATTTCGTCAACGGACGTGTAGGGAAGGCGTTCCGAGCCGTTCCCCAGGTCGTCGTCATCGCCGGATGCGTACCAGCCGACGATGCCGGGGATGCCCCAGTCCAGCTTGTATTCCAGCAGTACCGAGGCCAGCCAGCCGCGGCGGCTGGCGGCGCCGTCGTCGTAGGTGACGGAGCCGTAGTTGAAGTCCCAGGCCAGGCGGAAGGGATCGAAGGCCGTGACCTCGCCGGTCAGGCCGGCCCAGAAGGCCGTGCCGTAGCCGGTGAGCTTGTTGCCGTGGAAACCGTAATTGAGCGCCGTCAGGTTGGGCACGAAATAGCAGTTGGCGATGTTGGTCAGGTAGCCGTCCTGCGTGCGGAAGGCATTGGGGCCGATCATGCCGCCCATGACCCAGGGCGTGATGCGGGCACCTTCAAAGGTGAGCGGCAGCACAAGCCCGAAAAAGTCCACGTTATCCATGAAATTCTGCTTGTTGTTGGGCGCATCGTCGTCGCTGCCGAGAAAATTGTCGTTGTAGGCACGGGCCCAGAAGGCGGTGAGGCCCACATTGTCATTGAAGGTGTAGCTGGCCGTGATGCCGGCCACGTCGGAACCCATGACCTGGGAGTCCGTGGCAAATCCGGGCAGGTTGATGGCCTGGATGCCCATGCGCAACTTCAGATCGGTCTCCGGAACACGCCAGTCGATATAGGCATGCTTGAGGCGGACCATGTTGGAGTCAGATCCCAGCTGACCGCCTGTGGAGGCCTGGCCCCAGCGGTGCTTGCCGATCTCGAAGTGCACCGTGCCGGAAAGGTTATCGGAAGCAACGGCATCCAGCTGGATGCGCCAGCGCTGCAGGGCTTCGAAGTTGTCAAAGCCCTTGGCATAGCCTGTCGATCCGTTGCCCCCCGTCATGTTCCCGTTCTGTCCGTAGTCGAAAAGGCTGATCCATCTTCCTTTTATTTTAAAGTCGACAGCATTGGCCTGCGCAGCTATGCCAAGAAGCAGACAGGCCGTCAGCGCTATTCTTGCAAATTTTTTCATACTTCCTCCCGAACATTACAATATCTTTGATAGACAACTTCTTTTGCGATTTTCCCCCATCATGATGCATCAACAGAGTTTTTTGCGTACACAAACAAATGCTGACGCATCCATGACATATTCGCAAAAGAGACGGTAACGGAGAAAATCTTCTTCCATGCCCCTCCGCATGCAGCGGATACATGGAAGAGAAAAACTCCCGGCTCGCTTGTTCATAAAATAGCAAGTTGCGTACCATCGAAAAAAATAAATTATTTCAATAAGATAATTTTTTAAGTGAAAAATATGTCCTGAGCATGTACAAGAAATGTCCTCAAAAAGAACAAACATGTTCTCTTTGAGGACATTTCTCCTGTCCCAGGCATGCGCAGGAACAAGCTTGTGAAGAGGGAGTCTTGGTATAAAAAATGTTATATCTTTAAAAGGATTTTTCCAAAAAAGATCTCAATGCCTCCAAAAAAGCTTCATTATCTTCTTTTGTCCCTATACTTATCCTGAGTTTGTCAGGCATTCCGTAGCTTGAAAGCGGACGGATGATGATACCGCACTGCAAAAGATGCTCAAAACATGAGGAAGCACTGTATCCTTCAGGCAGACGTATCATGAGAAAGTTTGCTTCACTCTGCCAGATATCACATCCCAAAAGTCGCAATCCTTCTGTCAGCCGGCACCGTCCGGAGCGTATGCACTCCAGGGTGGCCCTGCGAAATTCGCTGTCCCGGAGCACGGCCAGCCCGGCTTTTTCCGCAAGAGAGTTGACCGAGAACGGCAGCCGGGCCCTCCAGTAGAATCCGGCCAGTTCGGCAGGCAGCACTCCGTATCCCAAACGCAGCCCGGCCAGTCCGTAACTTTTGGAGAAAGTCCTGAGGATGGCCACATTGGCGGGCAAATCCCCTGAAGCCAGCAGGGAAAAGCGGGGGGCCTCCCCGCAGGAAGCGCCCGCAAAGTCCATGTAGGCCTCGTCCACCACCAGCAGGCAGCGGGGAAAATGTCTTTCCAGCTGTTCTGCCAGACGGCGCATGGCCGCCAGGGGCGGGCAGTAGCCGGAGGGATTGTCCGGCGTCGTCACGAAGACGAGACGGGTCCCGGCATCCACCAGGGAAAACAGGGCATCGAGGTCGAAACTGTAGTCAGGGGAAAGGGGGCAGCGACGCGTCTCCACCCCGCAGATCCTGGCCTGTATGGGATACAGGCTGAAGCAGGGCTCGAAGCAGACCACGGAATGTCTGCCCGGTACGGCCAGCATGCGGATCAGCATGTCGATGATCTCGTCAGAGCCGTTGCCGACGACGATGCGCTCCGGGGAGACATGGTGCGCACGGGCCAGGGCTTCCCGCAGCGCGGGATTGCCGCCCTGCGGATAGCGGAAGGCCTCTTCCAGACTGGTGGCGAGCACCTTTCGTACCAGCGGCGATACCCCCAGCGGGTTTTCGTTGCTGGCCATCTTGATGACACGGGAAAGCCCGTAGCGCTTCCTGACCTCGGCAATGGACATGCCGGGAACATAGGCGCTCAGGCTGGCTATCTCCGGGCGTACGGCACAGGTGTACATGGCGTCTCCTCATGGCATGGAAGTTTCCCTGTCGCCGTATCGCAGTGGGCGCAGGGGCGCCGCCCGTATGGCGGCCGGATACCGCGAGGGAAAATGCAAATCCTGTGCAAGGCCGCGGCCGGGGGCTGCGGTGCGGCCTGTATGCATCATGCCGACTGCCGGAAGGGCCTTTGCCGGTTTCCGGCAACAGCCGCTTTTCGTCCGAAGCATGGGCAGGAAAGAGCGGCCGGCAGCAGGTAAAAGCATCACGAGTGTGGCACGCAGCTTGCATTCAGAATCTGCCAATACAAAGAGACTGTTCCCGGATGGAACGCAGATATGGCAGATGGAGCAATGCAATGAAGATACTGCGACTCGATATGCGCACAGGAAACAGCAGCTATGAGGATGCAGACGAAACGTATCCCATGCTCGGCGGCAGGGGCCTGATAGCGGCCCTTTTGCTGAAGGAGATCGATCCCGCATGCGACCCGCTGGGGGACGACAACAAACTGGTGATCTGCAACGGCCTGATGGCGGGGACCCTGGCGGCCACGTCCGGGCGCCTTTCCCTTGGCGGCAAAAGCCCGCTCACAGGCACCATCAAGGAGGCGAACGCCGGGGGGACCGCCGGTCTTGCCATGGCCAAGCTGGGGCTGCGTGCCCTTGTGGTCTCCGGCAGTGCCGACGGCATGCGTGTCCTGGTCGTCGGCCAGGACCATGTTCGCCTGGATGATGCCGAGGGGCTGGCCATGCAGGGGACATACAGGACCTGCGAGCTCTTGCGCAGCCGCTACGGGGAGGGCATCTCCATCGTCTGTATCGGTCCTGCCGGAGAGCGGCGGTACCTCAACTCCTCGGTGCAGGTCACGGACAGGGAGGGGCATCCTTCACGGGCTGCGGCCCGGGGCGGTCTGGGGGCCGTCATGGGCCGCCGGGGGCTCAAGGCCGTCGTTTTCCTGGAGGGGAACCAGCGTCCCGCCATGAAAGACGCCGCCCGCTTCCGCGCAGCCAGCAAGGCCTATATGAAAGCTTTGCGCGAGCACCCCATGACGGGGTCCGTCCTGCCCCGTTTCGGCACGGCATCCCTGGTGACGGTCATCAACGAGATGGGGGCCATGCCCACGCGCAATTACCGGACCGGCAGGTTCGAAGGCGCGGACGGCCTTTCCGGGGAGCGCATGCAGGCCCTGCAGCAGGCCCGCGGCGGCCAGATGACCCATGCCTGCCAGGTGGGGTGCCCCATCGCCTGCTCCAATGTTTATCATGGCCCTGATGGTGAGTACCTGACTTCGGGGATGGAATACGAGACCATCGCGCTCAACGGCTCCAACCTTGATGTGGCGGACCTGGATACGGTCGCGGCGGTGGACCGGCTGTGCGACGATACCGGGCTCGATACCATGGAGACCGGGGCCACCATCGCCATGGCCATGGAAGCCGGGCTCCTTCCCTACGGTGACTCGGCCGGCATCCTCGACATGATCCGCCAGATGCGGGACGGGACGGTGCTGGGCCGGGAGCTGGCCGAGGGGACGGAACGCTTCGGCAAGCGATACGGGGTGCGGCGCATCCCTGTCGTCAAGCGTCAGGCGCTGGCGGGCTATGATCCGCGGGCGCTGAAGGGCACGGGCGTCACGTGCGCCACGTCGACCATGGGCGGTGACCATACCGCGGGCAATACCATCGGCATGCCGGGGCTGGATCCCCTGGGGACTGCCGGACAAGTGGAGGCTTCGCGGGCCGCCCAGACGCTGATGGCCGTCTTTGACAGCCTCGGGATGTGCATCTTTTCGGCCATGCCCTCGGAGGATGCGGCGGTCTTCGGCCTTGTGGGCGAGATGCTGGCCGGGGTCTACGGCGGCAGCTGGACGCCGGACGACGTGCTGGCGCTGGGACGGCAGACGCTGGAGAACGAAAAGCGCTTCAATGCCGGCGCGCATATTGACGCCTCCGAGGACGATGTCCCGGCCTTCATGCGGGAAGAAGCCCTGCCGCCGCATGACAGCGTGTTCGACATCCCGCGGGAACAGCTGGCATCGACGCTCGATTTCAGCGCGGGACAGCGGGGGTAGTCGTATGCAGGCAAGATTCGGCAGTCGTACGGCAGACCTCGTCTGCATGGGGGGCATCGCGTTCTGCGCCCTGGTCCTTTTGTGTTCCGAGAGCGTCATGGAGGCCTACACCTCCATGACGGCGGGGCATCCTTTCTTCATGGGCTTTTGCAAGTTCGCCTTGCTGGCGACCCTGGGCGAATGCCTGGCACTGCGGTTGACCAAAGGGGTCTATGTGACGGCCGGCTTCGGCCTCATCCCCCGCGCCGTGGTGTGGGGCTGCCTGGGGGTCGCCATCTCGGCAGCCTTCATGATCTTTTCTGCGGGAGCGCCGGTCATCCTGCACCTGCTCGGCATGGAAGCGGCGGAACAGGCCCTTTCCGGCCCGCTGGGCACGACGAAGATCCTGACGGCGTTTTCCGTCAGCCTGACGATGAACACCATGTTCGCTCCCATCATGATGATCGCGCACAAGGTGGCTGACCTGCACATCGCCCAGTATCAGGGGCGTCTGGCCTGCCTCTGGAATGCCCCGCAGACCGGCAGGCTCCTGCAGTCCGTGGACTGGAACGGCTTCTGGAAAAACGTGCTGTGCCGCTCCCTGCTCTGGTTCTGGATCCCGGTCCATACCGTGACGTTCCTGTTGCCCCCGTCCTTCCGTGTCCTGTTCGCGGCTGTCCTGGGAGCGATCCTGGGGCTGCTGCTGGCCCTGTTGTCCTCAAAGCAGACGGAGGCCGCATCGGAGGCCGCATAGCGCACGCCGGTTCCCCGAAGGACGGACCGGGGCGATCCCTCCTTGTGGCAGGAGAGCGCCCCCGTGCGTCCGGTATCCCCATCCTTGCATGGGGACAGGGGAAAGGCCTGCCGGATGTACAAAAAAGCCCGCCGGAGTCTTCTCCGGCGGGCTTTTTATCGTTCTTTGCCGCCATGGCGCTCTCGCGCGGGGCGGCCTGTCCCCTGTTCCCCGAGGGGAGCGGGAGGAGGCGTGAAGATTCCCTTTTCCTTCCCGCCATCCTGCAAGCCGCGGCAGAGCGGGAAGACGGGGGAAGGGCAGGGGAGACGAGCTCCCGTTTCCTCAGCCCTCCAGCCCTTTCAGCTTTTCGTGCAGCAGGGCGGCCCTGGAAGCCCCGATGCCGGGCAGGCGGCGCAGATCGTCCACGCTGGCGGCCCGCATGGCCTCCAGACTGCCGAAGGTCTCCCAGAGCAGGCGTGCCGTGGCCGGGCCGATGCCGGGCA
This sequence comes from Desulfovibrio sp. SGI.230, assembly GCF_050313065.1. Classification (NCBI taxonomy): domain Bacteria; kingdom Pseudomonadati; phylum Thermodesulfobacteriota; class Desulfovibrionia; order Desulfovibrionales; family Desulfovibrionaceae; genus Desulfovibrio; species Desulfovibrio sp. SGI.230. The sequence goes on along the minus strand of NZ_JBNPKS010000002.1, from coordinate 141,190 downwards.
GGCGCATGAGCTCGCCGGAAAGGGCGGCCTGACCGCGCGCCTTGCGGTGACGGCCGATGGCGAAACGGTGCGTGGCGTCTCGTACGTTCTGCAAAAAGAGCAGCTCCGCGCAGCCTTCGCGCAGGGGCAGGGGATTGCTGCGGCCGGGCAGGAAGATGCGGTCGGCCACATTGCCCGCGCGCCGGTCGGCATGGCCAGCCTCGTCCCGGGCCTTGGCGATGGCCGCCAGCGGGAAGAAATCGGCCTTGCCCGCATCGGCCAGAGCGCGCTCCACCACGGCCAGCTGGCCGCGGCCCCCGTCGATGAGCATCAGGTCGGGCCAGGGCGGGCCGCTTTCCAGACGCCGGGCCACCCAGGCATAGAGCGTGCCGTAATCGTCGCCGCCGTCGGGCATGGCATAAGCCCGGTACTGGTCGGGGCTGGGGCGGCCGTCCTCATAGACCACCATGCCCACGCGGGTCTGGCGGCCGCCGGTATGAGACACGTCCACGCATTCGATACGCCGGGGCGCGCCCGGCAGGTGCAGGGCCCGCGCCAGCCGTTCCGGCAGGGGCGTTTCCTCCAGCTTTTCGCGCCGCCGGGCCTCTTCGCGGGCATTGGACTGGGCCACGTCCACCAGACGGTTGTCGGCCGGGTTCTGCGGCGCCACCAGCCGCACCGGGCCGCCGCGCCGTTCGGAAAGGGCCTGTTCCAGCAGGCTGCGCTCGTCGGGGGCCCCGTCCGTGCCGCCGTCTTCCCCGTCAGCCTCCTGCACGGCTGCGGGCAGCCAGGGCAGCAGGATGCGCGGCGGCGGGGTGAGTTGTTCGTAATACTGGCCCACGAAGGAAAAGAGCAGCTCCGGCGCGTCGTCGAAGGTCAGGCCCGGCCAGTAAAAGGCCCGGCCGTCGGTCATGGCGCCGCCGCGTACGAAGACCAGCCCCAGGGCCAGGCCCCGCTCCGCCTGGAACAGTCCCAGCACGTCCATGTCGCCGCCGCCGGGCAGGACCGTGGCCTGTCGTTCCACGGTCTTTTCCACGGCGCGGATCTGGTCGCGCAGCACGGCGGCCTGTTCGAATTCCAGAGCTTCCGCAGCGGCTTCCATGCGGCTGTGCAATTCCTTGAGCAGGGGGTCGGCCTTGCCCTGCAAAAGGTCACAGACGCGGCGCACGCCTTCGAAATAGTCCTCGGCCGTGACCAGCCCCATGCAGGGGGCCGGGCACTGGCCCATATGATGGTAAAGGCAGGGGCGCACGCGGTTCTTCATGGCCCTGTCGGAGCAGCGGCGCAGGGGAAAGGCCCGGTGCAGCAGCTTCCAGGTCTCGCGGGCGGCCAGCGAGGACGTGAAGGGCCCGAAATAGCGGGCCCCGTCGCGCCGGGCCTTGCGCACCACCTCCAGCCGGGGGAAGGGGTGCTTGATGTTCACGCGGAAGAGCACGTACTGCTTGTCGTCGCGCAGCACGATATTGTAATGCGGCCGGTATTTCTTGATGAGGCTGGCTTCCAGCAGCAGGGCTTCCTTTTCCGTGGTGGTGGTCAGGAATTCGATGCTCTGCGCGTGGGCCAGCATGGCTTTTGTCTTGGCGGGCAGGCCTTCGGGGCGGAAATAGGAGAGCACGCGGCGGCGCAGGATGCGCGCCTTGCCCACATAGATGACCTGGCCTTTGCCGTCCCGGTACAGGTAGACACCGGGCGAGAGGGGGATGGAAGAAGGATCGGGTTTCTGCATGGCCCCATGCTACAGGCGGGCGCGGAGCAGGGCAAGCCGCGGGTCGGGGCCGGGGGAGCAGGAAGCCCCCTTCCCGCTCCCGCCACAGGATGCCGGCCTACGGGCAGCTGATGACGCCCTCGGACCAGAGGCAGCCGCCACAGGTGGGGGCATCGTTGCCGTAACAGTCGGTAAGGCCCTGTTCCCAGTTCTCGCACAGGCTGCACCGGTAGCAGGGCGAGAACTCGAAATTGAGCACCCGGCGGCGAAAGTCGGCATAGTCCGGGGCGTTCCAGATCTCGTCCAGGCCCTGTTCCGCCAGATCGCCGAAAAAGTGGCTGCGGGTCTCGCGCTGCTTCTGGCGCCAGTAAAGGGTGGCATTGCGCAGCAGGGACATGCAGGGGCTGACATGGCCGTCGAACTTGACGAAGGCCATGCCCTCGTCGATGAAGCGGCAGTGCCGGGCCGCCCGGCTGACGCGCTGGCCGGAAAGGTAGACGCTGCACATGGAGGTGGAGAGCAGGCTGCGCAGGCCTTCCTGGGCCGCCGGGTCCTGCCAGTCCATGAGCGGCAGGTGGATGCGCGGCGAGCTTTCCATGGGCGCGGGATCGCCCAGGCCCCAGTCCACCACGTTGTTGTAGAGCACTTCCGAGGCCGTATGCTCGTCCGTGGGGATGACGTTGGAGATGTTGACCTCGTTCACCTTGTAGTAGGTGGAGAAATAGGGCAGCAGGGCCAGCTCGTGGGCATTGCTCTTCATGACCACGAAGGCCACGCCCAGACGCACGGTCCTGTCCAGACGGGCGCGCTGGCGGTTGAACTCCACGATATGTTCCTTGACCAGCGCCAGCTGGCTGTTGCGGCGGATCTGCGCATAGCGGCCGTCGTCCAGGGCGTCGATGGACAGCCAGAGCATGTCCAGACCGGCATCCAGCAGCTCGGCCGTGCGCCGGGCATCCAGCAGGGTCCCGTTGCTCAGCAGCTCCACGCGCTTGCCCAGCGAGGATGCCGTGCGCACCATCTCCACGATGTCCGGGTGGGCCAGGGGCTCGCCCATGCCGCCGAAAAAGACGGTCTCCACGCTGTCGGGCATGGTCGTCATGGCCTTGCGGAAGGTCTCCGGCCGCATGTCGCCGATGATCTCGTTCTTCCAGCTGTTGCGGAAACACATCTTGCAGCGCAGGTTGCAGCGCGCTGTGGGTTCTATGTAGAGCTTTTTCAGACAGTCATCGGACGGCATGGACTTCTCCTGCTGTGCGCGGGCCGGGAAGGCGGGCGCCGGTTGGGCGACGGTCCTTCCGACATAGCACAGTCCGGGCAAAAGGTCGATGCGGCACGCTCCGGGACGGGGATGTTGTTCCTTTTGGCACATGCGGCGGGCAGGGAGAGGGCGGATGCCATGGGGAGGGTCTCCGCAGCCGTGGCCACAGGCGGACTGCGGGAACTCGCCGGGCACCGCAGCACGCGCGCCCCCTTTGGGGACAACGGCTGTTCCTTCTTTCCGGCAGGGGGCAGCCCGTCTCCTTCGTCCGCGTCGGGGAGGTCTGCGAGGCGGCGGGCGTGGCGTCCCGTCGGCTATTGGGGCTTTGCCATGGAGCAGGGCGGGGAGGGCGGAATGGACATCATCCCTCCGGGATGGCAGGAGAAAGCCATTCTTGTCTTGCCGCCGGAGGCAAAGCCCTGTAAGAGCCATGACGGCGGCAGGGGCACGGCCCCATGCCGGGGCGAGAAAGGAGGATGCCATGCCCGATGCACTTGATATCTTTGTTTTTGTCTGCTGGTTCGCCGGTGGTTTCGTCTCCGGTGTCAGCGGCATCGGCGGAACCATGTTCGCCTTTCCCTTCCTGGCGCTGGCCATCCCCATGCACGCGCTCATCCCTCTGAGCTGCCTGGTCTGCTTTTTCAAGGATGCCTGCATGATCGCCATGCATGTGCGCTTTTGCCGCTTCGATGCCATGCCCTGGCTGCTGCTGGGCGCGGTGCCCGGCTCCTTTGCGGGCGTCTATCTGCTGCAGATCTGTTCCGGCGCCGTCCTGCAGGGCATCGTGGGCATCCTGCTGCTGTTCTTCGTGTACTGGCAGCTCTATGTGCATGGGGGGCGCGGCGGCGGGGCCCGCTTGCAGCCGGTGGGCGTGGCCTGCGGCTTCGGCGCCGGTCTGCTGGGCACGGGCATCGCCCTGGACGGGCCGCCCATGGCCGCCTTTGGCCTGGCCGTGGGCTGGGAGCCGCGTGTCTTTCTGGGCACGGTGAGCGTCTTCTTCATGCTGCGCGGCATCATCACTCTGGTGCTGCAGTGGTGGCACGGCTTTTTCACGCCCGAGGTACTGGGCATGGCCATGTACGGGACGCCCGGCGTGATGCTGGGCAGCCTGGCGGCCTTCCCTGTGGTCAAGCGCATCAACGTGCTTTTGTTCCGCCGTGTCCTGCTGGCCATCATCGCCATCTGCGGCGTGGTCTGCCTGGTGCGCTCCATCTGGTAGGTGGCGGACAGCGGGGAAGGGCAGGCCGGGGGATCGGGCAGGCTGCGACGGATGTTTTCCGACCCTTTCAAAAAAAATTTGCAGATTCCAAAATTTTTGCTTGACCTTCGGCAGCATTTCCCATACATAGAACGAGTTCGATGCGTCCCCATCGTCTAGCCGGCCCAGGACAACGGCCTTTCACGCCGTCGACAGGGGTTCAAATCCCCTTGGGGACGCCAACAAGGAATCAAGGCACCTGCAGTGATGCAGGTGCCTTTTTCGTTTCAGCCCTTGCGGGAGACCGCGAGGGCTTTCTTGTTCGGGACATGCTTTGCGCGAGCGTCCACGGGGAATTGGGCTGGCTCAGGCAAGGTCGTGTGGCCTGTGGCGGAGATCTGTTTTTTCGAACAGAACAGCCGCCGCATCCGGGAAGCCCGGAGTAACGGCGGCTGCGGGAAACAGGCCTTGAGGCCCGCAGGCTAGAATTTGTAGATGAAGCTCACGTTCATGTTCCAGGCATCCTCGGTGCTGTTGGCGGCGTAGCGGCGTCCTCCGGCGTGGTAGCCGCCCCAGACATCCCGGCTGTTGTCCAGCCACAGGGCGATGTAATTGGCCTCCACCAGCAGCTTCAGGTTCTCGTGGAGGGTATAGGTGCTCATGATGCCCACTTCCATGGCCCGGTCCCTGTCGGTCAGGTACAGTCCGTAGTAATTGGCGGTATTGAAGTCCGTCCCGTTGGGGCGGACGATGTCAGGGCCGCCGGCCCCCTTGATGTGGCGGGCCATGCCGGCGCTGTTGGTGCCCTGATAATAGTTGAGATGGATCGTGTGGCTCAGGTCTTCGAAAAAGCTGATATCGCACACGCGCAGGCCCAGGCCCCAGGTGCCCACCAGTGTGGAGCCCAGCAGGGTGTCCCGGCCCAGGGTCCAGGTGCCCAGGGTGCCGAAGCCGGCCACGCTGTTGGTGCCCTCGTTGTTGGCCTCGATGGTGGGCATGCGCTCGGAACCGTTGGCGGGGTCCCCGTCATCGCCGCTGCTGTACCAGCCATAGATGCCGGGAGTGCCCCAGTCCAGCGCGTATTCGGCCAGGGCCGAGGCATACCAGCCGTGACGGTCGAGGGCGGCATCCCCTGTGGCGACGCTGCCCCAGGCCGCGCTCCAGGCCAGACGCAACGGCCGGGCCGCCGTGATCTCGCCGGTGAGGCCCGCCCAGAAGGCCGTGGCCTGGGCCAGGCTGCTCTCGCGGCCATCGAAGCGATAGGCGGACGGGGACAGGCCGATGCCGTAGCTCCCTTCGCTGTTGCGGCTGTAGAACCGTCCGTTGCCGTGGCGGAACGCGTTCTTGCCGATCGTTCCCAGCAGCGCCCAGGGGGTGAGGCGTATATCTTCATACGTCACCGGCAGCAAAAGGCCGAAGAAGTCCGCATTGTCCAGCCAGCCGCTTTGGCCGCCATCGGGGGCGGCCCAGTTGTCATTGAAGGCCCGCGCCCAGAAGGCAGTCAGGGACAGATGTTCCGTGAGCGGAGCGGCGACGCTGATCCCGGCCACGTCGGCATCGAAGACCTGTGAGGCATCGGTGACGAAATCGGGCAGGAAGATGCGCTGCAGGCCCATGCGTGCCTTGAGCCCCGTGCCGGGGAGGTTCCAGTCCAGATAGCTGTGCTTGATCTTGACGATCTGGCCGTCAGCCCCCAGGGCCCCGCCGCTGCGGGCACGGCCCCAGGTGGCCCCGCCTATCTCGAAATAGACGCTGCCGGAAAGGGCATCGGACACCGCGGCATCCAGTTGCAGGCGTACGCGGTTCTTGGCCTCGAAACGGTCCTCGCCCCAGCGACCCCAGCCCTGCACGTTTTTCCCTTCCCTGTCCTTGCGGACAAAGCTGCCGCCATCCCCGTATTCGAGCATGGCGATCCAGACGCCTTTGACACGAAAGTCCACGGCGTGGGCTCCGGGCGCGGTCATGAGCCCCCCCAGCAGGGCCCCGGCCAGCAGGGCGGCGGCTGCGCCATACGGCTTGTTTTTCTTCATCTGTCCTCCTCTGAAATGTGTGGCATGTTTTTAGAAAGTGTGCTACGATTTTCTGGTAGCACGCTTTTTAAAAACATGCCACTATTGTGGGGAGGTTCCTGTGGAAAAAATGAGGATGGGCAAACTGCTGGTATGCTGGCTGCTGCTCTGCGGCCTGAGCCTGCTGGCCGGCTGCCGGGAAGAGGAGAAGGGACAGGCCGGTGCGCCGCGCGAGGAGCTGGTCTATGCCAGCACCAAGGACATCCGGGACATCAATCCGCACCTGTACGGCGGCGAGATGGCAGCCCAGGGCATGGTCTTCGAGCCCCTGGTCATCAACACGGCGGAAGGTGTCCGGCCCTGGCTGGCCGAAAGCTGGGAGATCTCGCCCGACGGCCGCGTCTATACCTTCCATCTGCGCCGTGGTGTGACCTTCAGCGACGGGACGCCCTTCGATGCCGAGGCCGTCCGCCTGAACATGGATGCCATCATCGCCAATCGCCTGCGCCACGCCTGGCTGGACATGATCAACGAGATCGAACGCCACGAAGTCGTGGACAGCCACACCTGGCGTCTGGTACTCAAGCACCCCTATTATCCCACTCTCATCGAGCTGGGGCTGTTGCGGCCTTTCCGTTTCATCTCGCCGTCCTGCTTCATCGACGGCCAGACGCGCAACGGCGTGCGCGGCCTCGTGGGCACGGGCCCGTGGATACTGAAGGAACACAAGGAGAACCAGTACGCCCTGTTCACGGCCAATCCCTCTTACTGGGGAGAGAAGCCCCGTTTGCAGGCCGTGCGCTGGAAGGTGATGCCCGACCACCAGGCCATCCTGCTGGCCTTGCACAAGGGGGACGTGGATCTGGTGTTCGGGGCCGATGGCGACATGCTCAACCTGGACAATTTCGACGCCATCCGCCGTGAGGGGCGCTATGCGGCGGCCATCAGCCAGCCCATCGCCTCGCGGGCCATACTGCTCAATGCCCACCAGCCGTTCACCCGGGAGCGGGACGTGCGCCTGGCCCTGCAGTACGCGGTGGACAGGGAAGGCATCGCCGCCACCATCCTCAACGGTTCCGAAACCGTGGCCCCCAGCCTGCTGGCCTCCACGGTGGCCTATTGCGACCTGCCGCTGGAGGCGCGCGGCCATGACCCGGAAAAGGCGGCGCGTCTGCTGGACGGGGCGGGCTGGCTCATGGCGGCCGACGGCTGGCGCTACAAGGACGGACGGAGGGCCAGCGTGCGCCTGTACTACAATTCGCAGAATGCGCAGGAGCGCAGCATCGGCGAGTACATGCAGGCGGACCTGAAAAAGATCGGGGTGGAGATGAAGATCGTGGGCGAGGAGAAGCAGGCCTTTCTGGATCGCCAGAAGAGCGGCGACTTTGAATTGCAGTATTCCCTGTCCTGGGGCACGCCTTACGACCCGCAGTCCTATATTTCCTCGTGGCGCATCCCGGCGCACGGGGACTATCAGGCCCAGCTGGGTCTGGAGCGCAAGGAATGGCTGGACGCGGCCATCACCCGTTTGATGACCGAGACGGACGAGGAGCGCCGCAAGGCCCTGTATGCGGAGATCCTCGGTTATGTACATGATGAGGGCGTCTACATCCCGCTGACCTATTCCCGCACCAAGGCCGTCCACGTGCGGGAGCTCAAGGGCGTTTCGTTCGGCGTGTCGCAGTACGAGATCCCCTTCGAGAAGATATATTTTTGATGCACTGCGTCCCGGTGTCCGGCAGGCATGGCCTGGAGGCACCGGGACGGAGATGAAGGATGGACATGAAGCATTGCCTGTTGCGTCGCCTGCTGGGGCTCGTGCCGCTCTTGCTGGGGATATCGTTCCTGTCGTTCGTCCTCATCCAGCTCAGCCCCGGGGACCCGGCGGAAGTGGTCATCCGGGTCAATGACATGACCCCCACGCCGGAACTGCTGGCCGAGGTGCGCACGCAGCTCGGGCTGGACAGGCCCTTTCCGGAACGTTACCTACGCTGGCTCGCGGATGTGCTTCGGGGCGACCTGGGCATGAGCTATGTGAACGGGCGGCCCGTGGCCGGGGAGCTGGCCCGGGCCCTGCCGCCCACCCTGATGCTGGCGGGGACGGCCGCGGCCATCACGCTGGCATGCAGCCTGGCCGTGGCCCTGGTCTGTGTCCGCCATGAGGGCAGGGTGGTGGACCGCCTGCTGCGGGCCTTGCTTTTCCTGGGTACCTCCGTACCGGCCTTCTGGGCGGGGCTGCTGCTGATCTGGCTGTTCTCCGTCCATCTGGACTGGCTGCCCACCGGCGGCCTTGAGGGGCCGTCCTCGCTGGTGCTCCCGGCCGTGACGCTGGCCCTGCCCTATCTGGCCGCCTATGCCCGGCTGTTGCGCAACAGCATGGTGCAGACCGCGCAGGAAGACTTCGTCCTCTACGCCCGGGCCTGCGGCCGCAGCCGGGGGGCCATCCTGCACATGGTGCTCCGTAATTCCCTGCAGGCCAGCCTCACGGCCCTGGGCATGAGCCTGCCCAAGCTGGTGGCAGGCAGCTTTGTGGTGGAGTGCATCTTTGCCTGGCCCGGTCTGGGGCGCTTGTGCGTCACGGCCATCTTCAACCGGGATCTTCCCGTCATCCAGGCCTATGTCCTGCTGATGGCCGTGCTGTTCGTGGCCGGCAACCTGTGCATGGACATTTGTGCGGGCCTGCTGGACCCGCGTCTGCGTGAACGGGGGCTGCGATGAGGTGCGTACGGGCATTGCTGCATGACAGGGCTGGCCTGGCCTGCCTGCTGTTCCTGGGCATCGTGCTGCTGGCGGCCCTGCTGGCCCCGTGGCTGACGCCCTGGGATCCGCTGGCCGTGGACGGCAGCCGCAAGCTGGCCCTCTGCGGGCCCGAACACTGGCTGGGCACGGACAGGCTGGGGCGCGACATCTTTTCCCGCCTGCTCTACGGGGCCCGGGCCACGCTGGGCGTCTCGCTGCTGGCCATGGGGGCCACGGTTTCGCTGGGGGCCCTGCTGGGCATGCTGGCGGGCCTTGTGCGCGGGCGGGTGGAGTCCTGCCTCATGCGGCTGTGCGACGTGATGCTCTCCTTCCCCGGCGAGGTCATGGTGCTGGCCATCGTGGGCATGCTGGGGCCGGGGCTGGAAAACGTGGTGCTGGCCTGCGTGGTGGCCAAGTGGCCCTGGTACGCGCGCATGATGCGGACCATCACCCTCCGTTATGCGGACAGGGACTTCGTGCGTTTTGCGCGTGTGGCGGGCTACGGCACGGGCCATATCATGAGGCGTCATCTGCTGCCCTGCGCTGCCGGGGAGATCAGCGTCCTGGCCACGCTGGATACCGGCGCGGTGATACTGATGGTCTCGGCCCTGTCCTTTCTGGGGCTCGGCGTGCAGCCGCCCACACCGGAATGGGGCATGATGCTGGGCGAGGCGCGCGAGGTGATGGTCCTGTACCCGTGGCAGATGCTGCCGCCCGGGCTGGCCATCCTGCTGGTGGTGGCGGCCTGCAACTATCTGGGCGACAGCCTGCGTGATGCTCTGGATCCCAGGCACGCCATGCACAAGGAGCCTGTGCTGTGAATCATGGACATCCCGTGCCGCTGCTGGAACTGCGGCATGTCTCCGTCACGGAGGGCCTGTCCGGCAGGCCGCTGGTGCAGGACGTGAGCTTTTCGCTGCAACGCGGGCACTGTCTGGGCATCGTGGGCGAGAGCGGCAGCGGCAAGAGCCTGCTCTGCCGGGCCCTGCTGGGCCTACTGCCGTCCGGTCTTGTCAGGAGCGGGCAATTGCATTTCGACGGCCGCGATTTGGGCCGTCTCGATCCCGCAGGCTGGCGGGAGCTGCGCGGCACGGGTATGGCCGTCATCCTGCAGCAGGCCATGACGGCCTTCGATCCTCTCAGGCCTTTGGGAAAGCAGCTGGAGGGGGCCTTGCGGGACAGGGGGCGGATGTCCGCTGCCCGGGCCCGGGAGGTTGTTTGCGAGGCCCTGCAGCGGGTGGACCTGCCGGAGACCATCCTGAGCAGCTACCCGCACCAGTTGTCCGGCGGCATGCTGCAACGCTGCATGATCGCCCTGACACTGGCCCTGCGGCCCGCGCTGGTGGTGGCCGATGAGCCTACCACCGCTCTGGATGCCTGCCATCAGCAGCAGGTGCTGCGCTGTCTGGCCGACGTGGCCCGTGATGCCTCACTGATCTTCGTTTCGCACGATCTTGGCGCCGTACAGCAGCTGGCAGACGAGGTGCTGGTCATGCAGGCGGGGCGCTGCGTCGAGTATGGGCAGGCGGCACAGCTTTTCGATGCGCCGGGCCATGCCTGCACCCGGCATCTGGTCCGTACCCGGCTGGCCCTATGGCGGGGCTTCCGGCAGGCTCTGGGAGACAGGTGATGAGCGGCAGCGACATATTTCTTTCCGTCCGGGATATCTGGAAGACCTATGCCGTCCCCCATGGAGGGGGCTCCCGGCCCGTGCTGCAGGGGCTGGACTTCTGTCTGGAGCGGGGCGAGATGGCGGGCCTGGTGGGCGAGAGCGGCAGCGGCAAGAGCACGCTGGCCCGTCTGCTGCTGGGGCTGGAGCGGCCCGACCGTGGTATCGTGCTGCTGGAAGGTCAGCCCTTGCGGCAATGGCGGGCCCGGGGCGGGAGGCTCTCCGTGGTCTTTCAGGACTATGTGACCTCGGTCGATCCGGGCTTTACGCTGGCGGAGGCCGTGGACGAGGGCCTGGGGCCGGGCTGCCGCCTTTCCCGCCGGGAGCGGCGACGGGAAGTGGACAGGCTGCTGGAACGCGTGGGGCTTTCGCCTTCATTGTCCGGCCGTCTGCCGCATGAACTCAGCGGCGGCCAGGTGCAGCGGGCCTGCATCGCGCGGGCGCTGGCCGCGCGACCGTCCTTTCTGGTGCTGGACGAGGCCGTGAGCTCGCTGGATGTCCCGGTACAGGTGCAGATACTGGAATTGCTGCGGGACATTCGCAGCGACACGACCTGCCTTTTCATCACCCATGATCTCCAGGCCGCAACACTGGTCTGTGACAGTTTGCTGGTCCTGGATCAGGGCCGCTGTGCGGAGCATCTGCCGGTGTCGCAGCTGGGGAGCGCCCGCAGCCCGAGCTTGCGGCGGATGCTGGAAACAGTCGTCCCGTTCCGCTCCGCATGGGAGGGGCGCTGTGACGAAGCTGCCGGGGCAGAAAGGGCCACCGGGGCGGCGAAGGTCTGAACGACAGGAGCGCATGGCTCTCCGCCGTAAAGCATCCTGCGGGCATGGCGGCAGGGTGGCTGCAGATTTGTGGCACGGCACCGGCAGGGAACGACCGGCCGCATCCCGTCCGTGAGACGGGCAAGATTTCGTGATCGTGCCGCAGGGAAAAAGACGGCCCAGAGGCAAGGGCTGCCGATACCCGCACGACACCGTAAAGGAGCATATGATGGAGCAGACTGCCGGCATCCCCGGGGATGCTGTTAAGGCCCGGCCCGGGCTCGACGGGCGCATCCGGCGTTACTGGACCCGGCGTTCCGACGCTTTCGGGCAGGTACGCCGTGAGGAATTGCAGAGTGACAAGTCCTCCCTGTGGCGGGCGGAGATCCTGCCCTGGCTGCCGCGCAGGGAAGACGGGACCGCCCTGCGCATACTGGATCTGGGCACGGGCGCGGGATTTTTTGCCATCCTGCTGGCACAGGCGGGCTGCGAGGTCACGGGCGTCGATCTGAGCGAGGGGATGCTCGCCCAGGCCGCCGCACTGGCCGAAGAGGCAGGCTGCACGGTGGACTGGCGCTGCATGAGTGCCACCGAGCTGGATTTTGAGGATGCGTCCTTTGACGGTGTCCTGGCCCGCAACCTGACCTGGACGCTGACGGATCCCGAGGCGGCCTATGCGGAGTGGTTGCGGGTGCTGCGGCCCGGCGGCGTGCTGCTCAATTTTGATGCCGATTACGGGGCGGTGGACTTTACCCGGCTTGCCGATGAAAAGGGGCAACATGCCCATGCCGACGTGGATAGTGCCCTCCTGCAGGAAGGGGAGGACATCCGCCGGGCCCTGCCCCTGAGCCGCCGGGAACGGCCGCAGTGGGACATGGAGGCCCTGGCACGGGCGGGCTTTGTCCGTTGCAGCTGTGATACCGGGCTCAGCGGGCGGATCTTCGTCCGGCGGGATGCCACCTACAATCCGGTGCCCATGTTTGCCCTGCGTGCGTATCGTCCCTGATGCTCTGCCCTGTGGCGGGATTCGGAGGAACTTTGCCGCGACTGCCGGCATGTCGGAAAAAACAAAGAAGGGGGTGCCCGTGGGCATCCCCTTCTTTGTTTCTTTTTACTACGGGACGGATCATGCCCGCTCCTGGGAGCAGAGCAGGTCATGCCATGATGGCGTTAGGCGTTTTCAGCCCGGCGCTTTTCCTTGCGCGCCTGCTGGGCCCTCTGGACATTACGGCGCATCTTGGCTTCGAAATTCCGGGACATCAGCTTCTGTTCGGAAGGATAGCCGCAGAGGTATTTGTACTCTTCCACATTGATGCCGTGATTGGCCAGATGGCGGGACGTCAGGGAGCAGGCCGCCTTGCCGCACAGGCAGCAGGTGATGGTGTTGTCGGTGATGGCTTCCGCGGGATTGAAGACCAGATCGGCCTTGGTGAAGATCTTTTTGGGGGCCGGGGCGGGCTTCTTTTCCTCTTCGACGGGAAGGGGCTCGTCCACGGGGGGCAGAGCGGCAGGCGCGGCCTCTTCGACCTTCACAGGCTGTTCGGCCTGGGCGTTGATCCGGCGCTCGATGGCCATATTAAGGATCTTTGCCTTTTCGTACTGCTCCATGATGAATTCGATGGGCTGGTCGCTGTATTTGTTGAAAATGGCATTAAAAATATCTTTGTCTTCCAGAGCCATAAAAGTCCCTCCTTTTATTTCATATGCCAGAGGCGACCGTATATGAGTAAAAGATATTTTTCAAGAAATAACTGGTTTGTTTTATTTTTTATTGAAACATATTCAAAATAATATTTTTTCTATAGAACAAAATAAATCAATATCTGTTTTTATTAGCCAATGAATTATGAGGCAGATAATCAGGACGGTCTATGCGGGAACGCGATTAGCTCTCGTCTTGTCTGGAGAAGTAAGCATCCCGTGCGATAGTCCAGGGGTGATATTGTGAGACAGCTCCAGGACAATGCGCAGGGATGGATACTTGCTGCGAAACTCGGACAGAGAACAAGTCTTATGTTCGGTATGATTTACTACGGTTCCCTGTCTTGATGAGGCCGTATGGCTGGAGAGCTGAAACTCCTGCCCTTCTTGGGCGAAGGGCATATCTGCATGCAAACGGCTGCGGCCTCCTGTCTTGTTCGGGCAGGCTTATTGCCCAGCTTCCCGCTGGGATGGCCAGGAGAGAGCGGCGGGAAACTATCGCATGGACAGTCTCCAAGATCGAAGATGGTCTGCTGGCCTATGTCTGCCGGGCAGATCTGCTTCGGTAAAGGAAGGGGATCAAAACTCTGGGGCAACGGTGTTGCTATCGGATCGACGGCCTCATCGGGGCAACTTTCAGACAGAGGCCGCCGCCATCCGTCAGCTTGCAGGCTTTTTCCTGGGCTTCGCGCCGCGAATGGCGGTATCCGTGAGCTTTCCGGGCATTGGGGGCAACTCCTGTTTGAAATATATGGGGCAACGTTACTTGCCCCCAAAGTTGCCCCTTTTTTTGTGGCTGTCTGCGATTTTTCGTGAGTCTTCTTGAACCTCAAAAACAGAAAAAGTCCGCTCAGCTCAAGGCTTTGCGGACTTTCTTGGATCTCGGTGGTCTTTGGTATGGCGGAGAGGGTGGGATTCAAGGGATCACATCCTAACAATGCGAAAATATAAGCACTTTTTATTTTCGACTGCTTCCGTGTGTAGCATATTTCCGTTCCTGTGGGAATCGCCTTTTTCCCTCTGCTCGTCAAGCGTCCTGCCCGTCGGTGAGGACCTTGTATAAGGTGGTCCTGCTCACGCCGAAGTGCCGGGCCACGTCCGTCTTGCTCTGTCCCGCCGCGACCATCTGCCGGGCCTGCTTCGCCTGTTCTGCTGAGAAGGACGGCTTGCGTCCCTTGTACTTCCCCGCCGCTTTGGCAATGGCTATACCCTCCCGCTGCCGCTCCTTAATCATGGCCCGCTCGAACTGGGCCACGGCCCCGATGATTTGAAGCTGTAGCTTTGGAAGGGGTCTTCCTTGCTGATTGGAACGTATTGGTACCATTATTACTTTAGATGTGACGTATAGACCGTTGTCTTAAAGTCAACATCATATATTTTATGTAAAAAATATATGGAATGATGTATGGCAGATATCAGGGAGAAAGTTGGCCAAAGAATCAGGGAATTGCGGAGAGAAAAAGGTATTTCTCAGGAAAAATTAGCACTCTTAATCGGTATTGATAGGACATACATTGCTAGTGTTGAAGGAGGCCATAGGAATATATCAATAATAAATCTGTCTAAAATATGGGAAGGCCTTGGGATTAATGCAAAGGATTTTTTTGATACTTCTATTTTTAGGGGGTAGTTATGAATTTAAGCCCGTATAAAAATATAAAAAATGATGAATGGATAAGTATTACTGAAAGACTAATTAGAGAATTCCCTATAGAATTAGGTACCATCGCTGAATGTGTAGATGTTGCTTGGCGCCGTGTGTGGCAGACTCGCATCGGTACAGATAATGTAATTTTTCAATTGAATGAAATAAATCCTCCTGCACCTGTTATTGGATATCTATTTGAAAAGCTATTCGCTAAAGAACTATCGATATTATTTCCAGAGATATGGCGTGGAGGTTCAGGGAATGAAAAAGATGTTGTTAATATTCATGATGAAAAATTTTCATTTGAAATAAAAACATCAGGGCAGCTTGGTACAAAAATATACGGAAATAGAAGTTATGGACAAAAGGTTGAACATACAGAATTAGAGAAAAAAGATAAATCAGGATATTATTTAACTGTCAACTTTTATAAAGATCATATTAATTTGATTCGTTTTGGCTGGATTGATGCAAATGATTGGCGATCTCAAAATGCTGCGTCAGGACAAATGGCAAGCTTACATAAGGATGTATATAAGTACAAATTAAAAAAAATAATATGCCCATATATCCTTAAAGCAGATATTGAGATTATTGATAATATTGGAACGAAGACAGCACAAAAGTTTTATAATTTGAATGTATATACAGTAGGTGATTTGTTGAAAGCAAATAATCTTCCAAAAAAACTTGAAAAATTAAAAAATACAGCTTCCGCTTACTACGGAGCTTTATTACAAATTGAATAGGGGGAGCTTGCTATAAGCATTGCCTGCTGCTTGGATGCGCGTATAGGCAATAGAACAATAGGACTTGTTGATTTCAAATCCGATAGAGTATCGATTATGGCGTAGGCAAGCTTCAATGGTGGAGCCCGATCCGAGAAAAGGATCGATCACAACCTCATTCTCTTGGGAAAACCCCTTAATTACTCGTTCACATAAGTCGAGTGGGAATTGAGCAGGATGCTTTGTTCTTTCTGCGGAAGAACGATTTTTTCCAGAAGTGACTTTTGCAATTTGCCAAACATCAGAAGGGTTTTTCCCAAGAGTATTGCACCGCAATTTTCCCTTCTTTTTTTGATTTGGATAAAGGACATTAGGGTCACGTATATCATCAAGATTAAAACAATAATTATCTTTATCTTTCACATACCATAAAATTTTTTCATTCCGTGGAGAGAGATATTTCTTCATAGCAACGCCTGCTCCATAATTCCAGATAATCTCTTGCTGGAGATAAAATGGGATTTTATCCCATAATAAATATATAATTGGGATTGCATGAGCTATGTTTTCCATGTTTATATATCCTATGTTATATAAAAAAGCTCCATTATGTTTTGTTGCTGTATAAACAAGGCTTATCCATTGCTGACTCCATTTTATATATTCATTAATAGGCATTATTTTTTCATATTCTTTTCCTATATTATAAGGAGGAGAGGTAAAAAATAGATCTATGCTATCGGCAGGAAGTTTTTTTAGTAAAAGTAGAGCATCACCATTATATATTGCATATTTTTCTCCTCTGTATGTTGGTGCCCCAAGTGAGTTTACGATGGACTCAAATTTTTTTTGCATTATACTAGCTCCTTATAGAGAAAGGGTCATATATTTTAATTCAATAGGTCTTATATAATGAAGAAGCGCTTATATCTCCGGTAGGTAACATGCTGATATAGCAACCGGAGCATAAGCGCTTGCTTGTGCTGTTCGGGTCTAATTGCTAAAAAATGCTGGGCAGAGTGGGATTCAAAAGAACCCATCCTAATAATTCACCTATTTTTGTAAATATCGCCTTTTTCTTTCTGCCCGTCAAGTCTCCTGCCCGCCGGTGAGGACCTTATATAAGGTGGTCCTGCTCACGCCGAAGTGCCGGGCCACGTCCGTCTTGCTCTGTCCTGCCGCGACCATCTGCCGGGCCTGCTCCGCCTGTTCTGCTGAGAAGGACGGCTTGCGTCCCTTGTACTTCCCCGCCGCTTTGGCAATGGCTATACCCTCCCGCTGCCGCTCCTTAATCATGGCCCGCTCGAACTGGGCCACGGCCCCGATGAGCTGGAGCTGGAGCTTCTGGAAGGGGTCTTCCTTGCCGGAGAAGGTCAGGCCCTCCTTGTGGAAGACCACGGCCACGGCCCGCTGGTTGAGGCTTTCGATAAGGTGCAGCAGGTCTTGCAGGTTGCGGGCCAGCCTGTCGATGCTGTGGACGTGCAGGGTATCGCCTTCCCGCGTGTAGTCCAGGCAGGCCATGAGGCCGGGACGTCGGGTGTCCTTGCCGCTGCATGTGTCAGTGAAGGTCTTGTCCAGCGGGACCCCTTCAAGCTGACGGGCGGTGTTCTGGTCGATACTGCTCACGCGGATGTAGCCGATGTTCTTCCCGTTCATGGTCGCTCCTTTGTTGTGTTCATTTAGAGTTATAAACTTAAATAGTATTTGTCAAATAAATCGTAAATAGACCCTAGATGAACGTTTAGGGGGATGATGGTCTATGTCCGTCTGATGTGTACCCTAATTGGACAGATGGTAGGCTGCCAAAGTGTTTTTTTAGGCACCGTTGGCGGAGAAAGAAATCTGTACCTTACTGTTTATCCATCAACGCTTAGACCCAATTGGAGGGATGGTAGAATCATATTTATTGAATATATTATATATACGGTTTTATAC
Organism: Desulfovibrio sp. SGI.230; assembly: GCF_050313065.1. Classification (NCBI taxonomy): domain Bacteria; kingdom Pseudomonadati; phylum Thermodesulfobacteriota; class Desulfovibrionia; order Desulfovibrionales; family Desulfovibrionaceae; genus Desulfovibrio; species Desulfovibrio sp. SGI.230. The sequence goes on along the minus strand of NZ_JBNPKS010000002.1, from coordinate 123,854 downwards.
ATTAAGATGACTTTAGTTGCCTTATCCTTCAAACAACTAACAACATCTTGATTCTACTGCTAAACAATTATAATATGGGTGGCGTCTGGAGAATCTAGGGACTTGATGGTAATTAAGGCAGATAAAAGAAAAAAGAGGTCGCTATTATGACGATGAGTGAATCTAATTTGGCAGAAAAACTTGCGTCTTGCAAAACGCAACTTGGGCGTCTTGCAACCTTCGAATGGATTGGATGCTGTATTTGGCATATTTATGCGAGTAATTCTATATCATTGTCTATATATAGTGCATCTGTGATTATTATAGGAATGTTTATATCCGCTGTTGTGTTTGGTGTCATAATGTATATTCCGAGAAGAATTGGAATTAACATTATTTTAAGAATGAAGGGTGATAAAAGTGACAATATAAAATATTATGGAATGAAGTGCGTGTCATTTATTGTTGATGTGATTTCTTTTTTGTGTATATACAATGCTACAAAATTTGCTTTACTATATAGAATATAATTTATACAGTCTATTGATATAAAGCTATTCAAGGAAAGAGAAAGTATAGTTTTTTCATACCTATCTTTAGGTTCGAAGAAAAGCATCTCCGTAACATGGGGGGAAGACCTCCTTTCGTGGATAGGTATAAGCGTTTCACATTTTTTTCGCCTAAAATAGTCGGGAAAGCCTGAAACGCATCTTACTTTGGATGACCGGGAACACCGCGCCAGTCAAGGATATTTCGCGTTCCATGCCTTAGAGATACTGAAACGTGAAATCCTGTTTCCCTTGGGGTGCGCCCAGAGCTTCCCCATATCCGGGAATCGTTGAAACGAGGCGTCCCGTCCGTGTATGATGCGTGGACGGGGCGCTTTTCGTTCCTTTCCCTGCTCCGGGGCTGTCTGGGCTATCCGGGCATGGACTTACATCAAAATTCTGTCTCTTGCGGGGCGTTGCTCTGGCCTGCGGCTTTGAGGAGCGCGTCCCACTCCTTCTTCGTGATGCGTCCTTCCTTCATGGCCTTCTGCTTCATGCGGGACAGTGTGGCGGGACTGGTCCCAAGGGCTTCGGCCAGCTCCCGCTGTGTCGGGCATTGCTTGCTCCGCACCATCTCCAGCATCGCCAGCATCATACCGGATTCCGTATCCATGACGTGCCATCTGGCGGCGTTGCCCTGCGTGTCCACGGACAGGATGAAGATGGCCTTGTCTTGAATGGAAGTATCCCGCCTTCCTCTGTATTTGCGCCACTCAAGAGTAAACGCGCTTGCAGAGCTGTCGCTCTCCCCGTCGTCTTCCTGTCCGTCTTCTATAAAAGGAGGGGCGGCGGCTGCTTTGAGCAGTGCAAGGGTCTCAAAAGTCGTGGCGATACGGCTGGAGCCCCTGAACTCTTCCCCGCCCTTGTTGGTGTGGTGTACGAGGATACAGGCGGTGCCGATGCTCTTGAGACGTTGCAGGAAGTCTACGGGGCCGTTGAAGGAGCTTGCCGCGTTCTCATCCTCAAAGGCCGCGAGGGTGGAGAGATTGTCCAGAATCACAAGGTCGATTCTTTCCCGCTGGATTCGTGCCAGAAGGTTGCGACGGCTGTCGGCATCGGCAAGGTCAACGAAGTCGGCCAGTATATCGTCCTGCTGATGGCGGGCCATGAAGTGCAAGTTCTGTCCTGCCTGCTCCCTGTCGAAGCCGTCTTCCTGCTGTATCTTGCCTTGCATGAGCATGTTTGCTCTGTCGCGGATATCATCGAGCGGCATTTCTCCATCGACATAAAGGACCTTCCAGCCGCAGGGGGCAGTCTCCGCGTTGCTGTCTCTTGTGGCCTCTGGAGCTTTTTCTCTCTGTCCTCCTTCCGTTTTGCTGTCGCCTGCTCCTGTCTGCCACACGCCGAGGGCCTTCCCGCCTCCTGCGACACTCAAGGCGATATCGAGAGCGAAGAGCGATTTACCGACACCGGGGGCTGCGAAAATCATGGAGCTTTCTCCCTGCCGCAGCCACGGAATGACAAGATGGCGGCGGTGAGGGAGCTGCATCTCCATGAGCTCCCGGAGAGTACAGGTCTTGATGGGATGCCCCGGTATGGGGGGCTTGTGCGCCAAGTCTGGCATGATGTGTCCTCCTTTCAGGCCGTGCGGCAACGGCTTTTTGGGTAAAAAGACAATCTGGCTCATAGGCCAGGCCATGCTGAAAAGGTATTTTCCCGACAGCGCGGGTCCTCTTCTTCTACTTAGTGCACCATAATCATGTGAGCTCTATATGGATGGAAATATGACTTACATCATGGAGTAAAATCACATACAAGATGATTTTAGACATTGATAAATCTATGTTTTGTGGAAAACATCAAGTGAAAAAAATACTGTATATAATCAATAGTTACATAGAGTTTCTGAAAATAAAAATAGGGTAAGATGGGAAATCTGCGTCCCTTGCATGGAAAAAGAAAAAAGCTGCCTGAATATCTTTCAGACAGCTTGTTGTTCTTTGGGGAAATCTTGATATGCCTCATTTTGGCCCAGATTTCCCGTCTCCCGCGTTTTTGCCAAAAACGTGATTCGTCATCTGGAAAAAAATTTTCGAGGCATCAAAATTGAAATACGGGGCTCGTAAAAGATTTTTCCGGATGTGATATCAAGTTCTTACAGCATTATGGATGATTCAAGTCCTTGTATCACATCGCTAAAATCAATCTTCTCCAGTGCCTCCTGCAATACAGGCAGGGCGTACTGCTTTCCTTCTTCATCACGTCCGTAGTTCGCGGCGACACCTTGCTGTGCATGTCCCTGTAGCGCATCAAGGAGTTCCGGGGCAATCTGGCCGCTGTTGCGTCCTTCGCGCTTGAAGGTATGCCGGAAGGAATGGAAGTGTTTCCTGTCCCCGTTCTCCAAGTCCAGACTGGTAAGGAAGCGCCGCCACCACTGCGAAAAGGCGTTGCTGCGCTTGCCGCCGTCCTGCTTGTCCGAAAGGAGGGAGAACAGCTTGCCCGTCCCTTCCCCCTGCCGGGTGAAGTCGAGGAAGCCCAGCTCCAGCAGACGGGAATGCAGCGGGACCTTGCGGATGGAGGCTCTGTTCTTCACTCGGCGGCCTGTGGCCATCTCGGCGCGGATATGGATGAACCAGACACCGGCCTCCTGCCGCACGTCCTGCCGGTCGAGCTGGGCCAGTTCTTCTATGCGGGCACCCGTGTACAGGGCCAGCAGGACGAGCCACCTGTAGTCAAGGAGCTTGGTCTTGCTGACATAGAGCCGCCCCACAGCGCCGCAGCCGTGCGGATGGTACAGGCCGGAGCGCTGGAAAATGACGGACAAATCCTCCTTGGAGAAGGGCAGGACGGACACGTCTTCCAGCTCCGTCGTATTGCTGGCGGCCCGTACCCCGGTGCAGGGATTGACCTCCACAAGCCCGTTGTTCACGGCATAGGAGAAGACCACCTGCACGAAGGCAAGATATTTTTCGTTGATGGTACGGGCCGACAGCTTCGGGGCCTGCTGGAGATGGGGGAAGGCCCCCTTGCGGATGCGTTCCAGCACGGTCGGCATGGGCAGCTTGGCGAGGGGCGCGGGCAGGTTCTTGGGCAGGGCCAGCAGGGCGTCCTTGTAGCGGATGATGTGTTCCCGCTTCCTGTAGGCTTTGATGGGAAGGTCGCCTGCCTGCTCCATGAAGCGGCGCACGGCCAGCTGGACAGATAGGAGGCTGGAGGGGGCAAGGCTTGCTCTCTTCTCCCGGATGTAGGCTTCACAGACTTTGCTGAAACGGGGATTGTCCGGGCCTTCCTGTGTGCTGGCATCGCCGCCGGGGACAGCTCCGGCCTGTGCCGGGGACTGCCCTGTGCCGTGCGGAGGCAGCGGGGCCGTGACGAGGGCAGGCTGCCGCATGGAGGCCCACGCTTCCCCGTCCAGATGGGCCAGAAAGAGCTTCTTCACCTGCCATTCCTCGGCCAGCAACTGATGGCATATCTTCCTGAATCGGGAGCGCACAGCGGCGGCTTGCGGGCTGTCGTCTTCCCCGCTGGCGGGCGGCATGGCGTAGCCGTGGCGGGCAAGGAAGGCCTCCACCATGCCCAGCATGGGGGAGACATCCCCGTCCCGGAGGCAGAGGGGCGCGGCCTCAATGAAAAGGGACGCATCCCTGCGGAGCTGTTCCTTGTAGCGGGCGCTGGGAGGGAAGAACAGGGGCGGCTCTTTGGGCGTATAGGACGGGCCTTCCAGCTCTTGCATAAGTTCCTGCTGCTCCTGCCATTCCTTGCGGGCCTGTGCTTCATCTTCGACGGGAGGCGTGTTCAGGGCCTCCAGAGCGGCCTTGAGGGATTCGTCAGGATAGAGGGCCAGCAGGCGTTCCTGCTCCTGTTCGTCCATCTCGGCAAAAGGACGCAGCGGCGCGGTGGCGGGAGAGGGCGCGGCAAGAGCGGCGATGGCCGCAGCCGGGGCAAGGGCCTGCTCCTTCTGTTCGGCAAGGCGGCGGCGATGCTCGCGGAACTCTTGGTCTAGCTGGATGGCACGCAGGCGGGCGTTCTCCAGCGCCTGATGGAAGTCCCGTGTCTTGAGGGAGAAGGTCAGCTCTTTCTTGGGGTAGTAGACAGGCAGGAGGTCTTGCGGGACACGCAGCCGGAAGTAGTAGGTGCGTCCCCGCAGGAAAGGAGTGGGTGTCTTGAATGACAAAGCGCTCATACCTCCGGTGTGTAGCATGTTTGTGTAGCAACCGAAAGTATAAGCGCTTATTTTTCTTGTATATTCTATTATTACAATGCGTTATAATAGAATGGCGGAGAGGGTGGGAGCCAATTGTATTACTCAATATATTGAAATAATTGGATTACACTTCCCCGGGAAAAGCTGCTGTACCACCGCTGGTACCACCGGACTTCCTATCACGATTTTCTTGTCATAGAAGGGCATTCGCGCTTTTTGGGGATTCGCCCGACACCGCCAGACGTTCCCTGCGCTTTTGAAGTATCTCTTTGAAGAGGAAAGGCGTCAAGGTCTGTCTCGTGCCTTTCCTCTGCTTTAGGTTGCTTATTGCCGTTCCGACATGGCCCCACGAAGAATCGTCAGGGCGGCAAGAACGATATCTACGATCACGACAGGGTTCATACTCTGCTCCTTTGCATTTACAAGGTTAAGGTGAGCAGGCCGAATAAGGCCTTCGGTAGTTCTTCGACAGTGCGGATGACGGCTGACTTTAAGAACAGGTTCGTCACGGCGCGGGCGTCGATACCAATACCGCAGACCTCAATACCGAGCCGTTCTGCAGTGTCGATAACGTCCATTGCCGTCCTGAAATCGTCAGGGCTGCCATCGGTGAGAACGATAAGCAATTTACGGCGTTCCCTCTGTCTGAGCAGCTCGCGCAAGGCGTAGAGCATGGCCTCCGCCATGGGTGTACTGCCGTGGGCGGTCACAAGACAGGCATCGGAGATACGCTCTCCGGGACGAAACACAGGGCACACGGACGTATTGTCATCTGTGGCAGGGAAGGCGGTAAGGGCTACCCGGACGCCCTGGATACGCGACAGGGCAGAGGCTACGACATAGCATGACGCACAGGCTGTCTTGAGCTTATGTGCCATGGAACAGGAGCAGTCCAGCAGGATATGGACAGTCGTATCCAGACCCCTGATTTCAGCCTGCTGCCTGAATACCTGTGCGCTACCTGTCGCCAGACGATGCAGCAGGTGGCCGTCGAGCCTTCCGCTACGGCTTGCCCGACTACGACGCAACACTCTGGTTTGCAGTCGGGCTCCCAAGCGTGTCTGGAGAGCATTGCTCACCCGTTTACAGGCTGCCAGCTGTGCAGGATCCAATCTGTGGAGAGGGCAGCGCTGTTCTACGAGCATAGCCGTGTGCGGACGGCAATTCTTCGATTGCTTCAGGCAGGCTTCGAGTTGTTTTGCGATGCGTTCTCCTTCATCAGCGGGCAAGCCTGTGCTTTCTCCGTCCAGAGCTTCCGCCAGCGCCTCCTGTGGCGTGGGAGATGCTTTGCTGTGACCGGAAACTTCGCTTTTTTGATTCTCGCCAGCCGGTTGATCTTCATTTTCTTGCAGTGCCCCCTCTGCTTGTCGCTGCTTTTCCCGCTTGTTCCTTTTGGGGGATGTCGGCTGCCCGGACTGCGCGGGAGCAATAATAGCGGCCGAGTTCGTCTGCGATGGGAGTGGGGCGTTTATTTCAGGTGGTTCCTCCTGTTGTGTGGGGGAGTGCAAATAGCCGCGCAAAAGGATTGCCGCCTCTCTGGCAAGGGAAAGGCAGTCGCGGGTGCTTCGGCAGTCCGTGACTCTGCTGATGAGTGAGGTGAACCCGCCCAGCAGGTTGGGATAATGGTTTTCGACGATCTGTCCCAACAGACAGACTGATCCCCGCAAGACGGGTAGGGAGAGAGCCCTGACAGAGTACAGGACATAGTCCAGCAAGGCGACCAGTGGTTGTGCCGCATAGTTCTCTAGCTCCTCCCGAGAGAAGGGAGTCGCGAACAGATGCCGTATCAGCCAGAGAAAGTCCTGGCGACAGCCGGGATAACGTTCTGCCATGCGCTGCTCGACCCGGTAATCTTCAAAATAGTTGAAGAGACGCTGTTCCAGTGCTGTGAGTGCCTTTGCCCGCAGGTCGACAAAATCCGTGTATCGGATATGTCCGGCCTCATGGCTGATGTACCCCCGCACCAGCCCCAGCTCTGTTTCATCGCCTTCAACACTAAGTTTGGGCAGGAATATGGAAGTTCCATCCGTCCAGGCTGTGCTGTGTTCACCGATGCTGACTTTCACGCCCAGTGAATCCCCTAGTATGGAGGCCACAACTGGCAGGGCCGACATGATATGTTTGGTTTCTGCTTGCATGGTGTCACCACAGGCCGCCGGAATTGAGGCACGCGGGTGTGACCGGTACCACTGTTTGCTTGTTCGGAGAGAAGGCGGAGACGATAGTGTTCAAGGTTCGCTGTGCATTGGACGTATTTTGCATGGCCTCTGCCTGCTTGAGCAGCGCTTGCTTGTCCTTGAGCAGGCAGACAAGGCCTTGCAGGTTCAGCAGCGATTGGCCAGCAATGTACTTGCCTTTGTTCGGTACGCCTCCCAACACCGTATCCATGATGCTGATTACGGGCATGGCGTGGGGAGAAACGAAACTCAGCCCCTTGAGCTTCTCCCGCAGCGTCAGCAGCGGAGACAGGGCTTTATGCGTGACTTCTGTCTTCCCTTCGTAGACCCGAGTCCAGATGTCGGCCGCATCTTTGGCGATCTCGGAGAAGAGCTTGTTTCCCAGGTCGGAGAGACTTTCGTCCAGCGTCGAATCCACCTCAGACGATTTGACACGGAAGAGCTGCCAGGCAAACGTGAGCCTTTGAGCGACATAGTCTGCCGAGACCGTGCTGCTGGCGAGAAATTCCCGCCATACCTCATACTTGCTTATCCACTCCGCGATGAGGCGGTCATAGTTTTGCAGGAACAGGGTCTTTTCGGTATAAAATTCATCTTTGATGGCCTTCAAACCGTCGAGGATGCCGTCAACCTTGGTTGAAGGCACGGCCCAGCCACCGAGAAAGCGGACAGCGTGCCTGTCAAGAAGAGAAACGGCTCTGGCCTTGAGCCTGCTGAACACAGCCATATGGGCCGGATCACAGATTTTCTTGAAGCCCAGACTGGCAAGAGCGGAAGGCGGCAGCTGGTTTTCACTGTCAAAATCGGAGGCCGTGAGTTTGCGGCAAGCAGACCAGATGGTCGTGTCGAGGTTGAGGACATACAGCTTGTCGAGGGCGTCAGGGGGTGTGAGGGTGATGATGTCGTTGGGCATGGAATATGACCTTACGGTTGCTGGTTAGTGAGATGCGGGGAAATATTTTCGTGCGAGTTCGTGCAGTACGGCTTTGTCAGAAGCGGAGGCGCGGGAGGCCAGGGCCCTGTCCAATGCATGTATGATAGGGCTGATGCCCTGCGCCGAAAGCGGGTGGTACGCCAGAGTCAGCCCTGCCCAGCGCAGCAGTGTGCGTGTGGACAGGGTGATAGAGAGCGCGTCGGGACCGCTGTCCGTCCCCATGAATTGCTTGCGGATGTCATTGGCGTAGCTGACCATAGCGATGACAAGCTCCTGGGGCAGGTGCGGGAAACGTTGCTGGAGCAGCGCTACTTCGGTATCGGCTTCGGGATAGCCCATTTCGATCAGCATAAATCTGTCCATGAAAGCCAGATTCAGTCGCAGCACGCCCTGGTACAAACCGGTGTCATCACTCCCGCCATTGCTGTTTGCCGTAGCGATGAAGCGACACATGGGGTGGGGCTTGACGAGTTCGCCGTTGTTTTCGGCGATACACAGTGGCGCGCCGTCCAGGATCGTATTCAGTCCGGCCAGTGTGGCGGGAGAGCAAAGATCGATTTCATTGAACAGCAGTAGTCCCCCCTGCCGCAGAGCCAGGGTGAGCGGTCCGTCAACAAAGCACATTGAGCCATTCTGTACGGACAGATGACCTATGAGGTCAGAGCTTTCCAGACGCTCGTGGCCGTTGACTTCGAAAACAGGATAGTTGAGACGCGCCGCTATCTGGCGTACGGCACTGGATTTGCCACAGCCAGTGGGACCACTGATCCAGAGTGGGTCGGGGTGTTCCATCAGAAACCAGAGAACAAGGTCCCTTCCTGACGTAGGGTTGAACGAATACTGCGAATCCAGGGCCGGAGTATAAGCTGTAGGGGCGTCATACCCTCTGATTTTCGTCCCCGATGCTTTGCCGGAAAAAACAAGGCCGGCGTCAAAGTCCGTGATTTTTGCCATGAGCGTGCTCCCATAAGAAAAAGGCTCGCCGTGCGGGACACGACGAGCCTTCGGTAAAGATGAAAAAAGCCGGTCTTATTTACCGGCGTGGTGTCTTGGCTTTCTGAATGACAGGCTGCGTTTTACATCGAGCCGGAACGGGTTATCCCGGTAGTCGCCGCTTGCCTCTATGTCATCGATTTCTTCGCCGATGCGTAGGAATCGGAAGGCCTCCATTTCCAGCGAATCCAGAAAATATTCCACATATTCGATCTCAGGTTTGTCCAGAGACCAGGAGACGTCGTTCCAGAGGAAAACCTCGGCGCCATCTTTGGTCTTGTAGCACTCCGCGCTATTGAACAGGGCAAGGATCTGGACATTTTCTTCCTTTTCCTTGCTCAGGTGAGACAGCTTTCTCGTCAAACTGCCGGCAGCGGCCCTGTTCAGGCACAAGGCCACATTCGAGGAGTAATCCATATCAGTTCCCGTATTAGGCGTCAGTTATTGTGTTGGAGAAGGGCAGCAGCATAAGGCGCTTGCCGGGGGCCCCCTGCTTCTCATGCTTTGCAAAGAGCGCCGGTACGTCCAGAGCGATTCCCTGATCCCGCATCAGACTGGAGAGTTCGTTGGCCAGCCCGTGTTTATCCAGAGTACGTCGGCCAGCCAGAGGAACGACTTTGAAGCGGTGTTTTCCGGCTATGACCCAATCTCCCTGAGCGTCCGCCCGGGCATACCATTCTTTCATATCGGACTCTGCCTCCTTGATACGTTCATCCAGCGCAGTGCGGTCTGTTTTCCAGTCAACCAGCTTTTGCAGGCGTTGCTCCAGTTCAGGATGCTCAGGACCGGCGAATTTGGGGCAGGTCACAGCATGATCGCAGCAGGAGCAGAGGGGATGAAAGCCCTCAGCCACAGGCAATCTGTCAACAGGATGAGGGAGAAGGCCGTACATCTGCACCGCCATATCAAGGATCGCAGTCTTCATAGTCTTGTTGTAGTGATAAGGGCCGAAGCCTTTGCCGTCGGTCATAGTCAGGGCCAGAAGCCAGGCCTCGACATTTACCTTGCGGATGTTGTCCGGGAAAGATTCCCCCCAGAGTCTGGCGACCACTTCAGGGAAAGACAGCCCCGTGAAAACCGGTGTGCCCTGTTCGTCCCGCAGACTGAACACATGCCTGTTGTAGTAGGCATGGAACAGCGCGATCTGTCCGTAGGCCTGAAGTTCATGGTTGGCGTAAACATGTTCGGGCAGGGCTGTCATACTTTTCACTTCAAGGATACGGATGGTTGGCGTCGGGGAAGAAGACACCAGCACAAGATCAAGATGCGCCTTGATGGGGACGCCCTTGTAGGTCACAGCTATTTCAAGCTGGCGCAGAGGGGACAGGCCTGTGGCTTCCAGAGCGGAAGCTATGCCGTCTTCATACCAGTGTCCCCGCTGAAGCGTCAGTGTCTTGGTAAAATTCGCTGTTCCGGGCTGCTGTTTTTGCAGGACAGCTTTACGAGGGCAGACGCTGAAGGCGGCGATGTCGGACAACCCCACATAGCGCTTCCTGTCTCCCAGCTGGGCCTGTGTCGTCTTTGCAGCATGGAGCCGCAAGCCATTGTGCAGAAGGGACATCAACGCCAGGGGGCGTTGCGAGTTAGTTTCTTTCATACAGACTCCTCACAGCGAACAGCTCTGGGCGCTGTCCTGATTTTCAATGTCCGCGTATCTCCACCAGCACCGCTGCTTGTTGTCCCATCGGAAGCCCGCCTTCTGGAGAAGGACTTTCTTTTCCATTGTTCCGCCGACAGCGACAACATATGTTCGGCCCTCGGAGCTCGTGGCCGTGCTGTAGCTGACCCCATCGAGCTTTGGCAAAGATGCCAGGAGAGAACGTGCTTTCTTGGGGCCGGGCGTTACGTTTGGCGCTTGTCGATTCTCCGGACAGGATGCGGCATTGCCGTCATCATCTTCTGTAATAATGCCCAATATGGCGCAGAGGGCATAACGCCTTGCGTAGGTAATGGCACTGCCCAGGCCTTGGGGATCCGCCTTGGGCAGAGGGACAATGGCAGTGCTGGTAAGATATTCACCGGTATCCACATGAGTGAGTCGCGTTTCGAGAGCAAGGACGTTCTGACCAAGTTCTACAGGCTGGACGACAGGCATCTGGGTAAGCAGGATTCCGTGGCTGATAAGCAACTCACGGCAGCTTGCCATGACACTGTTGAGGGTGGCGTAACGGGTGGCATGATACGGATTTTTGCCATCTTTTGCTGCGGGTTGCAGCGCCTGCTGGACGCAGAGAAGAGCCGATGCAAGGCTGGAAGACTGATTTGTGGCAGTATGCATAAGAAGCCTCCTAACATGCTTTTTTCTATACCCTTATAACAAGTGCCAAGGCTTTTTTTGACTGCTGGCTGCTTTTATCCATGCAATCTTTTTGCGAGGCTTACGTTCTGTATGCAGAAGAAAAAGGAGTTCCTTTCTGAAATTTTGGAAAAGAGGAGGCCAATATTTCTGCATCAAGAAAAAAACACGAGGTGACTTATGCAAAATAGTGATAAGATTAGAGTTATTGGTGCAGGTCTTCCGATCGAGACTCATGCGGCGCTGCGTGATGTGTTGGACAGAAAGCTCTACGGCATGGGGCCGTCGGCTTTTTACAGAAGAGTGACGGAGATGCTGCTCAAGCTTGATGACAAGGCTTTGTATGCCATTTTTAATGATCCTGATTACCTGGCAAATACGCTGAACGAGTCGGTGCGATGACTCAGGCAACCTGCACGAGCGAGTCTGTTTTCGTCCAGAAAACAGAGAATGGCATTGCGCCGGTGCTGCACACTGGCGAGTGCCCGGCGCAATGGAAAGAGCGACTCATGGCCGCATTCGGGGTGAAAGACGAGCCTGCGGCGACGTATTTGCTTCATTGCTTGTCAAGAACAGCCAGAGGAAAACGCTCGGATTTGCTGTTCAATGCCTGCATTGCCGCCATCCGGGAGCTTAGGCCAGGCAACAGCCTTGAGCGCATGCTTGTGGTGCAGATGTGTCTTGCCAATGAGTACGCAGTGAATGCCTTGAGCAGTAGTGACACGGCTGTGTTTACGGAAGACAAGGAACGGCTTTCGGCTATAGCAGCCAAGATGATGCGTCTGTACCTGCAACAGTTTGAGGTACTTCGACGCTACCGCAACGCCGGAAGGCAGAACATCCAGGTCACACACGTCTACGCCGATCAGGACATTGTTGGAGATGTCGTCCAGGGGGGAAATAAAAATGGCTGAATCAACGCCCAAAGGCGGTGCGCCGTACGGGAATCGGAATAGTTTCAAGCACGGGATGTATAGGCGGCAGGAAATGGCAGCCGCAAAGGAGCGGGGACGATTTTATCGCGACTGCGGCAGGCTGTTGAAAGAGATACGTAAGGCTGTAGTGGAAGGACGAAAATTGCCATAAGGAGCAACGTAATTGAGTGCATAGGCTCCCAAAAAACTTCAACAAAGTAAAGGTTCGTTTCCCACTCTGTGGCAAGTTGGGTATTTTGATATTCCTGTGCTTCTTTCCCCTCCGGCTATTGAAAGTGCTCATGGATAATACTTTTTCAACCACAGTACGCGGGAAGCATAACCTATTGGCCTCCGTTCCGGCATTTGTAGCAGATTCCGACAAGAACAGTACGCTGTGAAAGCTGTCTGCTGCCGCCTCTTCTTTTTTGTTTGAAGAGGGCAGTAGCGGCTTGATTCGTTCCCATAGCTCATCAGGCACATCACGAAAATCTGCATGCTTCATGGGACAAGCTTACCTCACTTTTCAAAATCAAAAAGCGTGTCGGACATTCTCCTAGCCAACTGGATGGACATATGCATGATTACAATGAATGTCCTCTCTTTCTCCAAGAGAATTCATCCGTTCTCAGAGAATCTGAAGCAGTCCGTTTTACAGAGAAAACTTCATGTTAGTAATATAGGTTCAAGCCTGAGCCAAAGGTCTTCAGAGATGTCATAGTAGCATATTTCTCAAACGTAACATTGTGAAAATATTAACCAGTCTAGCTTCTCTCTTAGAGAAAAGGATGTGCAGTAACATCTTAGTATCTTTATAGACAAAAGTATGCTACCTGTAGCGCATGAAGATCCCCCTCAAAAATACTTTATCCTCCTGTTGTCCAGAAGTGTCCTTGCCATTGGAAAGATGCTTGGCAAAAACATGGGGTTTCCCGGAACGCCGACTGGCAGGTCGTACAGTGGAAGCACATTGCCGTATTGCTGGTGCTGTAGCTGTAGAGTTGTGTGCTCGCTTGGAGGCCATCCTGCCGGGGCTGCTGCCCCAGGGGGCGGCCCTGCCTGCTCTGCTCCATGATGTGGGCAAGATCTGTCCTCCTTTCCAGCTACGTCTGTACGAGGCGGTCAACGGGCCGGATGTCCGGCAGCGTATGCCGGAGCTGGCCCATGCGGACACGGCACTGGAGAGGACTGTGGGCGGCCATGCTGCCGTAAGCAGTGCCTGCCTCACCGGGATGGGGGCCCCGATATCTCTGGCCCGCATCGTGGGCGCCCATCACGGCAGACGGGTCCGAGCTATCGCGGAGGACGCTGCCGTTGCCGGCGGGACGGCCTGGATGGAGGTGCGCCGCGAGCTGTGCCGCCGTCTCCTGGGCGAACAGCCAGGCTGGCCCTGCTTCGATGGCCTGTGGGAGCGCGTGGTCTGTGGCCTGACGGTCACGGCTGACTGGATCGCTTCCGGGCCGCTCTTTGATGCCCCCGGGGAAGACTGGGTCCCTCTGGTCGAGCGCGCCGTGGACGAGGCCGGCTTCTGCTGGCCCGGTATCCGGCCGGATCTGTCCTTTGAAGATATCTTTTCTTTCTCTCCGCGTCCGGCACAGCGTGCCCTGTATGAAGCCATCACCGGTCCGGGTGTCTTCATCCTCGAAGCCCCTATGGGGCTGGGCAAGACAGAAGCCGCCCTCTATGCGGCCTACCGGCTATTGGAGCAGGGCAAGAGCAGCGGCATCTATTTCGCTTTACCCACACAGCTGACGTCCAACCGTATCCATAAAAGGGTCGATGCCTTCCTGTCCCGCATCCTGGAGAACAGGCAGGGGGCCCTGCTGCTGCACGGCATGGCTTGGCTGGAACGTTTCCGGCAACAGCGCATGGGACAGGATGCCGCACCGAACCGTTCGTGGTTTGAGCAGGGCAAACGGGGCATACTGGCACCGTTTGCGGTCGGGACCATCGACCAGGCGTTGTTCTCTGTCATGAATGTTCGGCACGGAGCCCTGCGTACCTTCGGGCTGGCAGGGAAGACTGTCATCCTGGACGAGGTGCACAGTTACGATGCCTATACCGGGACCATACTGGATGCCCTGGTGGCGCAATTGCGAGCCATTGGCTGTACCGTCATCATCCTGAGCGCCACCCTCACGGCCAGGCGGCGTGCAGCCCTGATGGCCGGAGATACCGCATCCACCGCCTATCCCTTAATTAGTGCCGCTCCTGTCGGGGACGGAGCTCGGGAAATCGCCTGTGATGCGGGGGCTCATGGGGATGTGATCGTGACGCATGCCACGGATGATGCGGCACTGGAAGAGGCCCTGGAGCGGGCAGAGCAGGGGGAGCGGATCCTCTGGATAGAGAACACTGTGGCTGAGGCGCAGGAGCATTTCCGTCTGCTGGCTGCGCGGGCCTCCTCCGTGCCCGGCCTGTCCGTGGGGCTACTGCATTCTCGTTTCACCCCGGTAGACAGGGCACGGAACGAGGATTGCTGGGCGTCCTTCTTCCATCCGCAGGCGGAGGGGCGCGGGCAGCAGGGCGGTATCGTGGTCGGTACGCAGGTGGTGGAGCAATCGCTTGATTTGGACGCGGACTTCCTCATCACCCGTTTTTGTCCCACGGATATGCTGTTGCAGCGCCTGGGGCGCTTGTGGCGGCATGGGGGGCAGGTACGGCGCCCTGCATCGGCCCGACATACCGTCTGCCTCCTGCATCCGTCGCTGGAAGAGGCCACAGCGTCTCCCCGGTGGGCCTTCGGCACTTCGGGCCGTGTATATGCTCCCTATGTTTTATTCCGTAGTTTGGAACGATGGCATGACAAAGTATCCCTGCAGCTCCCTGGAGAGATTCGTCCTCTGTTGGAAGCTACCTATGCTGATCGAGAGGAGAAAGAGCCGTCGGTTGTGAAAGCCTGGCGGGAGCTGTGCCAGGTCAGGGAGCAGTTGCAGCGGCAGGCTCTGCTCACCCAGGCGGATACCGTCGTGACCGGTGAGGACAGCGAGGTACGTACTCGCTGGCAGGAGCAGGAAGATGTTTCTGTGGTGCTGTACCGGCACTGGGATGCGGGTCGTCGCCGTCTGGTGCTGGCGGACGGAAGCGAAGTGTTTCTGATCCTGCCGCAGGGCGGTTCGGATCGGGAGGAACGCCTCGCTTGCTGGCAAAAACGGCAGGAAGTCGCCGTGGCTCTGGCCGGCAATACCATTCGAGTGACTGCTTCACATGCACCGGAACGAGATGCCCCCTCATGGCTGGCCCCTTGGATGCAGAAGGGGATACGGGCCGCATGGTTGGCGGAGGATGGTTGTGTCCTGCATGAGGATGGAGTGCCGCTGGCACATCCTGCCCGCTATGATGCCCGATTGGGTTATGTCGTGAAATGAGGAGTATTATGGACGGGAAACGACGATTCAATCTGACGGATGAACCCTGGATTCCTGTAGCTTCAGGGCGTATCAGCCTGCGCGAGGTCTTCAGTAGACCGGACGTGAGGGGCTTGGGCGGGAACCCGCTGGAAAAGATTGCCCTGCTCAAGCTCTTGCAGGCCGTGGCCCAGGCGGCGCGGACGCCCCGGGATGATGCAGAATGGGCACAGCTCGGTACCGAGGGGCTGGCTGAGGCCTGCCTTGCCTATCTGGAAAAGTGGCATGAAGCCTTCTGGCTGTACGGCCCCGCCCCCTTCCTCCAGGTCCCTGCGGTGGCGAGGGCAAAATTGTTGCCTTATGGCAGTCTGTTGCCGGATGTGGCCACGGGCAATACGTCGGTCCTGTTCCAGTCCCAGAAAGAACAGCCCCTGGACGATGCGCAAAAGGCCCTGCTCTTGCTGGTGAACATGTCCTGCTGCTTCAGCGGCAAGAAGGTGGACAAGTCCGTGGCGCTTTCCCCCGGCCTCACCAAGGGGGCCAGCGGCAAGGCGGGTCCGGCGCTTTGTGCCCTGGGATTGCTCCATTCCTTCCTGATGGGGCGTTCCCTGCGGGAGACGGTCTGGCTCAACCTGCTGACGCAGGAACAGGTGGCGCAGGACATCTATCAGGATGGTGTGGGCGTCCCGCCGTGGGAAGTCATGCCGCAGGGCGAAGTGGATGATGTCGCCACAGCGCTCACGCGCAGCCTCATGGGCCGTCTGGTGCCCCTGGCCCGCTTCTGTTTGCTGGAGGAAGAAGGCATCCATTGCGTGGAGGGCATCCAGCACCCGGACTATCTCCAGGGCGGCATGGTGGATCCCAGCGTGACGGGGGACCGCTCCGCCAAAAAGCCCCGGATGATCTGGGCAGACCCGCAGAAGCGCCCCTGGCGTCAGCTGACTTCCCTGCTGGGCTTTTTGCGGCATGAGCAGGCCGCCGCCATGCGCTGCCTGCAATTGTCCTGGTGCCTTCCCCGTCTGGCTTCCGGCCCTCTGGAAGAAATCACCATCTGGGCCGGGGGTATCCGGGTGCGCAGCAATGCCGGTGAACAGTATCTGAGCGGCTCGGACGATGTAGTGGAATCGGAAGTCTCCTTGCCGGTCGCCTGTCTTGGGGATGGCGAGGAGAGCTCATGGTTCCTGTCCTTCCAAAAGGGCATGGAGGATGTGGAGAACCTGGGTAAGACGGTCTATGCCGCTGTGGCAGGCTACTACAGGGAAGAGAAGGCGGAGTCCGCTGAGGGCTGGGCCGCGCGTGCGTCGCTGGATTTCTGGCAGCAGGCGGAAGGCTTTTTCCCCACTCTGGTAGAGGCGTGCGCCCAGGATGGCCCCGATGCCCGGGAAGCGGTCGTACGCCGTCTGCGTGGCTGTGTGCTGGAATGCTATTCCCGGGCCTGCCCGCAGGAAACGGCCCGGCAGCTGGCGCTCTGGGCGCGTCATCGCCCTTTTTCGGGATAACGCCTGTTTCAGGAAAGGATAGTGATCTATGGAAAACAAGGAACTGACACGGTCGCAGCGTTTCGTGGCCGCCGTCCTGGCGAGGTGCCGGGAGGACAAGGGCTTTGCCGCACGTCTGCGTCGGGCCGACAACCCTGATACGGAGCATTATGCCTACGGCTTGCTGGTGGCGTTCGGCATCGCTCTGGAGCGTGACGGGGAACGCCGTGCCCATGCCCTCATCGGAGCCAGTCTGAGCCGCGGCAAACGGGAACAGGACGGTACGCTCGGTCTGGGCGAGGCCCTGCGGCGCTGCGTGGAGAGTGAGGAGCAAGGGGAAGCACGCCTGCGGCGGATGCTGGCCTGCCGCAGTCAGGAGGAGGCCTGCCGCATGCTGCGGCCGTTGCTGGCGCTCATCGCCTCACGGGACATGCCATTGTGCCATGCCCGGCTGCTGGACGACCTGCTGGCCTTCCATTTCGATGATGCCCGGCGGCGTATCTGCCTGCGCTGGGCCCAGGAGTTCTACGGCAAGCCTGTTCCCGCGGAACCCGTCCCGGGTGGGGAGGAGGGCGCATGCGACATCTGAGCCGTTATCTGCTGAGCGCTGCCGATAGGCGGGCATTGCGCTGGACGGACAGCTATTCCCTGCACCGTATCGTGTATGACCTGTTCGAAGACATGCGGGGCGACGACAGGCAACGCGGCAGCGGTATCCTATTCGCGGACAAGGGCGTGCGTCAGGGCGTGAGCCGGGTCATCATCCTCTCGGACCGTCTGCCGCGTACGCCGCATCGGGGCGTACTGGAGACGCACCCCTTGCCCGAGAGTTTCCTGCAGGCGGCCTCCTATCAGTTCGAGGTCGTCGTGAACCCTGTCTGGCGCGACAGCCGCAGCGGCAGGATCATGCCCGTGCGCGGGCGTGATGCCATCGCTGCCTGGTTCTGTGACCATGCCCCCCGCTGGGGGTTCGAGGTACATGCGGCATCCCTGCAGGTGACGGACGTCCAGGTGGACCGCTTCAGCAAGGGCACGGGGATGGCGACAATCGCGCGGGCTACGTTGACGGGCAGCCTGCGGGTCAGGGAGCGCGAGGCCTTCGTCCGTGCCGCCTGTCAGGGCATCGGCAGGGCCCGGGCCTTCGGCTGCGGCCTTTTGCAGATAGTCCCCTGCCTGTGACCATAACGAAATGACATGTGTCATTTTTGAAAAAAGGACAAAACATATGGCTACCAACATCTTGAAAGGCATCGGCATAGAGTTCCACATCCTGCAATCCTTCCCCGTGACCTGCCTCAACCGGGATGACGTGGGCGCGCCCAAGAGCGCTCTTGTGGGCGGCGTGCCGCGTGCCAGGGTCAGCTCGCAGTGCTGGAAGCGTCAAGTGCGCCTTGCCCTGCACGATCTCGGTCTGTCCACCGGTATCCGCACCAAACGCCTTGCCGAGATGATCGCGGACGCCTGCCTCGCCCTGGGGGCTTCCGGGGAGCAGGCGCTCACCTGCGGCAACGCCATCGCGTCCGGTCTGACGGACGATACGCTGTTCTTCATCTCGCGGCAGGAAGTGGAGCGTCTGGCCGCCTATGCGGCGGAAAGCGGCTTCGAGCTGCCCGTGGAGGCGGCGAAGGCCAAAAAGGGCAAGAAAGGGGACGAGGCCGATACGGGCAAGGTCGCACTCCCCAAAACCGAGCTGGCGAAGATCAGAAAGTGCCTGAGCTTTGCCAAGAGTGCTGCCGACGGGCTGGACATCGCCTTGTTCGGCCGTATGGTAGCCCAGGATCCGAGCCTGAACGTACAGGCCGCCGCGGCCTTTGCCCATGCCCTGTCCACCCACAAAGTGGTCAATGAAGTGGAGTTCTTCACCGCACTGGACGATTACAACCGTCTTGTCAAAGAAGACGGAGAACGACTGTCCGGCTCCAGCCATATGGGCACGCTGGAATACAACGCAGCGACTTATTACCGCTACATCTCTCTGGATCTGGGGCAGTTGTGGGACAATCTGGGCGGCGAGGATATTGTCGCCGCTGTGGAGGCCTTTACCAAGGCCCTGTATCTGGCGGTACCGGCGGCACGGCAGAGCACGCAGTCCGGTGCCTGCCCCTGGGATTATGCCCGTATCCTGGTGCGTCGCGGCCAGCGCATGCAGCTCTCCTTTGAAAAGCCGGTACGCAGTGCCGCTGGTGGCGGCTGGCTGGCCCCCAGCATGGAGGCCCTGGATGACGGGCTCGCGCGTCAGGAAGAGCTGGCTGGTTCCCTGTACGGCAAGCTGGCCGAGGTCACATACGGCGCCGGGGCGGGCAGCATCGATACTGTCTGCACGGTGCTGCGTGATACTGTGGCGGGCCTGGTGGAGTCGGCGTCATGAGCGTCCTGCTTCTCTGGCTGGAGGGGCCGCTGCAGTCATGGGGGGCCGATTCCCGCTATGGAAACCGCACGACGCTCCCCTTTCCTACGCGCTCCGGCGTCCTGGGCCTGCTGTGCTGTGCGGCCGGACGGGGAGGGGAGCAGCGGGAATGGCTGGCCCGCATGGCGGACTGGACACAGACCGTACGTGCCTATGCCCGCCGAAAGGGCGACAGGGCGGCTCTCGCGCCCCTGTTGACGGACTTCCAGATGGTGGGCAGCGGCTATGATGAGGCCGATGCCTGGCAGAGCCTGCTGGTGCCCAAGACGTCCGAGGGGAAAAAGCCCGTCGGTTCCGGCGCCAAGATGACGTACCGCCATTACATACAGGATATGGCCTTCGCCTGCGCCCTTGAACTGCCGGAAGAGGAGGCCGTCGCACTGGCCGCGGCGCTGGAGCATCCTGTCTGGGAGCTCTCGCTGGGACGGCGGAACTGTCCGCCGTCGGACATCATCGGGCGTGGCGTCTTTCCTTCGGAAGCCGGGGCACTAGAGGCTGCGGACGTCCTGGCTGCCCGGAAAGACAGGTCTGCCGTGCTGACTGTACGCGATGGCGCACAGGCTGATGGTGATGAGGTCTGGACCTTGCGGGATGTTCCGCTTTGCTTCGGGATTGTCAAACGCTACCGGGAACGGCAAGTGACCCTGTATCGCTGACAAAGATCCTTCCCCACGCCCGTGGGGGTGTTTCCATGGTCGGGTCCGCATGGCCCATGACCTCTGCGTCTTCCCCACGCTCGTGGGGGTGTTTCTAAGCAAATCGTCGAGGCATGGCAGATTATGACGTCTTCCCCACGCTCGTGGGGGTGTTTCCCATGAGCACCAAAAAGAGTTCGCGCAGAACGGGTCTTCCCCACGCTCGTGGGGGTGTTTCTTGCCAGCACCAAAAAGGTTTTACCCCAAACGTTTTTTCTCCGCATCCGTGGGGACGGGTGTCAAAAAGATCCGCCCGGTATGGGGCTGCCTGTGACCGCGGGCTGTATACGGCTGAAGGCGGTACCATCCTTTCCGGGCGCGAGGAGGTGATATGGCGGAAGAAGGCGGTACGAAGCAAGAGGGCAAGCGTCTTTTTGTCCGGATTACACGGGATACGCTCCCGCGAGTGACGGACAAATATCCGTATCTGTATCTGGAGCGCGGGCGTCTTGAAGTGGATGACAGCAGCGTGAAATGGCTTGATGCCCAGGGCGGCTGTGTGCATCTGCCTGTGGCGACCATATCCGCGCTGTTGCTGGGGCCGGGAACATCCATCACCCATGAGGCCGTCAAGGTGGCGGCTGCCACCAACTGCAGCCTGTGCTGGGTGGGGGAGGATTCCCTGCTGTTCTACGCGGCGGGCATTACGCCTACGTCGCATACGCGCAATATGCAGCGGCAAGCGTGCCTTTCCACAGACCCAGCCCTGTCGCTTGCTGTGGCGCGTGCCATGTTTTCCCGGCGTTTCCCCGGTGTGGACATCACGGCAAAGACGTTGCCGGAATTGATGGGTATGGAGGGCCTGCGTGTCCGTGATCTTTATGTCGAGACGGCAAAAAAATACGGTGTAGGCTGGAAAGGGCGCAGTTTCGTGCCCGGAAAATTCGAATTGAGCGATCTGGCCAACAAGATCCTTACGGCGACCAATGCGGCCCTGTACGGGATCATTGCTTCCGTGATCCACAGTCTGGGCTATTCGCCGCATCTCGGTTTTATTCATTCCGGCAGTCCGTTGCCCTTCGTTTATGACATGGCTGACCTGTACAAGGGGGAATTCTGCATCGACCTGGCTTTTTCTCTATGCCGGGAACTGGCGGGGACATATGACAAGTATGCTGTGGCGACCGCATTTCGGGAACGCGTCATCCGCCAGGCGCTCCTTGAGCGTATAGTCAAGGACATAGACCAGCTGATAGGGGAAAAAAGTGCTCGTCGTTATAGCAAATGATCTGCCGCCGGCGGTGAGGGGACGCATGAAGCTCTGGTTTGTGGAGCCACGTGCCAATATTTTCATTTCCGGCATCAAGGATAATGTAGCACAGAAAGTCGTTGACTATCTGTTGGAACATTGCCCTGCGGAAAGTGGACTGCTAATTTTTCAAAAGATTCCGGAAGCTCCCGGCTACCGGATACATGGCAGGGGAGACCATAAACGGGAAATAGTCCTACTGGATGGCTTGCAACTCGTTCGCGATAAGGATACTTCCAATTTTTTGCGTGATAAAATCCAATAAAATCACGCTGTCTTCCCCACGCTCGTGGGGGTGTTTCCACGACCGGCGAACCTGTTAGCACACAGAAAAGGTCTTCCCCACGCTCGTGGGGGTGTTTCCCAGCTACGCAGCGAGATGGGCGGCGGCCCTGAGTCTTCCCCACGCTCGTGGGGGTGTTTCTGGACAGACACGCTGCGCCTTTCGACCGACCAGGTCTTCCCCACGCTCGTGGGGGTGTTTCCAGCGGTTCGGTTCCGTGCGTGATGCCGTCGACGTCTTCCCCACGCTCGTGGGGGTGTTTCCTGGAGACGAGAGTATGTTCCGTAAATTCGTAGGTCTTCCCCACGCTCGTGGGGGTGTTTCCAGCGACATGGAAGTCAGGTCGAGAACGTAGGGGTCTTCCCCACGCTCGTGGGGGTGTTTCCGTCTCGACCAGAAGCAGGAAGACAAGCGGCAGCGTCTTCCCCACGCTCGTGGGGGTGTTTCTATTTACGATGATTACCGGAGCATTCCTTCTCAGTCTTCCCCACGCTCGTGGGGGTGTTTCCATGATCGCTCGGCGCCGGCGCGACTATCCGCGGTCTTCCCCACGCTCGTGGGGGTGTTTCTTCGTGAGCGGGCAGCCAGCGAAGCCTATGACAGTCTTCCCCACGCTCGTGGGGGTGTTTCTCACCTCAACCACCACACCAGCATCCCGCAGCAGTCTTCCCCACGCTCGTGGGGGTGTTTCTGGATAGCCAGCTCAAGCCATGCCCGCACTGCGGTCTTCCCCACGCTCGTGGGGGTGTTTCCATCGAGGGCGCGTTGACAAGCGCTTTCAATAGGTCTTCCCCACGCTCGTGGGGGTGTTTCGGTGCCCGTAATACGGCCAATCCCTACGGCTACGGTCTTCCCCACGCTCGTGGGGGTGTTTCTACTTACCAGCATCACCAGAAGCAAGAGCTAGCGTCTTCCCCACGCTCGTGGGGGTGTTTCTATTAGGACGCGGAGCGATGCGGCGACCCCTGGGTCTTCCCCACGCTCGTGGGGGTGTTTCCACGTCTTTCATGCTTCGACGACCGGCGACGACGTCTTCCCCACGCTCGTGGGGGTGTTTCCTACTACCGCAAGCGCACCGGCCTTTCCGTGATGTCTTCCCCACGCTCGTGGGGGTGTTTCCAGCTTGCGCCCCGTGAAATGCAGCCGCGCCGCGTCTTCCCCACGCTCGTGGGGGTGTTTCGGCTTCCTTGTACTCCTGCTGCAAAGCCGTGATGTCTTCCCCACGCTCGTGGGGGTGTTTCTTCCGCCCCATGCAGGTACGGGAAGACGATGACGTCTTCCCCACGCTCGTGGGGGTGTTTCTGAGAGCCAGACGTGCAGTCAGACCAGAAGAGGGTCTTCCCCACGCTCGTGGGGGTGTTTCCCTGCCCAGACAGTTGGAGTGGAAAGCAGAAGAGTCTTCCCCACGCTCGTGGGGGTGTTTCCATGCAAGGATGCACGTTCTGTAGGCTTTACTAGTCTTCCCCACGCTCGTGGGGGTGTTTCCGCGGGCATACCATGCTGGCATGGCGTCGGGCCGTCTTCCCCACGCTCGTGGGGGTGTTTCTATTCGATCTTGACCTTGATGGTTCGCCATCCCGTCTTCCCCACGCTCGTGGGGGTGTTTCCCATCGTGATGGACGCCTTGCAAGCCATGCGGCGTCTTCCCCACGCTCGTGGGGGTGTTTCCACGTCTTTCATGCTTCGACGACCGGCGACGACGTCTTCCCCACGCTCGTGGGGGTGTTTCCGCGGTCTGCTTATCCGTCAGCTTGGGCATCCCGTCTTCCCCACGCTCGTGGGGGTGTTTCCACTGCCCAAAAGCTGACAATATGCATCCGCACGTCTTCCCCACGCTCGTGGGGGTGTTTCCCTTTTTCGTGACCTTACGGAAATGGTCTGGGAGTCTTCCCCACGCTCGTGGGGGTGTTTCCGCACAGCAGCCCGTGTGGCCAGATAGGCCGGGGTCTTCCCCACGCTCGTGGGGGTGTTTCCCTGTGAGCGCCTGCTGCGTCCCGCTGACGTTAGTCTTCCCCACGCTCGTGGGGGTGTTTCCGGGTATTTCATCACCGTTCTGCTGGGCGTGGTGTCTTCCCCACGCTCGTGGGGGTGTTTCCGTGAGGGGGCGTTGCAGCAGCTTGGCGAGATAGTCTTCCCCACGCTCGTGGGGGTGTTTCTCAGGGCGTCCGTGTCACAGGCCAGCGAGGCCCGTCTTCCCCACGCTCGTGGGGGTGTTTCTCCTGACGATATTGTGCTTGTGAACCGGGCCGAGTCTTCCCCACGCTCGTGGGGGTGTTTCTATTCCACCAGCGACCTGAAACCCGTCCGTGAGGTCTTCCCCACGCTCGTGGGGGTGTTTCCCCATTCACCTGCGTCTCCGTAGGATCGTTGAAGTCTTCCCCACGCTCGTGGGGGTGTTTCTCCATGTGCCATCCTTATGCATCGTTTGTTACTGTCTTCCCCACGCTCGTGGGGGTGTTTCCATCATGTCCATGATGCGATTGAGGCTGGCGAGGTCTTCCCCACGCTCGTGGGGGTGTTTCCTTTTTGCGCCAGCGGCGGGACTGTTGCCGCAGGTCTTCCCCACGCTCGTGGGGGTGTTTCCTCATCCACATCGAAGACGGGAAGCGGGACGTTGTCTTCCCCACGCTCGTGGGGGTGTTTCTGCCCGTCAACGACACTTTCCATCGCTGCGGGCGTCTTCCCCACGCTCGTGGGGGTGTTTCTGATGGTGGCTATGTCCCCGTGATGTCGAATGAGTCTTCCCCACGCTCGTGGGGGTGTTTCTTGGTGCCCGCCGCCGTATGCCGCTGCTGGCTCGTCTTCCCCACGCTCGTGGGGGTGTTTCCTCGATCCACACCGGCGCTATATCATGTGCCGTGTCTTCCCCACGCTCGTGGGGGTGTTTCTGTTTGCGACTATGCACACCGTCATGCTTTTGTGTCTTCCCCACGCTCGTGGGGGTGTTTCCCTCGCATTGTTAGATGATTATAGTATCGTTTGGTCTTCCCCACGCTCGTGGGGGTGTTTCCTCTAAAAATATGAGGATTTGATCATGGAAAAAGTCTTCCCCACGCTCGTGGGGGTGTTTCCATAGATCGCAAGCACAGACATGATCTGCATCTGTCTTCCCCACGCTCGTGGGGGTGTTTCCCTCGTCACACGCGATCAGGGCCTGACCATACTGTCTTCCCCACGCTCGTGGGGGTGTTTCCTCAGGCTGAAAGCCGTCATTCTTCTTAGTAATGTCTTCCCCACGCTCGTGGGGGTGTTTCCGTCTTGGCTGGTGACTTCGTATGGATCCACGAGTCTTCCCCACGCTCGTGGGGGTGTTTCTCGCACATCATGAGGATACCCGATCAGGTGGCAGTCTTCCCCACGCTCGTGGGGGTGTTTCTCATCTGCCCCCATTCTATGCAGCGACAACCGTGTCTTCCCCACGCTCGTGGGGGTGTTTCTGAGCCCGTGCTTAATGCGGATTTTATTAACGCGTCTTCCCCACGCTCGTGGGGGTGTTTCGGTGGAAAGAACAGAGTGGCACCGCATCACAGTGTCTTCCCCACGCTCGTGGGGGTGTTTCTGTCTATTTTCAATGATTCATCCTCTGATTTTAGTCTTCCCCACGCTCGTGGGGGTGTTTCTCTTTTGCATGTTAGACCCCCAAGGCCTTCACGGTCTTCCCCACGCTCGTGGGGGTGTTTCCGTTTGCAGCTCATGCCGTTCAGCCGTGCCAGCGTCTTCCCCACGCTCGTGGGGGTGTTTCCAACCTTTTTGACCGTGTGGAACGCGTGCGTTTGTCTTCCCCACGCTCGTGGGGGTGTTTCCTTGCAGTGCCTGGACAAGCTCTGTGCCCCGCAGTCTTCCCCACGCTCGTGGGGGTGTTTCCTCTCCGGGCGGCGTGGCCGCCGGGGTCAAGGAGTCTTCCCCACGCTCGTGGGGGTGTTTCCCTGCCTACCAGTGAGCAGCTGGCGGGACTGCGGTCTTCCCCACGCTCGTGGGGGTGTTTCCGGTCCACACCGCTGGCGGCATCGCGCTGGTAGGTCTTCCCCACGCTCGTGGGGGTGTTTCTTGATACGGCAGAGCACAGTGGCGTCATTGGCCGTCTTCCCCACGCTCGTGGGGGTGTTTC
Organism: Desulfovibrio sp. SGI.230; assembly: GCF_050313065.1. NCBI lineage: Bacteria > Pseudomonadati > Thermodesulfobacteriota > Desulfovibrionia > Desulfovibrionales > Desulfovibrionaceae > Desulfovibrio > Desulfovibrio sp. SGI.230. The sequence continues at coordinate 98,302 of NZ_JBNPKS010000002.1, read as the reverse complement.
CGTATCCCAACCAGAAAAAGAGCGACGCTAAGAGTCTTCCCCACGCTCGTGGGGGTGTTTCCAACCAAGGCAAAGCCCCCGCGATGGCCGTCTCGTCTTCCCCACGCTCGTGGGGGTGTTTCCGCATGATGATCCACGGCCTGCGTCCGCTGGTGGTCTTCCCCACGCTCGTGGGGGTGTTTCTGAATCATGACCTGTCGTTTTTTGACCGATGCCGTCTTCCCCACGCTCGTGGGGGTGTTTCTGACCTTGTGCTGTACGACAGCAGACCACGGGGGTCTTCCCCACGCTCGTGGGGGTGTTTCGGTAATTTCAGCCGTCAGCTTTTCGCCGGGACGGTCTTCCCCACGCTCGTGGGGGTGTTTCTGTCTATTTTCCATGATTCATCCTCTGATTTTAGTCTTCCCCACGCTCGTGGGGGTGTTTCTCTTTTGCATGTTAGACCCCCAAGGCCTTCACGGTCTTCCCCACGCTCGTGGGGGTGTTTCCTGCCTATGTTGATCTGATTCCGCCTTGATTCTGTCTTCCCCACGCTCGTGGGGGTGTTTCCCATGACTGACCGCCACATCAGCAAGCGAGACAGTCTTCCCCACGCTCGTGGGGGTGTTTCTGTGACGCCGTTGTCCTCCACGGGCGCGTCGGTGTCTTCCCCACGCTCGTGGGGGTGTTTCTTTGACCACCGGGATGCGCCACACGCAGGCCAGGTCTTCCCCACGCTCGTGGGGGTGTTTCCGGACAGCGAGACCCTGACCGGACCCACGGTGAGTCTTCCCCACGCTCGTGGGGGTGTTTCCAGGCCGTCGATCCATGTCCCGATGCTGCGGACGTCTTCCCCACGCTCGTGGGGGTGTTTCCAAGCTGCCTCTGATGCCCCTGCGTTTCAGCGGGTCTTCCCCACGCTCGTGGGGGTGTTTCCAGGCCGTAGTCGCCTTGTTTCCGCCGCATGACGTCTTCCCCACGCTCGTGGGGGTGTTTCTATCTCTGGTCGGGGTGATGACATGATCCGGGAGTCTTCCCCACGCTCGTGGGGGTGTTTCTCTATGGCGTCGGCTATTCCACCGCGTGGAGCAGTCTTCCCCACGCTCGTGGGGGTGTTTCTTCTCAGGTCTGACCAGCCAGGCCAGATCGGCAGTCTTCCCCACGCTCGTGGGGGTGTTTCTCGTCCCGGCGGGCTTTGGACAGCAGCATCTGGGTCTTCCCCACGCTCGTGGGGGTGTTTCCGTGAGGGGGCGTTGCAGCAGCTTGGCGAGATAGTCTTCCCCACGCTCGTGGGGGTGTTTCTAATTTATTTCAAAACAATCCAGTGAGTGGTAAAGTCTTCTCCATGCTTGGGGGGTGTTTCTTTGGGGTGTAGGTATCCATGGCCTTGCGGGCGAGCAGCTTCGCTTCATTGAAGAGGATCTCACGCGGGGCAGAACTGGCCCATTTGCAACCTGGTTGTTGAAGCCCCACTGAATCTGTCCAGCAACTTGCCGAGATTATCTAGGGTAGAGCTGCGTCTGTACTCCTGCCACAAGCGCATCTCTTCATCGGCATAGGTGGCATTGGTCGGTTGGATTACTGACATAAAAAACTCCGCGGAAAGATTGCTCACAGGGCACAAACGTTTACAGGTTCATTATATTTGAAATGATCAGGAGGGAGTATGCGAAATATCGTTATTGTTGCTGTAATATTTATTGTGATAATCTTCAGTAGTAGGGCGATATATGCAGCTAGTTTTGCTGAGGAAAAATATTCGGAATTCATTGAAAAATACAGTAGTATAAAAGACTCAGATATATACCTCAATAATATATGGAGGTGTGGGCGAAAAATACTTGGTAAAGAAGAATTTTCAAAATTATTACGAGACCAAAGGAAATGGATTGCTGATAGGAATAAAGTTATTCTAGATGTCAAAGTAAATAATGCTGGAGCTAAGAGGCTCGAACAATTTATATCTGATAGAATCGTTATGGTTAATAGATATATATATGAATGTAAAGTGGTTGATGAAAACAATGAATTTAAAAAAATAGACAAAAATATTACAGCATATTCAGCAGTGCTAGATTTACGCAGGAAAGATGGATGGCAGCAAGAAATTTGGTATCACCTAGAAAGAAATAACATTATTTCTTCTGAACAACAAAGGGGAGAACATGATAATAATGTTGGATATTGGTATGTTGAAGGTAATAAAGTAAATTTAGTGATAAGAAAGAGCTATGATGTATTGTCACTAAGAATAGATGATAATAATAAATTTATTTTTGATGAAGAAGATGGAAGCTATTTTTCTGTCTCATATTGTGATGAGATTGATAATAAGAATGTAAGTCTTTCAAATTTGGAATCGTTAGAAAATAACGCGAATGATGGTAAATCTGCTTATTTAGTGTCGAGAAAATATAAAGAGGCTAAAAACGATATTAAGAGCGCGATATGGTGTGTCAAGGCTGCCGAGTATGGATATAAAAAGGCATACGAGGAAGCTGCTGAGTTATTGATTTCTGGAGAAAATGTACCCAATGATTTCAAGAAGGGACTATATTACTATAAAAAGGCAGAAGAAAGTGGAACTCTCTCTGCTGCAGGTAAAGTAGAATATGCTATCTGTTTAAGGAGGAATGAAAATGGAGTGGCAGGAACTCAAAAAGTTCTGGCGCTAGCTAATCAGACTGATTTCTTAGATAAACTTCCAGTATGGACTAGGGATAGGTTACTTATTGTCGCTGCATATATTGAGCTTGATTTACATAATACTGATAGTGCGATAGGATTCTGGGATAAAATATTAAATAAAGATGAGTACAGAGACATCCATACTGATGTTGAGTACGAATTCAATTATTTGGATACTATGATTCCTAAATTAAAAGCTGAAAATGCTCCAAAAAGTAATGAAGATGTTCTCAATGCTTTTAAAGAATTTTATTTTTCAAAGTTCCCCCAGCAGGAAGGATATAAATCTATACGGGAAGCTTTTTCCGCATTTTTCACTGATCCAGTGTGGAACGTGTATAGGATGGAAAAATATAAAAATACATATGTAATTGTTTTTAAAGGAATTTCAAGCCATCGTGGAATTAAAAAGCTATACGAGTGTCCATTTGTATTGAAATATAAAAATGGGGTACCTAAAATAGAGGCCAGTGCTCATTATGGTTTGTTCTGTAAAGCTAACGGAAAATTCCTTTCAGATGACGACTATATTGACATGCTGTATACTATCATGCTCGAAACAAAAATGTGGTAAAAATAAATGGGGGCCGAATGGCCCCCATTTCTATAGGAGCAGACTCCGCACGTCAGATTCAACTTCGGTAAGAGAGGCGCTGACGGCTGTTACGCCCTGTTCATTTTCTTTATCAGATGCTTTCTCCATGATTTTGTTAGCGGCTCCTATGTTAGATGACCCATCATTGGCATAATCCTCCGATGATCCCTCATTATTTTCGGCGACTGTCCTGAAGATCTTGAGAGGGCGCCTTTTCTCAAGGAACTCACCGTTCAACTGCAAAGGTGTTTGCTGTCCCTCAGGGCCATTGCCGTATGTCGCTGTAAACTCCATGAAAGAGCAGTAATCCTCGAACGTGACGATGTTGCGCCGCATGTACCTGTAGGCCTCACGAGGGTTGCTATATGGAGATGCTGAGGACGTGTCAGGCGCTGTGAGTTCGGAGAGAAGGGTGTCGTAGGTGATGGCGTCGGCTCCATTGATCCCAGGAGCAGATGGTGTACCCAAAATTGTCTGATAGATTTCTGTCATCTGCCCCTCAGACTGCGTGATATTATCTATAGCGGTGAGGGGGGGATTGGTACCGTAGCTGCTTCCTTGAGCAGCCGGGCAAAATTCATACTGATGCTCGTTCTAACCTCAGTCGGAGATATGCTATGCTCAACGGCCAGGACATGGCCGGCAAAGACGAAATGGGTGTCGTTGTTATCAAAGACAACACCAGGAAATCCAGGAGTCACATAAGGGGCGAACTGGCACGTCGCCGTGAGCTGCTAGGTGCAAATTTGAGATTAAGAAGCTGACGTCGCAAAATCTCTCCTTACACTTTGGGGGCAGAGAGTCGGTAAGAAGTGGTTTCATGCAGAAAAAGATGAGCTTCGCCGGGATCTCCTCAGTCCCTGCCTCTTCGTCTTTCGGTATGGCGGCGTGGTAGGCCGGATTCGAGATGCAGAGGTATTTATACTCTATTTCATCCACAAGAAAGGTCAGCAAGTCACGAAGAGTCTGCCCCTCCAAGACATCACGGCACCACGTACCAGTAATTCCATGGCGTGGAATGTCTGCATGCCATAAATCATGGGAAATGCCGTGCTAGGTCGTCTGTTTCCAGCAGACCGGCTATCTTCCAAGCTGTCCTCTCCTTACCGGCTTTTGTCGAAATAGGGAAGGTAATTAAATCTGTCCAGGAGCTTGAGGGCTTTCGATACCTTCGAAAATACTTGGACAACTTTGAGCGTGGAGCTGACCAAGAGGTGGTTGGTATTCCTCCCCTGTTTTTGGGGCGGTTTGCCCTGCAACCTGTCTGAATGCATAGATATTCTCCAGATATTGCGACGGATATTTAATAGGCGTGCCGTTGTCCAGGGACTTTACCCCGTAGCTGAACAGGTAGTGAAGAAATGTGGTGTCTGGCGTGAGTTTTCCCCACGCTCGTGGGGGGCCAAGGAGTCTCCTGCATGGGGGGACTATCCGTTCAAAATCGGGGCTACTCCATGTCCTGAGTTCTTATGCAAAAGAGAGAACGCTAACGGAACATTTTCGGAACACCAAAAAAGCCTTATGTAGAGCCACTTTTCTTCTGTTTGTTCCTATATTCCATAAAAGTTAAGAAAATATGTTTCAGCGAAGCAAGTAACCTACATAGACGATATGTATACACAGGAAAAGTTTTAGTTCGCTTGGAGCAGAGCGATGAAACAATTGTCGTAATATACAAGCCTGTCTGGAGATTTCTTTGTTCCGAACAAAAATTTGACGGAACACATCGGAACCCGTGAGGTCTATGGCGTGTGTCAACTGGTGAAAATGCCCCAGAGCTCAGCCCTATAGTGGGATACTTCTTAGGAGATGAAAGGGAGAGACGGTTGGCCTCTCCCTTCCGTCAGCAGTAGTCATCAGACGTTGCGCTTGAATACGTTCTGAGGGCCGTAGAAAGGTACGCGCCGTTTCTTCCCACGGGTCCAATGGTTTTTGAGCAGGACGGTTATAATGCGCCTTCCATCCGTTTTACCGTTGTAGTCAGCCTTGTTTTTCTTGAAGCATTCACACCAAATTTCTATGGGAGAAATCTCCGTACGTCTTTCTGCGCCCGTTCTTTGTGTACCCGGGCCGCTGTTTTCGTTTTGCAGAAAGTTCAGGCGCTGGGGCAGATCCATCTGTGACCATTCCAAGGGGATCGGGGTATCAAGATAGTCCAGAATCACGCCCTCCAGCTCGTCGGTTTCAAGTTCCTGCCGCTGGCGTGCGCAGGCTTCCTCCTGTAAATTGGGAGGGAGGCACAGCGATTCTCCTGCCTGAAAATAGTGTTTGGCCTCCGCCCATATCTGTCGCACATCGTCATCCGTCATATCCCAGGATTTTTTGTGACCTGTTCCGGGGGCATTGATGGGCCAGTAGCGCCTGTTGCCCGTTATGTCTCGTAAGAAGCCGTTCTGGGCATTTGTCGTCGCGAAGAAAACGCACTGCCTGGGATGGGATATGACCCTGCGTCCGTAGGCTTCACGAAATTTATCATCCGTCCGGGTGATAAAGCTGCGGATGGACTCCTCCTCAGCTTTGTTACGTCCGGCAAGCTCGCTGATCTCAACGATCCAGATGCCCATCAATTTTTCTGCCCCGGTTTTGTCCCTGGTGTCCGCTAGCGTCAGGTTATCCGTGTACCAAGTGCCCCCCAGCTTTGAGATGAGGGTGCTCTTTCCGGTTCCTTGGGGGCCTTTAAGAACAACCATAGTATCAAACTTGCAACCGGGCTCTAGTACACGCTTGATTGCCGCACACAGGATCTTCCTCGCGACCGCTCTGGCGTAGGGAGTATCCTCCTCTCCGAAATAGTCAATGAACAAGGTGTCTACACGGGGAACTCCGTCCCACAATGGCAATGTATTCAAATAGTCACGGATGGGATGGAAGCCTTTGTCCATTGCTGAAGTTGTCAAGGCAGATAGCATGTGCTGTTTGCTTATCTTGGTATAGTTCCTGTGAAGATAGCTTAGCAGATAATCATCGTCCGCGTCACTCCACAGGCGCTCACCCTGTTTGTCCCAAGGCACAGCACCGGTAAGAACGGTCGTTTGCGAGAGCTGATCGTAAGCAATGTTTTTCAACAAAGGATCGTGCCGCAGAATTGTATTGGCGTTATTAAGGCCTGGCAAAATCTTCCTTTGAATAGGATCGTACTCAAGTTCGTCCAGCCAGAGCCCTTCTTCGTCATCCTCTACGTCCAGTCCGCACGCCAGTGCGGCCTCCTTCATTATCTCCATGAATTCCCGATCCCGCTGAGCCTTTACACGCTCATCCTGTAAAGCGTGCTCAAGCATAGCCTTGAAGGACGGCGAATTGGGGCTCTTTTTAGTCGTGCCGACGTCCAGTTTGCCGAAGGCGTGAATGCGCCAGAGGTCAAAGGCGTTTAGAAGTTGGTGGGCGGCAGGGTCGGAGTCATGGTGACTGTAGACAAATTTGTCCTCATAGACGACCAGGCCTCCCGAGGTACTTCCTTTGGTGTAGGTATATCGGCTCCCCTCTTTGAGGGGCTCGTAGATATCCGAGAGATGCTCTTCCAGAAGCAGCTGTATAGGATAATACGCCCGGCATATTAGTCCGACGGCACCGTCTTTTGTGAGAGGATCTGCCACCTTGGCAGCCTGTCGTAAAACCACGGGGTCTTGCCGGGAAGAGACAGGCCATTCCTCCGTATTCCGCCAGTTTTTATACCTGGAAAGGACGGTGTCCGGGGCAAGGGGCTGTCCCTCAATGACTTCAAAAATATACTCACCGTCGCAGGACACTGTCGGCCAGAACATCATTCGGTTGGCTTCGTAGGTGCTGTCATCGAACAGCTCAATGCCTATGTCCGCCGCTATCCTTCTGGCCACAGCCGGATATTCATCTTCGCTGATCTCTCTGGACAGAGGTATGATAAGGCGGAAGCGTGGTTTTTCCGGCGTGTGTTTGTGCGTGGTATGCACAAAGCAACGGTACGGCAACCCTTTCAGCAGTGCCAGGGTGTCAGGTTGTCCTGAGTCCAGGTCAAGGGACAGCAGTGAGCGTAAAAGAACGCCGCCTTTGCGTCTTTGGCCATCACGCAGATGCCCGCCAACAAAACCGCCTTTATCCTTGATTTCACCCTGTTGCGACTTGGACATCTCCATGAAGGCGCTCAGCGTTTCGGGGGTACGAACGGGCGAGCGAAGCTTGGCGAGCAGTTCCTCTTCAGACCAGTCAACGTTTTGCCACGTAACTTCGGTACGGCTGGTTGCTATGGCTATCTTCATACTAGTCCTTGCAGTAGTAGTTGGTGGTATAGCCGTCGGCACGGAGAAGAAGGCCTTCTGCCCACGCTGGTGACTGTGCCATGAGCGTACATACAGCATCTGCCGATGAGGTCGCCGGTGCTTCGATGATGACCTCGTCATGTACATGGGCGACCGTGCGGTAGCCGTGATTGCGAAGATTTTTCAGGGCGTGGCAAAGGATGTCCCGCGCTGTGCCCTGCACGATGTTTTCGACAAACTTGGGACCGTAGGAGTCGATGCTTCCCCAGGCATGGTGGTAGGAATCCACACCTTCGTAGGTGATTTTTTCGCGCCCATCAGCTGAAGGCAGCAGCAAAGGATACGGGTAGGCAAGCCGACGCCCGGAAGGAAGGATGATGAAAAGCCACTTGCCGCTATGGCGCATTTCCAGTCCGTAGGGCACTAAGGCGCTGTACCCCACGGTAAGGGCCTCTCTGACAGCGTTGTCCACCTCCCACCAGAAGGCTACGATACGCGGATTCGCGGCACGCCAGGCATTGACAAGGGATTGCAGCTCCTCTTCTTCCAGCCCCATTTCCAGCGCGCCCATGCTCTTGAGAGCACCAACGGAACCGCCATAGCCCAGCGCGAGTTCCGCTATCTTGCCTTTCTGACGGAGTTCGGCATTTTGGCCGTGCTTCTCGACAGGGACGCCGAACATTTTGCTGGCCGATGCGCAGTAGATGTCCTTGCCCTGGACAAAGGCCTCAAGACGCCAGTGCTCTTTGGCGTACCAGGCGATGATGCGGGCTTCGATAGCCGCATAGTCGGCAACGATGAACTGATTGCCGTCTCCAGCCACAAAATTGGTGCGGATCAGTTCTGACAGCGCTCCCGAGACGTCAGGAAAGCGCGCTTTGACCTGCGCATAGCTGCCGGAAAGAACGAGATTTCGCGCCGTATCGAGATCGCTCATACTGTTGCGCGGAAGGTTTTGGAGCTGGACAAGCTGTCCTGCAAAACGTCCTGTGCGGGCGGCCCCATAGAAGCGGAACATGCCGCGAACACGCCCGTCAGCGCATACGCATTCCTGGATGGCCGCGTATTTGCCTATGGAGGTGCGGGTGATGCGACCATAGTCGTTGAGCACCTCGCGCACGTCATCCGTTACGCTCTTCTTCAGGCACTCCACCGCTTTTTTATCCAGACTTTCCGCTTCGTAGCCCTGTGCCAGCAGCCATTTCAGCATCTGCTGACGGGATTTCGGGTTAGCCAATCCCGTGCGCTGCTGGAGAGAGTGGAAGAGTTCCTCCGTAAAGGTCTTATCCAGGGCAAGAGCCTTGTGAACCAGTGCCCGGTCAACAGCAATGCCTCTGTCGTTGATTTCCTGATCGATGGCGTATTCTTCCCAGAGCAACTGAGGTACCGGGAAGTCGGCCAGCCTGGCACAAACATCCATCTCCACTTCCACGTCCCTACGATTGTAGGCCTTGAACTGTGCCCACTTTTCAGCAGCATGGGCAGGCAGGTTTCTTACTCGCAGGCCATTCGCCTTGGTGGGTTTGCATGGCTTGGAGAAGAAAGAGATGAGCTCGCGTCCCTCACGGAGTTTTTGCTTGGTCAGTCCCAGTACTACCCCAAGGTTCTCCAACGAAGCGGGAAAACCCAGAGTAAGCGCCCAGACCATACTGCACCGCCAGGACGCCGGATCAAGGTATCTGCCTTGCGGCAAGCCCAGAAAACGGCTGAGGCAGATACGTTCAAAGGCGGCATTGTGTGCCCACTTTTGTATGGTATCATCAGTAAGAGCTGCCAGAATATCCGTCGGAACCTGTTCTCCACTGGCGCAATCGACGACATGCACCGGGCCATCGTCAACGGCGTAGGCGAAGAGCAAGATTTCAAAGGAGAGATCTTCGGCATAGCGGTAAACACCGCATTCGGAAAGCTCTCGGTCACAGTAGGTTTCAAGGTCGATATGAATCTGCTTCATTAGAATAATCCTCGCTCCTAGTGGCGGAGCAGACCTCCGCCACTAGGGCTTGCTGATGCCTTATAAGTAGCGGTCCGCCTCAGCCAACTGTTCAGCAGAGAGTTTATGCGGAGACTCATCTTCCAGCTTACGTACACAGTCCAGGCTGAAGCCAAAACCCTGATGTGTGTTCTGTGGGTAGAGTTTCATAACCAGCTGTACGACACTGCCATCCCGAACAAGGCTCCTGTCCTTTATTGGATTACCTTGTCTATCAGCTATCACGGGCATGAATTTGCTACTGGCAAACAACTCCCAGTGATTGGGGTATCTTGGACTCCTACAGTCTCGGACAGGACCGACTATCTTATCAAAAGCAGGCCAGTCAGAGCTATCTTGGGTCTGCTTCGCGATGTCGTAGGCTTCACGAAGTGCTTGCTTGTAGCGCTCATAGCTTGCAGTATCCTCTTTGGGGAAGATGAATGTTGTACTAAACAGCTCCTTGCCATTTTGCGTTTTCTTGGGCTCCCAGCCATGGAAGAACATAAGATGACCCTTTCCTGTATGAAAAATAGGATATTTAATCGACATAACTATCTGCCTCCATTTTTTGAATATATGATACATTATAGTCGGTTATGTATTCCGAAGACTTTAAACTTAGCATGTGTACCTCTCTAATTGTGTTTGCTTCTCGCGCTTCTCAATGAAGGCATTTACTGTTGAGGCACGCCATCGGACACAGTTCGGGCCAAGGCGTAAACCTGGCTCAAAGAAACCCTCGTCAATCCAGCGATAAAATGTTGTTTTACTGATGGAAAACATCTTGTAGATCTGGGCCGCAGACAAAAGTTGATGGGATGGAGAGACTTCAATCATAATGATGCTCCTGGGTTAAAGGATTGATGGCAGATATGCCCTTTTCGCTGCTATGGCCCTGTTTTCCGCAGATCTGTGGCAGCTACATCGCCTCGAAACGTCGGTTGGGATAGACTTTTCCCCAGGGAAAAAATGGAGAACATTCCGCGTCTGTTTCTCTTTCGGGGGCATCGCCCCAGCCGGCTAAAGAAAGGTTGGCCTCTCCCCGGAAGGCGTTCAGTAAAAAACAGCAAATTCGAAAAATATTTTTTCCACTTGGGGCACGCCGCCCCAACCGGCTGAAGAAAGGTTGGCCTTTCCTCGGAAGGCGTTCAGTAAAAAACGAAAGATTTTGCAAATATTTTTCTTCCCGAACCGCGCTGCCCCCAAGCGACAACAAGATATTGGGGGCCTCCGCAAAAACGTTTAGAAAAAAATAAAAAAAGGCCGTTTTCCTTTACTGGAAGAACGACCTTTTGAGATAAATAGTGTATATTATCAGTTGGTTGGTGTGTTTCTTGGGCCTATTTTGTCGATGGTTTGTGGCAAGCGCTGGTCCGCAGCTCATCCAGGTAATCGGCCCAGGACTGCATCATCTTCGCTCTCTCGGGGAGGTACTGGGCGTGGTTGTATGCCGCACGTACCGCATTTTTTTCCCTGTGTGCAAGCTGTGCCTCAATGACATCCGCGCGGAAGCCTTGCTCGTTAAGGAGCGTACTTGCCATTGCCCGGAATCCATGGATGCAGAGCTCTTCCTTTCCGTACCCTACGCGACGCAAAGCGTTAAGCAGGCACATGTCAGTGATGACTCGTGCTCTGGATTGAGGGGAGGGGAAGAGGAATTCTCCACCTCCAGTCCATGTGTGAAGCTCTTTGAGCAGGTATTCCACCTGTCTAGCAAGAGGGACAACATGCAGCCGCTTCATTTTCATGTGCTCAGGGGGAATCACCCACAAATGCTTTTGAAAGTCTATATCTGCCCAGCGAGCACGGCGTAGTTCTTGCGAGCGTACAAAAACGTAGGGGAGGATTTTCAGCGCGTACTTTGTGACGATACTTCCGGGGTAGTCGTCGATGTCTCGAAGAAGGTAACCGATTTTCTTCGGATCCGTGATCGTGGCCCTGTGCTGAACAGGGCCTTTGGGTTCCAGAGCTTCGGTGATCCCCGAAGAAATATCGTACTCCAGATAGCCTACTACTCTGGCATAGCGGCATATTTGGCCTATGATTTGCCCCACACGCCGGGCCATTTCCCGACGTCCCTGACTTTCGATGGCATGGAGGGCAAGAATAATATCCCGAGGCTTGAGCTGCTTTATGGGAAGGTCCCCAAACGAGGGAAAGACGTGTCGTTCCAGCCGTTGCATCTTGAGGCGGCGGGTGCTTTCTGTCTGGGTGACCGTGCGCTTTTCATACCACTCTTGAGCGACAACGCGGAAGGTAAGGTTGGTCTCCTCGTCCTGTTGCTCCTGTTCAGAACGATATTGCTCGTTGGGGTCAAGGCCTTGCACTAGCAGCCCATTGACGGCGTCGCGTTTTTCGCGGGCTTCTTTTAGGGAGATGGTAGGATACGGGCCTATGGTGAACTGTTTTTGCGTGTTCCCTTCTTTCCAGAGCATCCGCCATACTTTGATGCCCGAAGGTGAGACGAAGAGCCAAAGTTTATCACCGTCGCCGATTTTGATCCGCCGTGCTCCGGGCTTGAGATTTTTAATTTGTCTGTCCGTCAACTTGTTGATTCCGCTCATAAAGACTCCATTGGGTGGTACAGGCGAGCGTGGAACGGTGGTACACGAGGCCTGTACCACCCGCTGTACCACCCGTGCGCTGAAATCGACAAGGTACGGATAGGAATCGATGGGACTATAGGAAGTAAAAAAACAAATCCCGCCAAGCACTTAGGTACTTGGCGGGATCGTATAGGTCGCTTTTCTGGCGGAGAGGGTGGGATTCGAACCCACGTACCGGCTATTAACCGATAACTCGATTTCGAGTCGAGCGCGTTACGGCCAACTTCGCTACCTCTCCGCTCTTTGGAGCTGTGCATGCACAGCAAGGCCGAAGGCATTATTTAGTCTGTTTCGGTGAAAAAAGCAATAAGTTTTCTTGCAGCCCCGGACGGCATCAGGCATCGTCCGTTTTGGCCTCGGGCAGCCAGTGCGCCAGCACGGTCTCCCGGTGGGCGTCCAGCAGCTCCAGTACGGGCTTGGGCACCAGAAAATCCACGTTCAGGCCGTGCAGCCAGCGGTGGCGGATGCGCGAGGCACTGACCGAGATCCACGGCAGGGGCACGAAGTGGACCTGCCCGCCGCCGGGCAGGCGCATGCGGCGGCTCCCGGGCAGGACAGGCTCGCACGCCCGGGCACCGGGCCACATGCTTTCCGTAGCGGCAAGAAAGTTCTTTTCCGAGCCCTCACCGCGCGGCACCACCACCAGCTGGCAGAGTTCGGGCAGTTCCAGCCCCCGGTGCCAGTGGGGCAGCAGGGCATAGTCCGGGTTGCCGAGGATGAAGAACAGGGGCCGTTCCGGTGTTTCTTCACGACAGGCCTGCAACGTATCCCAGGTATAGGAAAGACCGGGACGTCCGGCTTCCATGCGATTGCACGAAAGGCCGGGCAGGCCGTCCAGACAGGCTTCCACCATGGCGGCGCGCAGGTCGAAGGGCAGCAGGCCGCTCACCACCTTGTGCGGCGGTGCGGCGCAGGGCATCAGCTCCACGCTGTCGGCCAGGGGGCGCAAGGTCTCCGCCATTTCGATGGCCAGACGCAGATGCCCCACATGCGGCGGGTTGAAACTGCCGCCGAACAGGGCCCGGCCCGCTGCGCGCTTCCCGTCCATGTCTATTGCCGCACCTGCCCCTGACCGAAGACCACGAACTTGGTGGTGGTCAGTTCCTGCACGCCCATGGGGCCATAGGCATGGAGCTTGGAGGTGGAGATGCCGATCTCCGCACCAAGGCCCAGCTGGCCGCCATCGTTGAAGCGGGTGGAGGCATTGACCGCCACCATGGAGGCATCGGCCTCACGCAAAAAGCGCATGGCGTGCTCGTGATCGTTGGTGCAGATGATCTCCGTGTGATTGGAGCCGTAGCGGGCGATGTGGGCCAGGGCCGCATCCATGTCGTCCACCACGCGGACGGCCAGGATCAGGGCGTGGAATTCCTGTCCCAGATCGTCGGGGCTCTGGGCCTTGGCCGTGGGGCCCAGCAGCGGCAGGGAAGCGGGGCAGGCACGGAACTCCACACCGGCTTCGCCCAGACGCCGGCCCACTCGGGGCAGGAAGGCCGCGGCGCAGTCCTTGTGCACCAGCAGGCATTCCAGAGCGTTGCAGACGCCGGGACGCTGCACCTTGCCGTTGAAAACGATGTCCAGGGCCTTGTCCAGATCGGCATCCGCGTCCACGAAGGCATGGCAGACGCCCTTGTAATGCTTGAGCACCGGCATGGTGGCGGCTTCGGTCACGGCACGCACCAGACCTTCGCCACCGCGCGGGATCATGACGTCGATATACTGGTCGAGCTTGCACAGCTCGGTGACCGCGGCGTGATCCGTGGTCGTCACCAGCTGGGCCGCATCGGCGGGCAGACCGGCTTCTTCCAGGGCCTGGCGCAGCAGGGCGGCCAGAGCGGTGTTGGAGTGCAGGGCCTCGCTGCCGCCGCGCAGGATCACGGCATTGCCCGCCTTCAGGCAGAGGATGGCCGCGTCGATGGTCACGTTGGGGCGGGCCTCGTAGATCATGGCGATGACGCCCAGCGGCACGCGCATGCGGCCCACCAGCAGGCCGTTGGGGCGCTGCCACTGGCTGTCCATGGCGCCTACGGGGTCGGGGAGACCGGCCACATGCAGGCAGGCGGCGCGCATGTCGGCCAGTACGGCGGGATGCAGGGTCAGGCGGTCCATGCGGGGGGCGTCCAGGCCCCGGGCGCGGGCCGCGTCCAGATCCTGCGCGTTGGCGGTGCGCAGCTCGGCTTCCCGCTCTTCGAGCAGGGCGGCCAGACGGGTGAGGGCGGCGTTCTTGGCCGCGGGGCTGGCCTTGGCCAGCAGGCGGGCGGCTTCCTTGGCCTTTTGGCCGAGCAGGGTCATTTCTTGTGCCAAAGTCATACGGGCTCCTTGGGTTGGCTCGTCTCTCTATACGCTGCCGCAGGAACGAGGGCAAGGGGACGGCCCCCTGTACGGGATGCCGCTGTACGCCCGGATATCCTTCTTTTTTTGGGGGGAAAGGCGCCGGTGCGGAAGGCGGATATGCCTCCGGTTTCCAGCCGAGGCCCTCTCGGGAAGAGGAGCGTCCGGCTTCGGGATTCCCTACTGCCGGCAGGGGTTTTTCTTTGACAGAAGGCCGCTCCCTATCCTACATAAATAGACCGCACCGTGACAGCTCCGGCGACCGCGGGCGAAGCTTTTGCAAGGAGCACTGAAAGAAATGAATCCTGTCAGACCTCAGAATACCCCTGAATCTCCTACCCTGCTCAATGACCTCAAGGCTGAGGTGAGCGCGGAAAGCGCACCGCTGCTGCAGTTCATCGTGCGCAACAGCGGGCTGATCGTGGGCGTGGTGGTCGTCCTTCTGGTGGCCCTGGTAGGCACCGCCGTGTGGCGCTGGCATCAGGGCGGCCTGCAGGCCGAGGCCCAGACCGAACTGGCGCGTATCGGCATCACCATGAAGGGCGGGGATCGCCTCAAGGCGCTGGACGACCTGGCAGCCAAAGCTCCCGAGAACATGCGTTACAGCATCTATCTGATGCAGGCCGAGTTCGCCATGCAGGATCAGGATTACAGCCGTGCCGAACAGGCCTATGCCACGGCGGCCAAGCTGGACGCCGACGGTGCCATGGGCCTGATGGCCGCTCTGGGCCAGGCCGGCGCGCTGATCAAGCTGGATCGTCCCGCTGATGCCGTGACCCTGCTGCAGGGCCTGGAGAGCCGCGCCACCGAGGACGGCCGTGCCACCCTGCGCATGCTGCTGGGCGAAGCCGCCGAAGCGGCGGGCAAGACCGATGTGGCCGTTGCCGCCTATGAAGCCCTGGCCGCCTCGCAGCCTGGTCTGGACGGTGAATTTTACCGCTCGCGCGCGGAAGCGCTGGGCGGTGGCAAGACCGCGCCCGTGAAGGACGGCGCGGAGAACAAGTAGTAAGAACGTTGGCGGCCCCTCTGCCGACGCGCACGGGCCGGGAGGACACATGAGCAAACATCCTCTGCTGCACGGGGCGCGTGGCGAGCGCCACGTTTTGCTGGGCAATGAAGCCATCGTACGCGGCGCGCTTGAAGCCGGCGTGAACATGGTCACCTGCTATCCTGGCACGCCTTCTTCCGAAGTGCCGGATACCTTTTACAAACTGGGGGGCGAGGGCCGCTACAAGATCGAGTACGCGGTCAACGAAAAGGTCGCCTTCGAAGTGGCCGCCGGTGCGGCCCTGGGCGGTGCCCAGGCCCTGGTGACCATGAAGCACGTGGGCCTCAACGTGGCGGCCGACCCGCTGTTCACCTCGGTCTACACCGGTCTGCCCGGCGGTCTGGTGGTGCTCTCCGCCGATGACCCCGGCTGCCACTCCAGCCAGAACGAGCAGGACAACCGCTACTATGCGCGCTTTGCCTCCCTGCCCTGTTTCGAGCCTGTGTCCGCCCAGGAAGCCAAGGACATGACCCGCGAGGCCTTCCGCCTGGCCCGCGAGCTCCAGCAGCCCGTGCTGCTGCGTACCACCACCCGCGTCAGCCATATGCGCGGCAATGTGGAATTCGACGATCTGCCGGCGGGCCCCGCGCCCATCGTGGACTTCCAGCGCAATCCCGGCCGCTTCGTGCCCGTGCCCGCCGTGGCCCGTGGCCGTCACCGCTCCCTGCTGGAGATCATGGAAAAGGCCCGCGCCTTTGCCGAGTCCAGCCGCTTCAGCCGTGAATACGGCCCCGAAGGCTGCCGTCTGGGCATCATCGCCAGCGGTGTGGCCCGCAACTATCTGGCCGACGCCCTGGCCTCCGGCGGCTGGGAAGAGCGCGTGCGCGTGCTCGAGCTGGGCATGACCTGGCCCCTGCCCGAAGGCCGTATCGAAGCCTTCCTGCAGTCCTGCGACCGCGTGCTGGTGCTGGAAGAAGGCGAGCCTCTGCTGGAAGGCAGCGTGCGCGCCCTGGCCCAGAAGTGCGGCTGCAAGGCCCGCATCGAAGGCAAGGACGAGACCCTCACCGTGCTGGGCGAATACTCCACCACCCTGGTCCTGCGCCGCGTGGCCGATTATCTGGACTGCCCCTGCCCGGTCAAGGCCTCTTCGCCCGTGGTCCGCGAGCTGCCCGTGCGTCCGCCGAACCTTTGCGCCGGCTGCTCCCACCGCGCCGTCTACTACGCCGTCCGCCACACCTTTGGCGACGACGCCTACTATTCCAGCGACATCGGCTGCTACACCCTGGGCATGCTGCCGCCCCTGCGCATGGCCGACTTCCTGGTCTGCATGGGCTCCTCCGTGTCCGCCGGTAGCGGTTTTGCCCGGGCTTCCGGCAAGCCGGTGGTGGCCTTCATCGGTGACTCCACCTTCTTCCATTCCGGCATGACCGGCCTGGCCAACGCCGTGTTCAACAAGCACGACATCCTGGTGGTCATCCTCGACAACGGCACCACCGCCATGACCGGTCACCAGCCCAATCCCGGCATGCTGCAGGACATCCTCGGTGAAGAGGCCATGCATCTGGATATCGAATCCGTGGTGCGCGGCCTGGGCGTCACCGAATGTGTGAAGGTCCGTTCCTACAACCTCAAGGCCCTGCATTCGGCCCTGGAAGATATGCGCGACAGGAAGGGCGTGCGCGTCATCATCGCGGAAGAACCCTGCGTGCTCTATGCCCGCCGCCGCCTCAAGAAGGCCGCCGCCCAGGTGGCCTATGTGGCCGAGCAGGGCGCCGATGCCCAGCGCTGTCTGGAAGAACTGGCCTGCCCCGCTTTCTATCGCAATGGCGAGGACGTGGCTGTGGATGAAAATCTCTGCACCGGCTGCATGGTCTGTCTGCAGGTGGCCCCCAAGGCCTTCAAGGCCAGAAAGCGCGCCTAGGTGAGGTGTATTATGCAACATAGCGACAAACAAAAGCGTCTTCGTATCTTCTTCACCGGCGTGGGCGGGCAGGGCACCCTGACCGCCACCACCCTGCTGGCCCGCACCGCTCTGGATGCCGGGCAGGAAGTGGTGGCCGGCGAAGTCCACGGCATGGCCCAGCGCGGCGGTGTGGTGGAATCCGTGCTGCTGCTGGGCGGCTGGCGTTCGCCCAAGCTGGATCTTGGCGAGGCCGATATCCTGCTGGGCTTCGAGCCCCTGGAGACCCTGCGCGGTCTGCCGTACCTGCGCCCCGGCGGCGTCATCTTCTCCAGCCGTGATCCCATGCCGCCCCTGAGCGTGTCGCTGGGCATGGCTGCATATCCTTCCATGGAAGAGATCGAGCAGAAGTCCCGCGCCGTTGCCAGCCAGTGCCATTTCTTGGCCTGCCGCGAGCTGGGCATCCAGGCCGGTGCCGCCCAGGCGGGCAATACCGTGCTGCTGGCCGCTGTCTGTGCCTCGGGTCTGCTGCCCTTCGGTATCGACGCCCTCAAGGCCGCCATCGAAAAATATCTGCCCGCCAAGCTGCAGGCCTCCAACCTCAAGGCTTTGGAACTTGGTCAGGCCGCCCTGCACATGTAACGGCAGCATGGCCGTGTTGTTTTGCTGAGGGGCGGGGGACCTCCGCATCTCCGCTGTCGATGCCCGTAGCTTCCTCCGTCGCAACGGGCACGGCCCAAGGGGCGCCATCCGGTCGCTGCCAGCGCGAGAGGTGTTCCCCCGCCCCTCAAATTCCCCACCCCCTCCCCAGCGCGCTTCAGCGGGGAGGGGGATTTTTTACATTATAAGAGAGATAAAAATGGAGAAGAACTTAACTCGGCGTTTAATGAGTATAGGTAAAGAGTGTTTTGTAAGAGATTTTGCTTGGTTCCAGGAAGCGCAACGTACAGGTGATAATACGAGGATCGTGGATAGGTTGATGAAAACGTATGGCTATACGGAAAAAGGGGCAAAAACGAGGGTCTCAGGGGCAAAAGGGCTTCTCAGGGACAAGGTAGTGTTGCGTACTTGTTTGGAACACATTTTTCGAGAAGCGAAAAAAGTTCCTCTGCCTATCCGGGAAAAAGCTCGAAAGCTATGGGAGGATCAGCAGGAAGGCTAATGCGGTGATGATGGGAGGGAAGGCTATCAGGCAGATACTCCTTTGAAAATGAAGAAAGGCGCTGTCCGCGTATGCGGGCAGCGCCTTTTGTTGCCTTGCAGATAAGCTTCCCTGCCTGTTGGCGCAGCTTTTTAAGCAAAACGCGCTGGGGGAAGGGAGGGGAGTTTGAGGGGAGGGGAACCCCCTCTCGCGTTAGCAGAGGGGGTTCCCCTCCCCTCATGAAAAAGGAAACTAGCGGTTGCCGAAGCCGGGGATGCTATAGCGCTTTTCCAGCCAGCGCAGGCACCAGGTGGCCAGGGAGACCAGGATGAGGTAGTAGAGGCCCACGGCCAGGAAGACTTCCGTATTGCGGAAGGTGTCCGAGGCCAGCACCTTGGCTTCGCTCATGAGCTCGTTACAGGTCACGAGCATGGCAAGGGAACTGTACTTGATGAGGTAGATGATCTCGTTGCCGCAGCCGGGCAGGGCACGCCGGGCTGCCTGGGGGATGACGATCCAGAACACGGTCTGGAAGGTGGTCATGCCCAGGGCCTGGGCCGCCTTGATCTGGCCCTGACGGATGGAGAGCAGGGCCCCGCGGATATACTCCGAATGATAGGCGGCGCTGCAAAGGATGAAGCTCAGCAGGGCGGCGCCGTAGGGCTCGAAATAGATGCCCATCTTGGGCAGGGCATAATAGATCATCATCAGCTGCACGGCCAGCGGCACACCGCGGATGATGGCGGTGTACCAGTTGCCCAGCCGGCTGCTCCAGGGGCCGCCGAAGGCCCGCAGACATCCCAGTGCCACGCCGCCCACGAAGCCCAGGATACTGGCCGGGACGATGAGGGCGATGGACACTTTCAGGCCCTGGTTGAGGGCCGGGATGACGTCCTGGGTGAAAAAGGGGATGTCGATGACCACGCTAGGCTCCCATATCCAGCAGGTGCGCGCAGAAGTCGCGGGTACGGGTATTGCTGCCTTCGGCCAGCAGGGTCTCGGGCGCCCCCTGTTCGATGATGACACCGCGCTCCATGAACAGGATCTCGTGGGCCAGGGCACGGGCGAAGTCCATCTGGTGGGTGGCCATGATCATGGTCATGCCGCCCTTAGAAAGGTCACGGATGACGGAGAGCACTTCGCCCACCAGTTCCGGGTCCAGGGCGGAGGTAGGCTCGTCCAGCAGGATGACCTTGGGGTCCATGGCCAGGGCGCGGGCCATGGCCACGCGCTGCTTCTGGCCGCCGGAAAGCTGGGCGGGGTAGAGCAGGGCACGGCGGGCAAGGCCCACGCGGGCCAGCTCGTCCATGGCGCGTTCACGGGCGGCCGCGGCGGACATGCCGCGCACCTTGCGCAGGGCGATGGCCACGTTCTCTTCGGCGGTCAGGTGGTCGAACAGGTTGAAGTCCTGGAAGATCATGCCCACCTGGGCCCGGAAGGCACAGAGCTTGGACTTGTTGGAAAAGTCGAGCTTTTCGCCTTCGAGGATGATCTCGCCCTTGTCCGGGGGGATGAGGCAGTTGATGCACTGCAAGAGCGTGCTCTTGCCCGCACCGGAAGGACCGATGAGGACCTTGAGCTCGCCGCGTTTCATGTTCAGGGAGCAATTGTCCAGGATGGACTTGCCGCCCAGGCTTTTGCTGATGCCTTTTACCTGCAAGACAACTTCGTTCATGCGTTCTTTACCCCATGCTGCGTGTTTTTGGCCATGCTGCCCACCGTGCCGGCGGAGTAGCCGGGGATCTGGACCTTGTTTTCCAGGCGGCGCAAGAGCTTGAGCACGATCAGCGTCAAAACGAAATAGATGACCCCCGCCAGGGCGAAAAATGCCAGATGTTCATGCGTACGCTGGGCCACGGCATTGACGCGGGCCATGATCTCCATGGTGCCCAGCAGGTAACAGACGGCGGAGTCTTTGAGGAGGATGGAAAATTCGTTGGCCCAGCCCGGGATGGAAAGGCGCAGGGCCTGCGGCAGGATGATGCAGGTGATGGCGGTCAGGTCGCGCATGCCCAGGGCGCGTGCGGCCTTGAGCTGTCCCTGGGGCAGGCTCTCGATGGCGCCCCGGAAGATCTGGGACTGATAGGCCGTGCTGATGCAGCCCATGACGAGGCAGGAGAGCAGGAAGGGCTCGAGGATCCAGCCCATGGAAAGGAAAAGCCCCTGGGAAAGGAAGAGCAGCACCAGGATGGGGACGCCGCGGAAAAACCAGACATACAGTCCCACCAGACGGCGGGCCAGGGCGTTACCGTACACCTGCAGCACGGCCATGGGGACGCCCAGCACCAGCCCCATGCCCAGCGCCAGGGCCACCGAGCCCACGGTCACCAGCGTGCCTCCCATGATGAAGGGGAAGGCATCCACGATGGTATCGCCTACGATGGGGCGCAGGACGACGGCCAGGCAGAGCCAGGCCTGCATGAGGATATCCCGCAGGAAATCCAGGATCGCGCTGAAGGGAAAGATATCGGACATGAGAAAAACGGGCTGTATGGACATGGCGAACCGCCGCGACAAGGGCGGCGGTTCACCTTGGAAAAGCGGCACGGGCCGCTGTATCAGTCAGTAAGAGATTACTTGCTCAGGTACTTGGCCTGCAGTTCCTTCCAGTAGGGATCGGCCTGCAGCTTGCGGAAACCTTCGTCGATGAGGGCGCGCAGTTCCTTGTCGCCCTTGCGGATGGCCACGCCGAACTGGTCGGGTTCGCCGTGCACACCGGCCTTCTTCACGGCCTTGCCGCGGGCGATGGCGTCACCGGCGGGCAGGGAGTCCATGAGGGCGGCTTCGATACGGCCGTTGACCAGGTCTTCCACGGCCAGCGGACAGGATTCATAGAAGCGCAGCTCAAAGGGATAGCCCTTTTCCTTCTGTTCCTGCTTGATGGCTTCAGCTTCGGAGGTGCCGCGCTGCACGCCCAGCTTGATGGGCTTGGACAGGATGTCGGCAGGGGTCAGCTTGGAGTCGGCAGGCACCAGGAACACGCGGGAGACTTCCCAGTAAGGATCGGAAAAGTCCACCACCTTGCGGCGCTTTTCAGTGATGCTCATGCCGGAAGCGATCATGTCGATCTGCTTGTTGGCAAGTGCCAGCACGATACCGTCCCAGGCCACAGGCTTGTGGACGACCTTGAAGCCCATGGTCTTGGCGATCCAGTTCATGGCATCCACGTCAAAACCGGCAGGCTGGCCGGTCTTTTCATCGACATAGGCAAAAGGCGGATAGTTGGAGTCGATGCCGTTGACGTAGGTCTTTTGGGCAAAGGCCGGCACAGAGGCCAGCAGGCCGAACAGCAGGGCGCAAACAAAAAGTTTTTTCATGGTGCTTCCCTTGTAAAATGTGAGGGCCGGGTATAACCTGATGCCGTATCGCGCGGCAACAAAATTTTTTAGCAAAAGCCGCGCACGGGCGCAAGTGAGAAGGCGTCACAAAGCCGCTCTCCTGCCCGTCCCCGCCTTTTTTCTTCCTTACCGGAGACCGGAATCAAGATGGAATTTTCCCGTCTAGCTCAGCGCATGCTACAGAGTCTGGGGGTGCCGCCCCGCGTCATCCTGCTGGTGTGTTGCGACTTCCTGACGCTTTTTGCCTGCACGTTTTTTGTTTTGTGCCTGCGCGCCCTGTGGGGCGATCTTAACATCACCAGCTATGACTGGATGCTTTCCATGCTCCTGCTGGCGCCGTTCATGGGGCTGGCCCTGGGCCTTTACGGGGTCATCTCGCTGCCTGCCTATGTGGAAAGCCGCAAACTCTGCGCGCTGAGCACACTGACCTTCGGCCTCATCCTTGCGCTGTTGTTCGCGGGCAAGGCCAGTGTGGCCTATTCGCGTATCGTGCTCGTGGGGGCCTGGCTGCTGAGCATCTTCCTTTTGCCGGTGACACGGCGCTTCTGCCGTCACTATTTCGGCAAGTTCCGCTGGTGGGGGACCCCTCTGGTGATCCTTGATCGCAGCAATACGGGCCGTGAGCTGTGGCATTATCTCAAACGCCACCCCTGGCTGGGCCTTTCGCCGGTAGACATCTTCACGCTGCCCTCGGACATGGAAGAAGCCAGACGCCAGCTGAAGGACGCGGAGCGTCGCCATCCCGGGGCCATCGCCCTGATGCTGCAGCCTTCCGATGCCCATACGGCCCGCTTCGTCCATGAAGCCAGCCGCTATTTCGTCAAGATCCTGGTGGTGCCCGCCCAGAGCAGCGGCGTCCGGCAGCACTGGTTCCATGCCTGCGACCTGGGGACCATGACGGGCTTCATGCTCATGCAGAATTTGCGCCGTCGCTGGCGGCAGCGCCTCAAGAGAGCCCTGGACCTCGTGCTTTGTCTGCCCGTGGTCGTGTTGTGTTCTGTGCCCGGCCTGCTGCTGTGCCTGCTGATCCGTCTGGACAGCCGCGGGCCGGTGTTCTACCGGCAGCGTCGTCTGGGCAAGGACGGCAAGGCCTTTGACGTGTTCAAGTTCCGCACCATGCGCCAGGATGCGGACGAGGTGCTTGCCCGCTATCTGGAGGAAAATCCCGACCTGCGCGACGAGTGGGAAAAGGACCGCAAATTGAAGCATGACCCCCGTATCACCCGCGTGGGCCGTTTCCTGCGCAAGAGCAGCCTGGATGAACTGCCCCAGCTGATCAATGTGGTACGGGGCGAGATGAGCCTGGTGGGGCCGCGTCCCATCGTGGAGGCCGAGATCGCCAAATACGGCGAAGTCTACGCGGATTACTGCCGGGTGCGCCCGGGCATCACGGGCCTGTGGCAGGTCTCCGGACGAAACAATACGACCTACGAGGAACGGGTCAACCTGGACCGCTATTATGTGACCAACTGGTGCATCTGGATGGATCTCTGGATCCTGGCCCGTACCTTCCCCGTGGTGCTCACCGGCTACGGCGCATACTAGCGGGGCCTGCAGGAGCCACGAGTCCGGAAGCAGATAGTGCTCCGCCGGAGCAGCGGAAACATCGCTTCTTTGCAAAAGAGCGGGGCTGGGCAGTACCTTGCCCGGATACAAGCGCGTCGCCTATGCCTGTATGGAACGAGGACAGCCCCGAAAAGGCTCGCGAGACAAAAGAAAAGGACAGCCATGAAGGCTGCCCTTTTTTCTTTACGGACTGTTTTGTCCTTTACATGAGGGCCATGGCCGCTTCCACCTCATGGCGGAAGCCGGTCAGGAAATTCTCGGTAGAGAACTTTTTCGCATGCGCGTGCAGGTGTCGGGGATCGAAATCCCCTTCGCACTGTTCGAAGCGCTGCAGGGCCTCGGCCAGGCTCTCCGGGGTCTGCTCGCTGAAGAGCAGACCGGTCTCGCCGTCCACCACGGTCTCGGTGGCGCCACCGCGTCCGTAAGCGATGACCGGGACCCCGGCCGACATGGCTTCCACCGGGATGATGCCGAAGTCTTCCTCGCCGGGGAAGAGCAGGGCCCGGCTGCGGGCCATGAGCTCGCGCACGGCGGCATCGTCCTGGCGGCCCACAAAGCGCACGCTGGGGCCTGCCTTGGCCTTGAGTTGCTGCATCATCTCGCCGTCACCGGCCACCACCAGCGGACGGCCAAGGCGGGTGCAGACCTCCACGGCCAGATCAACGCGCTTGTACGAAGCCAGACGGCCGAAGCAGAGGTAGTGCTCCCCGCCCGGTTCCGCGCGGGGCGTGAAGGCGTTGGTGTCCACCGGCGGATGGACCACGGCGGCCTCGCGGCGCCAGTACTTGCGGATGCGCCGGGCCACATGACGGGAGTTGGCCACGAAGTGGTCCACCCGCTGGGCGCTGAGGCAGTCCCACTGCCGCAGGGAGGGCAGCAGCAGGCGCATGGCCAGACGGGAGAGCCGCCCCGTGCTCCGCATGTAGGCCGGCCAGTTGTCCCACAGATAGCGCATGGGAGTGTGGCAGTAGCAGACGTGCAGGCAGTCGGGCCGGGTGATGACCCCCTTGGCGGGCCCGGACTCGCTGGAGATGACCAGATCGTAGTCTGTCAGGTCCAGCTGCTCCAGGGCATGCGGCATGAGGGGCAGGTACTTTTTATACAGCCTGCGGCTGGCGGGCAGGCTGTTGATGAAGGTGGTGCTGATCTTGTGCCGGCGGAATTCGGGCAGGAGCTTTTCCCTGTCCACCACGTGGGTGAAGATGTCCGCCTGCGGATAGAGACGGCACAGGGCCTCCAGCACCTTTTCGCCGCCGGCCATGTTGACCAGCCAGTAATGCACCAGAGCGACTTTCATGCTAGGCCTTGGGGCGGTCGCCGATGGCGGCAGTGATCTGGGCCTCGGCGGCCAGTTTGCCGTCCACATACGCGCGGGCGTCCATCTTGCAGAGCTTGAGCTTCATGCGGATATTGTCGCAGTGCAGTTCCAGGCGGTCGCCGGGCACCACCTGGCGACGGAATTTGACGCCGTCCAGGCCGGTGAAGAAGAAGAGCTTGTCCGACAGGTCGCCTTCCATGCCGGAGACCGCCAGCAGGGCGCCGGTCTGGGCCAGGGCTTCAAGGATGATCACGCCGGGCATGATGGGCGCACCGGGGAAATGGCCCTGGAAGAAGGGCTCGTTGATGGTCACGTTCTTGTAGGCCTTGATATGGGAGCCTGGCACGCATTCCAGCACGCGGTCCACCAGCAGGAAAGGATAGCGGTGGGGCAGGATGGAGAGGATGCGCTGGATGTCCATGGTGATAGGCGTAGCGTCCGACATGGAAAACTCCTTTGATGGGTATGATGGCGCAGTTTAGCCCGATGCCTGGCGCAAGACAAGGCGGCCTGCTGCCGGCAGGCGGGCAAAAAAAAGCCCCCTGCGGACAGGGGGCTCGAGATCCGGCTGTGGGGGGCACTTACTTGCTGCCTTTGGCCTTGTCTTCCTTGTGGAGACGGTTGACTTCGGCCAGCACGTCCTGGGTCAGGTCCATGGTCTGGTCGGCGTAGAGGACGCCACCGGCGGTGATGTCCACCACGAAGTTGAAGCCCTTCTTCTGGGCCACGTTGTAGGTGGCGTTGAAGACCATGGTGACCATATCCTGGCGCAGCTTCACTTCGTCCTGTTCCACCTTGCGCAGGAAGTTGCGGGTCTTCTGGTCCAGTTCCTGCTTCTTGCGGATGAAGGCCAGCTTCTTTTCATCAGAGGCCTTGGGGCCCTTCAGTTCCTCGGCAGACTTCTTCAGGGCTTCGCCCTGCTTTTCCAGAGCGGCACGCTCTTTGCCGTACTTGCTTTCCATCTGCTTTTTGGCGGCCTGGGCAGGTTCGCTCTGGGTGGCGACAGCCTGCATGTCCACGACGCCGATCTTGGCGGCAGCAGGTTCAGCGGCATTGGCGGCAACGGCCCCCGCCATCATCAGGCAGACCGCAAGGGTCAGATACATCAGTTTGCGCATGGAAAAAACTCCCTTTGATCGAATGCTCCGCGGATCGAGGATGCCGCCAGGCAGTGATTGTGTAGGTTTTCTGGTAGCAAGAGGGAAACCTCTTGTTTACCGTTCATCACATAGCACCAGAGGCAGGGGGCGTCAAGGAATTCTGGGCCGTGCGGTTCTGCCGCACGCGGTCGCTGTAGCTCAGGATGCCCTCGGCCAGACCTTCGGCCAGGATCATGCGGTAGCGGGCGTCGAGCAGGTTGCGGGCCTCATGCGGATTGGAGCAGTAGCCCACTTCCACCAGGACGCAGGGCATGCGCGCACCCAGCAGGACGATGAAGGGGGCCGCCCGGGTGCCGTTGTCGCGCACGGTATAGCCGCGGCGCTTCAGACGGGCCAGGGACTGCTTCTGGATGTCGGTGGCCAGCCGGCGGCTCTCGTACTGGCGGGCCGTGAGCATGCCGTCGGACAGGATCTTCTGGACCTCGCCCAGGTTCCTGTCGTTGCGGGCGTTTTCCTGGCTGGCCACACGCACGGCCCGGGGATCGCGGGAGATGTCCAGATAATAGGTCTCGAAGCCGTTGATGCCGCGGTCCTCATGGGCGTTGACGTGGATGGAGACGAACAGGTCCGCGCCTGCCTGGTTGGCTTTGCCGGTGCGGTCCCGCAGGCTCACGGCCACGTCCTTGCGCCGGCTGTAGATGACCTCCAGGCCGTTGTCCTCCAGCAGGCGGCCCAGACGCAGGGCGATGTCCAGCGTGATGTTGCGCTCGATCACGTCATTGTGGATGGTGCCCGGATCACGTCCGCCGTGCCCGGCGTCGATGAACACGCGCTGCACGGAAAGGCCCGGCTGCCCGGCCACCACATTGTTGACCCGGACGGCCTTGCCCTTGCCGGCGGAGGCATCCGCCAGACGGCTGTCCGCAGCGGCGGGGGCCAACTGCTGCCGCATGGCCGTGGCCTGGGGGCGCATGTCGCCACGGGGATATTCTTTTTCCAGACGGGCCAGCAGGCGCACGGCCTCGGTGCGGTCTTTCAGTTCCTCGGCACTGATCTGCGCCGCCTGCAGCAGGGCATCGTCAGCCAGGGCGCTGCCGGGGAATTCTTCCGGCACACGCAGCAGCAGGGTACGGGCCGTGCGGTAGTCGGCGGCAAGGTGGGAACAGTCGGCCAGAGAACGGGCGCTGACTCCGGCACGGAACAGGGCCGCCGCGCTGACCGTGGCATTGGGACGGCTCTGGTAGACCTGCATGAAATCGCCCTGCAGGTTTTCCCAGGGTTCGCGCCAGCAGGAACGACGCTTGTCGGCACGCAGGAGCTCCATGGTCTTCTTGGCATTCTCATAACGCTGCAGGGCCTGGCGGGCATCGTCTGCCGGAGGGGTGTCGGATATCTGACGGGCAGGCTGCACGGACGGCTGCGGGGCATCCTTGCCCGGGGCCAGTTCCTGCCGCAGGCGGCGGGCTTCGGCGTACATGTCGCCGCGCGGATAATCCCGGCAGAGCGTATCCAGCAGCTTCAGCGCGCCCCGGGTGTCCTTGAGCCTGTCGGCCCGGATACGGGCGGCACGCAGCAGGGCATCATCGGCCAGGCGGCTGCTCTCATGCTGCCGGGCCACTTCCTCGAAAGTCCCGGCGGCCTTGCGGGCGTCGGAGATGGCGAAGGAGCGGCGGGAAAGCTCTTCGTAGCATTCCGCGGCCTTGAACAGGGCGGCAGGACGGTTGGCCCAGGTGGTGGCGTTCTGATGGATGGCATGGAAGGACGCGGCCACTTCTTCCCAGGGGGCACGCTGCATGCCGCGCTTGTTGTCCTGGCGCAAGGCATCCATGTCGTCCTTGGCGGCTTCATAGCGCTGCGCGGGGGACAGTGTGGCGCTATGGCTGATGGTATGGCAGAAGGCCGCCAGGAGGGAAAAGGCCAGGATGAATCCCAGAGGAGGCAGGATACGGGCCATCATGCCGGGGGACTGGGGACGGGGAGCGGGGGTGACTTTTTTCCTGGCCATGACACAGAACTCGCTGGATAGTGGCTGCTCCCGGGAGGGGAACTTTGCCGTAGCCTGTCCTTTGCAGGTTACGTGCCATGAAGATGTTTTTATTAAAAAGCTTGTGTTTTCAGGATGCTACAAGCGCTCCGTGTAGGCCCATCCAAGGGAGTGTCTGTTTTCCGACATAAAAAAAAGCTCCCCGAAGGGAGCTTTTTTGACGCGAAGGAGATCAGCCCGGCCTAGAAGAACTGGCCCATGCTGAATTCCAGACGGCCCTGCTCACGTTCGCCGTCGTAGTCCTTGGACAGGGGATAGCCATAGGCCAGGCGCAGGTCGCCCATGGGCGAACGCCAGCGCAGTTCCAGACCGGCGGAGTAGACGATCTTGTCGTTGAAGTCGTCGGCCATGGTCTTGTGGTCGATGTTGAAACCGGCATCGAAGAAGGGCACCAGGGCCAGGCCCATGTCCTTCTGGAAGGTCCAGATGTATTCCACGTTCAGCACGCCCATGCGGTCACCACCGATCTGGTCGCCGCCATACTTGTCGTCGCGGGGCGAGAGGTCGGAGTAGGAGTAACCGCGCACGGTATCCATGCCGCCCAGCCAGAAGCGTTCGAACACGGGCACGCGGCTGCTAGTGTTCTGGAACACCCCGCCCACGCGGGCGCGCAGGTGGAAGGTGTTTTCGGGATTGATGGACCAGAAGCCCTGCCAGTCGGCCACGGCCTTGATGAAGTTGTCGGTACCGCCCAGGCCGCCGCCGCCGTATTCGGCCCACAGACGGGCGATGGTGCCCTTGGTGGGACGGGCGCGGTCGTCGGTGGTATCGCGCAGGATGCGGGCGGAGATGGCGCTGGTCCAGTTGGTGCCCTTGTAGTCGGAGATGTAGGGCGAAGCATCGGCATCCACGTCATAGAGGTCGTAGCGCTCCAGGCGGTAGCCGATACCCACGGACGTATATTCACCGATGGGATAGCCAAAGCGGATGGTGTCACCGATGGTTTCCTTGGTGAAGTCGTCCCAGTAATCGTAGATGTAGTAGATGTCGTTGCCGAAGGACAGGTCGGTATCGTAGACGCGCGGGTTGGTGAAGGAGAACACGCCCGACGTACGGCGCCAGGAGAAGAAGCCCTGCAGCTGCACCTGATAGCCGCGGCCGAAGAGGTTGCGCTCCATGATGGAGGCCGTCACGCCCACGTCATAATAGGTGGAGTAGCCGATGCCGCCCATGAGGGCGCCGGTGTTGTCTTCCTTGACCTTGATCTTGAGGTCCACTTCGTCAGGACGATCGGTGGGGATCAGTTCGCTGTCGATGGCGGAGAAGTAGCGCAGACGGTTCAGGCGTTCGGCGGAACGGCGCATCTTTTCGCCTTCGTACTGGTCGCCGTCGCCCAGGCGCATCTCGCGCAGGATGACGTTGTCACGGGTCTTGGTGTTGCCGTCGACCATCAGGCGGCGGATGAAGACCTTTTCCTTCTTGTTGACCATGTAGCCCACGTCCACCATGGGCTCGTCGCCTTCCACCTTCATGACGCGGGTGTCCACCTCGGCAAAGGCGTAACCGCGGTCGGTGTAGAAGTTGGTCAGGCGCTTGCTGTCTTCCTGCATGACGGTGATGGAGAAGTAGTCGTTGTCCTTCTTCCATTCGTCCATCTCGACCACGTCCAGCATGGCCTGTTCTTCGTCGATGATGTCTCCGCCGAACTTGATGTCATGGATCTTGTAGCGGGGGCCTTCATGGACCTTGAAGGTCACATAGATGCCGTCTTCCTTGTACTGTACGTCGGGAGCGGCCACCTGGATGTCCACGAAGCCCTGGTTCAGGCCGTAGGCGGCGATGGCGTTGGTATCACGCTCCAGATGCTCTTCCTTGAGCACGCCGGTGCCCGTGAACCAGGAGAAGATGTTGCGGGGCTTGAGGGCCAGGTACTTGTCCATGTCGCCCTTGTCCAGCTGCTCCAGGCCCTCGATCTTGACTTCCTTGATGTAGAGCTTGTTGCCTTCTTCCACCTGGATGACCAGCACGGCGCCGCGGCCGCCGGAGCGGCTGTCCAGACGGTAGCTGGAACGGGCCAGGTAGTAGCCTTCCTTGCGGTAGAGTTCGTTGATCTTCTGCAGGTCGTCGGCGATGAGCTGTTCGTTGAGCACGTTGCCGGACTTGGTGCCCATGGCGGCGATCACGTCCTCGGCATCGATCTCGTGGGAACCTTCCACGATGATGTTCTCGATGCGGGGCTTTTCCGCCACGGTGAAGACCAGCACGTTGCCTTCCATGTGGGCCTGGACGTCACTGAAGTAGCCCAGTTCCCAGATGCGCTTGACTTCTTCGTTGATGTCATTGGCGGAGGGGGTGTCGCCCTTGCGGATGGAGAGGCGCATGAGGACCACTTCGGGGTCCATGACCTGCAGGCCGCGCACCTGCACGTCGGCCAGAGCACCCTTGGCGGTGCCCATGGGCACGAAGTCGGCGCGACCGATGGGATCGTTGGGTTCGGTGCGGGGAGCGCTGCTGGCCGCAGGGGCGGCGGCAGCGGCACCGGCCAGCATGCCGGAAGCCTGACCGGCCATGGCGGCGGCGCATTCATTGAGGCTCAGCAGGGAGGGGCGATCGAAGTTGGCAGGCTTGGCCTGGCCTTCGTTCACCGGCACCAGCAGGGACTGCAGGGCAAAGCCTTCGCCGTTCTGCTTGAAGCTGCCGAACAGCACCAGGTCGGCTCCCGCTTTTTTGCCCAGCTCGCGGGCAGCGGCCATGTCGATGCTGCCGCCGCGGGAGGACAGCAGGCTGCGGGCCTTGTCCATGGGGATGACGGACAGACCGCGCTGCTGCATCTCCGTACCGATGATCTGCGGCACATCCCGGGCCGCATTGGGCATCTCAGGGCCGGCAGTGACCTGGAAGGGCAACACCAGCACCGTGTTTCCCGCAGCCTGCAGCGGGGCGGCTCCCCACAGGCAGGCCAGCAGGGCGAAACAGAACAGGCCCAGCCAATTACGCAAATGTTTTTTCATACAGAGTCCCCGCTCTCAGTTCCAGACTACGATTCATGGTGGCGGCCAGCTCGCGGTTGTGGGTGACAATCACGAGGGTCATGCCCAGTTCGCGATTCAGTTCGCGCATCAGGGTGCTGACCTGCTCACCAGTATTTTCGTCAAGGTTGCCCGTGGGTTCGTCAGCCAGCAGCACCCGGGGGCGCAGCAAAACGGCGCGAGCGATGGCTACCCGCTGCCGCTCCCCGCCGGACAGGGTGGAGACCTTGCTCTCCACACGGTGGGCAAGACCTACGCGTTCCAACATGGTACGGGCATCGGGCAGCACATCGGCACGACAGGCACCGCCTATCAGGGCCGGCATGGCCACGTTTTCCAGAGCCGAGAATTCCGGCAGGAGATGATGGAACTGAAACACGAAGCCCAGCGTCCTGTTGCGGAAGCGGGCCTTTTCGTCAGGCTTCATCTCGGACATGTCCCGGCCGTCAAAAAAGATTTTTCCACTGCTTGGAGTATCAAGAGCCCCCATAAGATGCAAGAGGGTACTCTTGCCGGAGCCGGAGGTCCCCACGATGGCCAGGGACTCTCCTTCTTCCACGGAAAGGTTGATATCCTTGAATATCTCGAGGTTCTCCGGGCCGGAGAACCGCTTGCCCACATGTTCGAATTTGTAGAGCTCGGCCATGATCACTCGTAGCGCAGGGCTTCCGCGGGCTCAAGGCGTGCGGCCTGCCGCGCCGGGTACAGGGTTGCCAGGAAACAGAGCAGCATGGCGCTGGCCCCGATGATGAGCACGTCCTGCCAGGTGATGATGATGGGCAGGTGATCCAGGGTGTAGACGTTCTCGGGCAGCTTGATGAAGCGGTAACGCTTCAGCGCCCAGCCCAGGCTCAGGCCCATGCCGTAACCCAGCAGGGTGCCCACGAAACCGATGATGGTGCCCTGGAGCATGAAGATGCGGCGGATCATGGAACGGGTGGCGCCCATGGACATGAGGATGGCGATGTCGCGGGTCTTCTCCATGACCAGCATGACCAGGGAGGTCACGATGGAGAAGGAACCGATGAGCACCACCATGGTCAGCAGGATGAACATGCCGATCTTTTCCAGCTTGAGGGCCGCGAAAAGGTTGGCGTTCATCTCCATCCAGTGGCGCACATAGAAGGGGGAGCCCAGGGTGTCCTGCACGCTCTGGGCGATGACGTCGGCCTTGTAGACGTCGTCCACCATGATCTCGATGCCGGTGAGGAAGCCGTCGGGCAGGCCGAGGATGTCGCGCGCGGCCTTGAGGTCCACGAAGGCCAGGGTGGCATCGTATTCGAACATGCCGGTCTTGAAGATGCCCACCACCTCGAAGGGGCGGATGCGCGGCGAATAGCCGGTGGCGCCCTTTTCCCCGGAGGGGGAGAGCAGGTTGACGCGGCTGCCCAGGCCGATGCCCAGACGCTTGGCCAGCTCCTCGCCGATGACGATGCCCGGCGTGCCCTCGCGCTTCAGATCGGCCACGGAGCCGCGACGGATCTCGCGCAGCATGCTCAGGACCTTGGGCGCGCTTTCGGGATCGATGCCGCGCAGCACCAGGCCTTTGACGCCGCCGGCGGCGGAGAGCATGACTTCCGTATAGATGAAGGGCGTGGCGCCGCGCACATGCTCCACGGCCTCCACGCGCCGCACCAGGTCGGGGTGCTGCTGGAAGGCCGCGGGCACGTACGACATGACGATGCCGTGGGCATTGGCGCCGATGATCTTGTCACGCATGTCGGTGGTCAGGCCGTTGTAGACGCCCAAGACCACCACCAGGGCGCCGACGCCGAGGGCGACGCCCAGGATGGACATGATGGAGATGATGTAGATGAAGGTCTGTTTGCGGCGCGAGAACAGATATCTCAGCGCCACAAACAGCTCAAAGGGCATGCGCATGCTTGTTTAGAACTCCGGACGCAGCAGCGGGAAGAGGATGACTTCGCGGATGGAGGCGGAGTCCGTCAGCAGCATGACGAGGCGGTCGATACCGATGCCTTCGCCGGCCGCCGGGGGCATGCCGTATTCCAGGGCGCGCAGGAAGTCCTCGTCCATGGCGTGGGCTTCGTCGTCGCCGGCCTCCTTCTCGCGCACCTGCTCTTCGAAGCGCAGACGCTGGTCCACGGGGTCGTTGAGCTCGGAGAAGGCGTTGGCCAGTTCACGACCGGTGATGAACAGTTCGAAACGGTCCGTCAGGTCGGGGTGCTCGTTGTTGCGGCGCGACAGGGGCGAGATCTCGGTGGGGTAGTGGTAGATGAAGTGGGGCTGGATCAGCTTCTCTTCCACATCCAGATCGAAGAGCTTGGCGTGCAGCTTGGGCAGGCTCTCGCTGTCGGTGGCCTTTTCGCCGCGGCTGCGGATGTAGTCGCGCACCTTGTTGTAGTCGTTGTAGAATTCGGGGCTGTGGCCGCCGATCTTGGTCAGCGATTCGTAGAAGGACATGCGGGTCCACTTGCCGGGGGTGAGGTCGATCTCCTGGCCCTGGTAGGTGATGACCGTGCCGCCGCAGACCTTGTTGGCCAGACGGGCGAAGAGCTCTTCGGTCAGGTCCATGAGGTCGTGGAAGTTGGCGTAGGCCCAGTAGAATTCACAGGAGGTGAATTCCGGGTTGTGGCGGGTGTCGATGCCTTCGTTACGGAAGTTCCGGTTGAGCTCGAAGACCTTTTCGAAACCGCCCACCAGCAGACGCTTGAGGTACAGCTCGGGCGCGATGCGCATGTAGAGCTTGAGGTCCAGGGCGTTGTGGTAGGTCTCGAAGGGGCGGGCGGCGGCGCCACCGGCCACGGCCTGCATCATGGGAGTCTCCACTTCCATGAAGCCGCGTTCTTCGAGGAAGCGGCGGAACTCGCTCACGATCATGCTGCGCTTGCGGAAGATCTCGCGGGCGCGCTCGGTGACGATGAGGTCCACATAGCGCTGGCGGTAGCGGGTCTCCATGTCCTTGAGGCCGTGGTACTTTTCCGGCAGGGGACGCATGGAGCGCGTGATGAGCTTGAGGTTGCGACAGGAGATGGTCAGCTCGCCCGTCTTGGTATGGAAAAGATGGCCGGACACGCCGACGATGTCGCCCACGTCCAGCTTCTTCACTACATTATAAACCTCTTCGGGCAGTTCCTCGCGGCTGGCGTAGCACTGGATGCGGCCGCTCTCGTCCATGATGTGGAAGAAGGCCACCTTGCCGAAGGAACGCAGCGAGACGATGCGGCCGGCGATGGCGAACACGTCCCCCTTGGCTTCCAGCTCTTCGGCGCTCAGGCTGCCGAAATTGTCCAGCACCCAGCTGACGGCATGTTCCTTGCGGAAATCATTGGGGAACAGCGGCACACCGGCGTCCAGCAGGTCACAGGCTTTGACGACGCGGTTTTTGATGACTTCGTTGAGCATGTCGCGCTCGGCAAAGCCCTCAAGCATGGGCATGAAATAGGCGGCGTGCTGCGACTTGGTATTCAGCTTGATCTTTTGCTTCTTAGGACTCTTTTCCCGGTTTTCCACTGCAAACTCCTGCTTCGGGCATGGCCCGGCCCTCTTTCGGGCTCAACGGTTGAATGGCTAGAGGTATGCCATTCAGGCCCCGTCGTCAAGGTTCGGGGCCGGGGGACCTCTGCGGCCCAAGGGTGCCTTTCGGCCAGGAAAATGATAAAGTAGTCATACTTGAATTTCATTGAAGCATAGTTTACCGTTTTCAAAACGTAACCCCGCAAGGACCAAACATGAAAAAATTGACCATCTCCTTTCTCGGCCGGGACTGTCCCGGCATCGTTTCCGCGGTAAGCCAGATCCTCGGGCAGACCGGCTGCAATATTATCGAGGTCACCCAGACCATCCTTTGCGGTGAGTTCGCGGCCATCTTTATCGTCCAGGCCCCTGAAAACGTGACGGAAGAATCCCTGCACACCCAGCTGGCCCTGGGCCTGGTGGATGCCAAGCTCGACCTTTCCGTGCTGGTGCGCCCGGCCGTGGAAGGCCGCTGGGAAGACTCCGTGGTCAGCCAGCCCTTCGTGGTCACGGTGGACGGCCCCGACCGCCCCGGCCTCATCGCTGCCATGAGCCGCGTCTTTGCCCGTCACGGCGTCAACATCGACAGCCTCAAGGCCGTTCTGGGCCAGGATCACAGCAATCACGCCCTGTTCGTGTTCGAGGTCAAGGTCCCCGAAAATGCGGACCTCGGCCGTCTGCGTCGCGAGCTGGCCAGCGAAGGCCAGGCCCAGGGCCTGCGCGTCAGCGTGCAGCACCGCGACATCTTCGAAGCCGTCCATCGTATCGGCTCCTTCTAGGATCCCGTCCGTCCCGGGAGCGCGGCAGGACCGCCTCCGCAAGTATCATAAGGAATATCCATGCTTTCTGAACGCGAAGTTATCAATACGCTCAACATGCTCCGCAACGAGCATCTGGACGTGCGCACCGTGACCCTGGGCGTGAGCCTGTTCGACTGTGTCAGCCACGACATCGACCTCTTCACCGGCAACGTCAAAGCCAAGCTGCACCGCTATGCCTCCCAGCTGGTCAACGTCTGCAACGAAGTGGGCGACAAGTACGGCATCCCGGTGGTCAACAAACGTATCAGCGTCAGCCCCATCGCCGTGGTGGGGGCCCCCTTCGGCCCCGACGGCATGGTGCGCGTCTGTCAGGCCCTGGACGAAGCGGCCAAGGAAGCCGGCGTCGACTTCCTGGGCGGTTTCTCCGCCCTGGTGGAAAAAGGTTTCGCCAACGGTGACCGCGCCCTCATCGAGGCCCTGCCCGAAGCCCTGGCCACCACGGACCGCATCTGCTCCTCCATCAACGTGGCTTCTTCCCGCTCCGGCATCAATATGGATGCCGTGGCCCTGATGGGCGAACAGATCCTCAAGGTGGCCCAGGCCACGGCCGACCGCGGCGGCCTTGGCTGCGCCAAGCTGGTGGTCTTCGCCAACATCCCGCAGGACGTGCCCTTCATGGCCGGTGCCTACCTGGGCGTGGGCGAGCCCGACGTGGTCATCAACGTGGGCGTCTCCGGTCCCGGCGTGGTCAAGAAGGCCATCGACCGCGCCCTGGAGCACAGCCGCAACGGCGGCAAGCCCATGACCCTGCTGGACGTGGCCGAAGTCATCAAGCGCACGGCCTACAAGGTGACCCGCGTGGGCGAGATGATCGGTAACGAAGTGGCCCAGCGTCTGGGCCTGCCCTTCGGCGTGGCCGACCTTTCCCTGGCCCCCACCCCGGCCGTGGGCGACAGCGTGGGCGAAATCTTCCAGAGCGTGGGCCTGTCCAGCATCGGTGCGCCCGGCACCACGGCCGTGCTGGCCATGCTCAACGATGCCGTGAAAAAGGGCGGCGCCTTCGCCTCCTCTTCGGTGGGCGGCCTGTCCGGCGCCTTCATCCCCGTTTCCGAAGACTCCAGCATCGAGGCGGCCGCCACCTCCGGCCTGCTGAGCCTGGAAAAGCTGGAAGCCATGACCAGCGTCTGCTCCGTGGGCCTGGACATGATCGCCATTCCCGGCGACACCCCGGCCAGCACCATTTCCGGCCTCATCGCCGACGAAATGGCCATCGGCATGATCAACCACAAGACCACGGCCGTGCGCGTCATCCCCGTGCCCGGCAAGGGCGTGGGCGAAGAAGTGAGCTTCGGCGGCCTGCTGGGCAAGGCGGCCATCATCCCCGTGCCCAAGGGCGATGCCAGCGCCTTCATCGGTCTGGGCGGTCGCATCCCGGCTCCTATCCACAGCCTGAAGAACTAGCCGGCAGACAACAACAATACGGAAAGGACGGGATATTTTCCCGTCCTTTTTGTTTTGGGGAGAAGGCGTCCGCCATTCCCCAACGTTCGGGCCGTTGATACGGACAGACGGCGGGCGAGTCCGGCAAATCGTCCGGGGCCTCTCTCTTTTTATGGCTGTCGGCAACTGGATGCCTGGACACGCACAGGACGATAACCGCCTGTTCTCATGCAGGCGGTTTTGCTTTTTGCTGAGCTGTGGCATCAGAAGGGCAGGGACGATGGCCGGAAGCGGCCGGACAGACAGGGGAGGGCATCGATGCCGGAAGGGAATTTTTTCCACTACGATCAGGCGGCTGTGGATCATCTGGCCCGCAAGGACAAAAAACTGGCAGCGGCCATGCAGGCCATCGGCCCGGTGCGCCGGGAGGTCATGCCGGATCTTTTCCAGGCCCTGATGCATGCCATCACGGGCCAGCAGATCAGCATGGCGGCCCAGCGCACGGTCTGGGGACGCTTGTGCGGCCTGCTGGGCGAGGTCACGCCGCAAGCCCTGCTGGCCCAGCCGCAGACGGCCTTGCAGGCGCTGGGGCTTTCCGCGCGCAAGGTGGACTACATGCGCGGCATCGCCCGGCAGGTGGTGGACGGGGAACTGGATCTGCCGGGCATGGCCGCTCTGGAGGACGCCGAAGTCTGCCGCCGTCTTGCCGCCCTGCGCGGCATCGGCGTCTGGACGGCCGAGATGCTGCTGCTTTTTTCCCTGCAGCGGTCCGACATCCTGAGCTATGACGATCTGGCCATCCGGCGCGGCCTGCGCATGCTCTACCGCCACAAAGAGATGCCGCGCGAGCGCTTCGAGCGGTACCGCAGGCGCTTCTCGCCTTATGGTTCGCTGGCCTCGCTCTATCTGTGGGCCATCGCCGGCGGGGCATTGCCGGAGCTGGACGATCCGGCGGAACGCAAAAAGGGGAGATCCCGCCCTGCCGCGAGCCTCAAAAGCACGGTGACGAAAGACTGAGCGGCCCCTTCCCTTTCCATGACAAGCTGCCCGCGCGCATCGCTTCTTTCCCACGTTGGGCGACCGGCCGTGCTCCTGCCAGTCCATGAAGATAGGTGCCATGAAGAGAGCCGCATGGTGGGGCGCATCTTGCCGCGCCTGCCGGTTCTCCGGAACGTTGCACAAAAAAAGGCCCTGCGGTGTGTGTTCCGCAGGGCCTTTGCGTACGAGAAAAAGCCTACTTGAGGGCAGCGGCACCGGCCTTGGCCACGTTGGTGTCTTCGGCCACGCTACCACCGCTGACGCCGATGGCGCCCACGATGACGTTGTCGCGGATCAGCAGCTCACCGCCGCCGAAGATCACCAGACCGCCGTTGGTGGCTTCGATGCCGAACAGTTCCTGACCGGGCTGGGAAGCGGCGCCCAGCGTGGAAGTGGGCATGTTGAAGTAGCGGGCCGTGACGGCCTTCTTGGTGGAGACGTCGATGCTGCCGATGAAGGCGCCGTCCTGACGCACGAAGGCCTTCAGGTTGCCGCCAGCATCCACGATGGCGATATTCATGGGCACGCCCTGGGCTTTGGCCTTGACCAGAGCCGCATCGAGCACCTTCTGGGCTTCGGCCAGGGTCAGGTCGCCGGGGAGCTGGGTCGCGGGGGCCTTGGTCTTGGCCTGGGCCAGACCGGCGCAGAGAACGAGAGCCAGAACGAGAGGAACGATACGCTTCAGCATACAGGACTCCTTTTGCCCGCAAGGGCTGTTTTCTCCTGCTCTAGCACTCCGCCGGGGCATGGGCAAGCGGTAACTCTTTTTTTCATATGATGGTTGGGCAACCAATCATCGCCGCGCCGCAGCTCGTACGTCCGCTCCCTGTCCGCATCAGGGCCAAAACAAAAAAGCCGGCAGCGCATGGCTGCCGGCCTGGTATCGAAACGGAGCGGGAGGATCAGGCCCCAAGCAGATAGGGAGAGATAAAAAAGCGCCAGATCAGGGTGGCCAGCAGCAGGGAGAGCGAGACCCAGAGGAAGCGACGCACGGCTTCGGTACCGACCTTGATGGCCAGACGGCTGCCCAGCCAGTTGCCCGCGATGTTGGCGGCCATCATGGGCAGGCCGACGCTCCAGATGACGGCGCCGTTCCAGATGAAGAGGATCATGGCGCCGAGGTTGGAGGCAAAATTCATGACCTTGGACGTGGCCGAGGCTTCGAGGAGGCTGATGCGCAGGACCCAGTGCAGGGCCAGGATCAGGAAGCTGCCGGTGCCGGGACCGAAAAAGCCGTCATAGATGCCCACGATGAGGAAGCAGAGCGGCGCCAGTATCCAGTAACGGCGACCGGAGGTGAGCGGCGGATTTTTCTGCTCCTTCTTGGGCATGAGGGTGGCCAGCATGGCGAAGGGCAGCAGGAGCACCAGCACCTTGCCCAGCAGGTCGGGCGAGATGTAGAGGGCCAGCTCGGTGCCGATACCTGCCCCTACCAGCGAAAAGCCCACGCCCAGCAGGGCCAGCCGCCAGAGGATGAGGTTGCTGCGGGCGAAGTTGAGCATGGCCACGCCGGTGCCCAGGCAGCAGCCCACCTTGTTGGTGCCCAGGGCCAGCTGGGGCGGCAGGCCGGAAAGCAGCAGGGCGGGGATGGTGATGAGGCCGCCGCCGCCCGCGATGGAATCGATGAAGCCCGCCACGAAGGCGGCGCAGGTACAGAAAAGGATGATAGCCGTGCTGACCATGCTACCATTCCTTGAAGATGACGTAGGCGGCCAGCACGATGAGGGCGAAACCCAGGATGTGGTTCCAGCGCAGGGTCTCGTGCAGGTAGAAGACGGAGAAGAGCGAGAAGACCGTCAGGGAGATGACCTCCTGGATGGTCTTCAGCTCCGCCGCATTGAAGTAGCCGTAACCGATGCGGTTGGCCGGGACCTGCAGCACGTACTCGAAAAAGGCGATGCACCAGCTGATGAAGATGACCATGGGCAGGGCCATGCTCTTGTGCTTCAGGTGACCGTACCAGGCGAAGGTCATGAAGACATTGGAGAGCACCAGCAGGCCGACTGTGGCGACCGGGACGGGGATCTGCATGACAGGCTCCTTGGAGCAGATAAAGAAAAAACGCCCATGTTTCCACAGGCGTTGAAATTTCTGGAGCCCTTGACCAGGATTGAACTGGTGACCTCATCCTTACCAAGGATGCACTCTACCGACTGAGCTACAAGGGCGGTCCTATATGTCCGGGTTTCCCCAAAAAAACGCCCATGTTTCCACAGGCGTCGTGTTGTTTGCTGGAGCCCTTGACCAGGATTGAACTGGTGACCTCATCCTTACCAAGGATGCACTCTACCGACTGAGCTACAAGGGCGTGCTCAACGAAGAAGACTTCTACGGAAAAACTCCCTCGGGGTCAAGCGATTTTTTCATTTTTTGCCGAGAAAAATTTTCAAGCCAATAACATATTGGAATATAATGATTAAATTATAGAGCTTTGAGCGGGCAAGCCGGACATAGGGACTTGCAACGTCCGGCTGGCAGCGCGGGCGGCAGTTTTGGGAAAAAAATCTCGGCGCCTGCGTGACAAGCGATGGCGGCAGAAGGGCGCGGACGTGGCCTCTGGTGACCACACCATCTGCCGTATGCGGCCGGGCGGCATCGGCGCAGGCGGACACACGGGAGCCATGCAGGGAAAGGAGCATACGGAGATCCCGCTGACCACTCATGGCAAGAGGGCTTTTACGCAGGATGAGGGGGGCAGACAGCCTTTGCGTGAACGGCCTTTTCACGGACAGTCAGCGCACTGCCGTGGCAGGGCAAGGTGGAAAGGCCGGGGAAGAAGGAAAGGAGACGCCCACAAAAGAGCGAATCAAGACTGGGGCCCGCAGGTCGCACCTTTCGGGCAGGCCACGGACCCAGATAAAAGTTTTAGGGGGGATGGGGGTGCAGAGGAAAGGGAGACCCTTTTTCAAAAGGGGCCCCTTCCCCTGCCAAAAGAATTCCCTAACGCTGTTCCAGCAGACGCATGATGCCCCGGAAGAGGGCGCGGCGGGCGTGGGGCGGACGCCGGTCGTCTTCCTTGCGGGCTTCGGCCAGCAGTTTTTCCAGCTCCGGGCGTCCCGCGGCTTCGGCATCGGGCCAGGGGAAGGCAGCCAGAAGATCCTCCACGTCCGCCTCGGCAGCGGAGAGCAGCTTTTCGCGCCACTGTTCGGCCAGGTGCAGACGGGCGGCATCGGCCTGCTGGCCGTTCTTGCGGGCCTCGATGGCTTCGGCCAGCGGCCCGGCGTCCACCTCGCGCATGAGGCGGCCTATGAACTGCAGCTGACGGCGCTTGCCTTCACGGTTGCTGATGCGGGCATAGAGGCGCAGGGCCTCCAGAAGATCGGGCGTCAGGGGCAGTCTGTCCAGTTCGTTGACGGGCAGCTTGGTCAGCTCGGCGCCCAGATCCTGCAGGGCCGAGCTCTGGCGCTTTTTGGCCGAGCGGCTGAGCTGTTCGGGGGCTTCCTGCCCGTTGGTCTCCACATCCCACTGATACTGTTTCTTGCGCGGCATCTTAGAGCACCACTCCCAGGATGACGCCCACCAGCACCAGCGGCGAGATGATGCCGTTGAGGGTGAAGAAGACCATGTTCACGCGGCTGAGGTCCTGCGGACGCATCAGATGATGTTCCCAGAACAGGATGGCGGACACACCGGCCCAGAGCACGTACCAGGGCCAGGCCAGACCGGCGGCGATACCGGTCAGGAACAGGAAGATGGACGTGACGGCATGGGAAAAACCGGCAATGGCCAGCGCGGTGTCCGGGCCGTAGACCGAGGGCACGGAGCAAAGGCGGAAGGCCACGTCGAAATCATAGTCCTGGAAGGAATAGTAGATGTCGAAGGCACCCACCCAGAAGGTCACGGCAAAGAAGAGCATGATGGGCCCCATGGCCAGGCCCTCGGGATTCACGGCCAGGGCCCCGGCCAGCGGCGCCAGGCCAAGGGTGGCCCCCAGCCAGAAGTGGCAGACGGCCGAGAAACGCTTGGTCAGACTGTAGACGGCGGCAAAGATCAGGGCAGGCACCGAGAGGATGAGACAGACCGTGTTGATGGCCGCACAGGCCAGCACGAAGATGGCCGCCATGACCAGGGAGAATATCCAGGCCTGGCGCACGCTGATCTCGCCGGTGACCAGATGGCGGTTGGCGGTGCGGGGGTTCTCGCGGTCAAAGGGCAGGTCGAAGATACGGTTGATGCCCATGGCGAAGGAACGCACGCCCACCATGGCGATGGTCAGCAGGACGAGCTTGTCCCACGGCGGCATGCCGCCGGCGGCCATGACCGAACCGGCCCAGGCATAGGGCAGGGCGAAGATGGAGTGCTCGATGCGGATCATGCGGCAGAAGGAGACGAAGCCGCGGACGGAAAAACGTCCGCACAGCGCCCCCGGCCGGCAGGAAGGCAGGGAAAAACGGGGCAGGGTGAATTTGGGCAGTTTCATCAGGGATTAACCTCCACAGTCGGCGGGATCGCCGTGCAACTTGTCCAGCGCATGGGGCAGGGCGGGCAGGACAGCTTCCAGATTCTCCACGACAGCTTTGCGGCTGCCGGGCAGGTTGATGATGATGCTTTGTCCCAGCACGCCGGCCACAGCGCGGGAGATGGCCGCATGGGGCGTCTTGGCCAGGCTGGCCTGCATCATGGCCATGCTGAAGCCGGGCAGGGGATAGTCCAGCACCGCGGACGTGACCTGCGGCGAGATGTCGCGCGGGCCCACGCCCGTACCGCCGCTGGTGCAGATGACGTCATAGCCCTGGTTCAGGGCCAGATCCACCAGCAGGGCGCGCAGCTGCACCGCATCATCGGGCAGCAGGAAGCCCTGGCTGTGGCACAGGGGCAGGGTATCGGCCACCAGGGCGGCCATGGCCGGGCCGCTGGTATCGTCGCGCATGCCCTGGGAGCCCTTGTCCGAAAGGGTCACCCAGGCCAGGGCACGGCCCGTGCGCCGCGTCTCGAGGCTGATCTCGCCCACGGGCAGGTCCACCAGAGCGCGGGTCATCAGGCATTGCAGGGCGTGGCCGCCGTCATCGGCGGGCAGCCAGCAGCGGCCCGTGACGCGCAGCAGTTCCACATCGTTCGCATCATACAGGCCGGTGCCCACAGGGATGAAGGGGC
The DNA here is from genome assembly GCF_050313065.1 of Desulfovibrio sp. SGI.230. Classification (NCBI taxonomy): domain Bacteria; kingdom Pseudomonadati; phylum Thermodesulfobacteriota; class Desulfovibrionia; order Desulfovibrionales; family Desulfovibrionaceae; genus Desulfovibrio; species Desulfovibrio sp. SGI.230. The sequence goes on along the minus strand of NZ_JBNPKS010000002.1, from coordinate 55,722 downwards.
ACTGGCGCACCAGCGGGGACGCCAGACGATGGCTGGGCATCCCTGCGACCCGGGCCACGGACAGGGGCATGAGGCCCCCGGCGGAACAGGCTCGCAAGGCAACAGAAAGTTTCATGCATCCTCCACAAACTGCCGGGACGGCAGATAACGGCCGCTATTGTAGCGGCAAGCACAATAAGTTACAAGGACGGCAGCCGTGGCCCGTTCCCGGTGCCCGGCAAGATCAGAAAAGGAGTTTTCATGTCCACCACCCGCAGCCAGGACCAGACGCAGCACCTGCATGTGCTGGGGACCGGCAAGATGCCCGAATTGCAGGGCGGCCCCAGTACGGCGCTGCTGGAATCCTTCCCCAACCGTTACCCCCAGCGTCCCTACGTCATCAGCATCGCCTTCCCCGAGTTCACGTCCCTGTGCCCGGTGACGGGGCAGCCGGACATGGGCACCATCACCGTGGAGTACATCCCGGACCAGCTGTGCGTGGAATCCAAGAGCTTCAAGCTCTACATGTTCGCCTTCCGCAACCATCAGTCCTTCATGGAGACCATCACCAACACGGTGCTGGAAGACCTGTGGACCGTGCTCGAACCCTGCTGGTGCCGCGTCAAGGGCCTGTTCGTGCCCCGTGGCGGTACGCGCATCCATGTCTTTGCCGAGCAGTTCAAGGACATGCCCGAGGAAAAGGACGCCGCCGTCCGGGCCGCTGTCCAGGCCTGGCGTACGGAAAGCGATCCGCACAGACCGTAACGCAGCTCCCTCCGGCAGGGCGCCTTTTCCTGCCGGAGGCTTTTTTCGATGTGCCGCGTGCCCGGTCCCGGTCCCAGCCGGCACCGGGACGTCTTTTTATTAAGGATATGCCCATGAGCCTTTCGCACGGCAATGCTCCCCGTCCTTCAGGCGGTGCCCGTATGGCCCGCACGGCCGGGATGCTGGCGTTGTTCACCCTGCTTTCCCGCCTGCTGGGACTGGTGCGCGACATGGGCATGGCCTGGATGGTGGGCTGCGGGCCGGTGGCCGATGCCCTGGTGGCGGCCCTGCGCCTGCCGCACCTGCTGCGCCGCCTGCTGGGCGAAGGCTCTTTGTCCATGACGCTCACGGCCTGGCTGGTGCGGCACGATGTGGCGCAAGGCCAGGGGGATCCGCTGCCCGCTCTGGCCTCCGGCCTGTTCCGGCGCCTCGTGCTGGTGCTGGGCGGCCTTGTCCTGCTGGGCATGCTGGCAGCGCCGCAATTGCTGGCCTTTCTGGCGCCCGCGCTTTCTCCTGAAGCCTTGGCGGAGGGCAGCAGCCTGCTCCGCCTTTGCCTGCCCTATGTTTTGCTGGCGGGGATGGCGGCCCTGGGCATGGCGGTGTTGCACTGCCGCGAAGTCTTCTGGCTGCCCGCGCTTTCGCCCGTCATCTTCAATGTGGTGGTCATCAGTGCCATGCTGGCGGGCTGGCTGGCGGGAGGCACAGAGGCTGTCCCGGCGGCACTGGCCGCGGGCATGAGCGCCGGGGGCCTGGCCCAGTGGCTGGCCCAATGGGGCTATGCCCGTCATGTATTCCCGGCGACCGCCATGGAGAGTTCGGCCGCCGCGCCCTCCGGCCGTGAGCTGTGGGGCTGCCTGGGGCGCTTGCCCCTGGGCCTGCTGGGGGCCGCCGCGCCGCAGCTGGTGATGCTGGCGGCCATGGGGCTGGCGGTGGGCAGCCAGATCGCGGGCCTGTACTATGCCGAGCGCCTGCTGGAGCTGCCGCTGGGCCTGATCGGTGCCTGCCTCGGCATGGCCAGTTTGCCGCGTTTGAGCCGTCTGGCCGGAGAAAAAGATTTTGCCGCCTTCCGGCGGGACATGGCCCTGGCCTTGCGCTGGGCCACGCTCTTGTCCCTGCCTGCGGCGGCGGGGCTGTGGGCCGTGGGCCCCTGCCTTGTGGACGTCCTGCTGCATCACGGGGAATTCGATGCCACGGGGGTGCGGCAGGTGACCCTGGCCCTTTGGGCGTACCTGCCCTGCCTGCCCGCCTGCGCGGTGAGCCGCTGCCTGCTGGCGGGCTGCAACGCCTTGGGCGATGTGCGCCTGACGGCCTTGTCCTCGCTGCTTGCCGTTGTTTTTACGCTTGCAGGCGGGGCGTGGCTGTTACATAGTATGGCAAGGGACATATATTTTTGTTTGCCGGCTGCGGCGGCCAGTGCGGCCCTGTGGGGACAGACCGTCTGGCTGTGGCGGGGGCTGCGTCGACGTTTGCGGCCTTTGCTGCCCGCGCCGACGCTTCTGGACGGCATGGCCTGTCTGCGGCATGTGCTGGCCGCGGGCGCGGCAGCCGCAGGTGCCCTGATCGTCCTGCGCCTGTGCGGCATGGTCTGCCCGTTGCAGGAGCTGCTGTCCGTCGTGCCGGTCCTGTTGCCCGGGCTGCCCGCCATGGCGGGCCTGGCTCTGTCCATCGGGGCCGGATGTTGTGCCTGGGGGAGCGCCCTCGTTCTGCTTGGGGACGCCGATACGCGTATGCTGGCACATAAGCTGCGCACAAAATTGCAAGGAGATTCCCGCTCGTGAAGCGGTCAGTTCTTATTTTCCTGACCAGATACCGCCGCTGGGTGGCCCTGGCCTGCTGGCTTTTGGCCGTATTGCTCTTTCTGGCGCAGGCAGCGTGGAACATCATGGCTGAACGCGATGCCGCACAGAACCGTCTGCAGAACGAGGCAGGCCGGGTGGCCAGCCGTTTCACCCATCTGCTGGGACTGCACGGGGAACTCACCGCCGTTTCCACGGACGCCCTGGTGACGGGGCTCATGGAGGATCAGCGCCTGTACGCCGTGACGGTGCAGGTGGGGGACAGTCTTTTTTCCGGCCAGCGCCGCAATGAGCACTGGGAGGCCGTGCCCTGGGATGGCGAGATCACGGAGAACACCGTGCAGGGCATGAGCCCGCTGCGCCGGGAAGGGCAGCCCGTAGGCACGGTGGAGGTCTATCTTGCCCGCCGCCTGGTGCAGGAAGGTTCGGACAAGGTCATGCAGCGCGAGACCTGGCGCTTCATCATCAATACGCTGCTGCTCAGCGTCTTTCTGGCGGCGCTGTACTGGCACTGGGGCGATCTGAGGCGCCTGCATTCTTTGGGGCTGCAGCTTTTGCGCAAGCAGGGCGATCCGGAGCCGGAAAAATCCGACGACCGGAAGTGGCGGCCCGTCTCCGGTGAGGATGTCGCCGCCCCTGAGGACGCCCTGCCGGTGGATGCCATCCGCGGCAGGCATTTCCAGCAGGGGAACCCCGCAAGCTGGCATATGACCGCGGCCCTGTTCCGCCAGACCTTTGCCCATGCGCCCATGCTCATGATGCGCCTGTATGCGGAAGATGAGCTGGAAGGGCTGTGCCATCTGGGGCGGATGCTGCTTGCCGCAGCGCCCTGCCTGGGGGCTGTGCGCCTTGAGGACAGCGCCCGCGAGATGCTCGATGCGCTGGAGGATCCCGGCTGTGAGGCGCGTGCGCTGGCCGTGGAGACCTGTGCGGCTGATCTTGAAGAAGTTTTGCAGGCCCTGAGCGGGGCCGCAGTGAAATAAGGAGAGACTATGGGCTTTTTTTCCGCAGTAAAAAAGTTTTTTGGTGGGGGCACCGAGGAAACGAAAGAAACGCAGGCCGCGGCAGTCGAGAAGGAAGCGGCCGCAACGTCTGTTGCCCCGGAGGAGCCTGCCGCTGATACCGGGAGCGCCGTAGCGGAGCCGGAAAGCACGCCGGAACCGGAGAGCGTCCCGGCGACTGAAGAAGTCGTTGCCCCTGCTGAAGACGCATCTGCGGACGAGGCCCCGGAAGACGAGGCCGCCCCCGTTGCCGGGGATGTCGAACAGGTGGCGCCGGAAGCTGAAGCCGTGGTCGCGGATGAGCCCGTGGTGGAAGTGCCCGCCGCTGAAAGCGATGGCCCTGCCGCCGGTGCCGCAGAGGAGGGCGGGAGCGTCGAGGCTGCCGTGACGGTGGCGCCTGCCGACCAGCCTGCGGCGTCCGAAGCTCCGGCAGAAGCCGAGAGCACCGTGGCGGAAGGGGAACCTGTGGCGGAAGCTGAGGTGCCGACGCTTCTGGATGAGCCCTCCGTGGAGGCCGAAAGCGAACCGGTCGCCGAAGCGGAAGAATCCCCGGCTGCTGTGGTGGAAGATGAAATTCCTTCGGTCGAGGAGCCTGTGACGGAAGCGGCTGCCGAGGCTGCGGCGCCGGAAGAAGCTTCCGGTGATGCCGCTGCAGAAGCGGGTGCCCCCGAACAGGATGGCGTCAGTTCGGAAGCGATTGCTCCGGAAGCTGAGGCTGCGGAAGCCGAAGTTGTCGAGATGTGCGAAGAGCCGGCCGGTGCTGATGCGGCTCCTGTGGATGCTGTGGAAGAATCCCCTGCAGAAGAGGAAGAGGCCCCTGCCGAAGCGGAAGCTGTGGCTGTCGAGGCTGAGACCGTTGTGGAGACTGCCCAGGAAGCGGAAGAAGAACCGCTGCCTGAGGACGTGACCGGGGCCGATGCCGCCGAGATGGCTGATGCGGCCGGGGACGATACGACCACTGTGACCCCTGTTGAAGCCGACGAAGCTGCCGCTGAAGAAGCTGACGACGCCGGGACGGATGTCGCGGAAGAGGAAGCTGCCCGCGACGAGGTCCGCGAAGAAGCGGAAGAAAAGCCCGAAGCGGCTGCGCCCCGTCGCAGCTGGTGGCAGCGCATCTTCGGCAGTGATGAAGATACGGCCCGGCCGGAAGCCGCCGCCCCTGCTGGCGAGGCTGAAGAAACGCCTGTTGCGGTGGAGCAGGAGACGGACGAAGACGCCCATTCTGAAGCTGCCGTAGCGGAAGCAGATACGGATGAGCGTGTCGTGGCTGCCGCTGAAAGCACGGAACAGGAACCTCCGGCCGAGGTGGAAGAAGACACGGAGAGCGCTGCTACGCCGGACCAGGACGAGCCCATCGCTGAGGTCGTGGCCGATGCGGCCCTTGCCGCCACTGCCGTTGCCGCGGCGGCTGCCACGGCCGAGCGTCCCACCGCGCCCGCGCTGGAGACCTGCGGTCTCGATCCCGCTCTGGCCCAGTCCATGATCCTGCGTCTGCGCGAGGCCGAACCGCGCCTCTCCGTCTGGCTGGGCATCGTGCTGGAAGGTGTGGAAGAAGCCGGGGACGAACTTTGGAAGCGTCTGCGCTTCCTGCTGCGTTCGCTGGATGCGCCCGCCGCCGAAGTGGACGCCTTCGTGGATGATTTCCGTGGCTGGCTGGAGCGTATGGAATATGTGCAGCTGGACGAATTCCGCTCCGAGTTGCAGTATCGTCTGACCCTGGCCCTGGACATGGAGGACGAGGAAGACGAGCGCAGCCGCCTGTTCCTCAAGATCAGCGAAGGCCTGAGCCGTACCCGCGAGCAGTTCTCCCGCCGTCTGGACAGCCTGTTCAGCAGCCACGGCGAACTCAACGAAAGTTTCTGGGAAGAACTGGAAGAGCTCTTCATCATGGCCGACCTGGGCTACGAACCTTCGCTGGAGCTGGTGGAGCGTCTGCGTGAACGGGCCCGCAAGGAGAACGTGACCCGCGTGGAAGACGTACGCGGCCTGCTCATGGCCGAAGTGGACGAGATCTTCCGTCTGCCGCGTCGCATCAGCGCCGTGAACCCGCCCGAAGTGGTGCTCTTCATCGGCGTCAACGGCGTGGGCAAGACCACCACCATCGCCAAGCTGGCCCATCGTGCCCGCATGCAGGGCAAAAAGGTCATGATCGCCGCGGCCGATACCTTCCGTGCGGCGGCCATCGAGCAGCTGCAGGTCTGGGCCGAACGCGTGGGCGCGCTCTTCCATGCCCGCCCCGCCGGTTCCGATCCGGCCTCCGTGGCCTACGAAGCCATGGATCGCGCCCTGGCCGAAAAGGTGGACATCCTCTTTGTGGATACCGCCGGCCGCCTGCAGACCAAGGTCAACCTTATGGAAGAGCTGACCAAAATCCGTCAGGTGCTGGGCAAGAAGCATGAAGGTGCGCCGCACCGCTGCATCCTGGTCATCGACGCCACCACCGGCCAGAACGCTCTTTCGCAGGCCAAGCTCTTCAAGGAAGCCGCCGGCGTGGACGAGCTCATCCTCACCAAGCTGGACGGTACGGCCAAGGGCGGTGTGGCCATCGCCGTGGCCATGCAGGAAAAGCTGCCCATCACCTATGTGGGCCTGGGCGAAAAGCTCGAAGATTTGCGGCCCTTCAACGGTGCCGACTATGCCCGCGCCCTGCTGGGCGACCTGGATCAGGGCAAATAGCGCTGACTTTAGTATGATGTAGACGAGAGGGGAGGGGGCTTTTCCTGCTGGGGAAAGTCCCCTCCCGCTTTTTTGGGGAAAAAACGCTGTACCGGGCTGTGGATCTCGCCCGCTATCCTGGGCAGCCGTCACATCCCGCTCCCGGATCTTGCGGGAGGAAGGCCTCCAACAATCGAAGCAACAATTTTTCGTCACGCCGTTTGTCTCTTCGGCAGGGGCGTTTGGGGCAGCCCCCGATCCGTGATGCCGCTGGGGATTTTTTCTTTTTTGCTTCATGGAGCCACAGGTCGTGTTTTTTTCGCTTCGGCCTGTGAGAAATTCCCCACTCCGGCGGATGGCAAGATATATTTTATGACATGTCTCCTTTATCCGTGCCTGAGCTCCGCTTTTTTCTTGCCGGAACGGGAAAATCAGCAATAGCGCGAAAAAAAATCCCTCTCGCAGTGAAAAAAACTTGACGCATCGCCCCATTCCCGATAGAAGGAACCTCGCCTTGAGCAACAAGGCTGTTCCCTGGACGGCAGGGAAGGGCAGATTGAGTCTGTCCTGATGCACCCAAAGCGGTCGCTCCGCGGCGGGTTTTGACATGTGCAGGCGTTACCAGATGCCGAGACAATGTCGAGCCGTTCCAGCCCACACAGCGGATCCCACCTGGCGATCAGGTGACCCCGGGCTGTAAAGGTAAGGGGGGATGTTCCCCCATTTGGTGACCCTGCGGGACCACCCTCGTCACTGCTTCAGTCAGTGACAGGCCTGGGCTACGCCGGGAAGCATCACACGGATGATGCAGGCACGCTCAGGCGTCCGTACCTTCCGATATATCTGATTCCTTCAGATTCTGTGATGTGCGCTGCTTCAAGCGCTTCTCTTCCCCAAGTTGTTGCCCAGTCTCCCCAACGGGTGAGGCCGACCTTCGGGCCCGTGGTTTTTGGCCCGCGCAAAGCTGTTAAGAAACCTGCGCCGAACCCAACCGGCCAGGATTTTTCAAACGGAGTAGGCAACAATGACGACAGTTAGCAGTGATCGCATTCGGATCAAGCTCAAAGCCTACGATTACCGCATCCTGGACAAGGCTGTTGCGGAAATCGTGGATACGGCGCGCAATACCGGTGCCGGTGTGGCCGGGCCCATCCCGCTGCCCACCAATATTCATAAGTACACCATTCAGCGTTCCGTGCATGTGAACAAGAAGTCCCGTGAGCAGTTCGAAATGCGCATCCACAAGCGGCTTATGGACATCCTTGAACCCACGCAGCAGACCGTTGACGCCCTCGGCAAGCTTTCCCTGCCCGCTGGCGTGGACGTTGAAATCAAGCTCTAGTGAGAGGCAGTCATGGCTGAGAAAATGGGAATTTTGGGTCGTAAACTTGGTATGACCCGCATTTTTGCCGGTGACGGCGCCGCTGTGCCCGTCACGGTGATTCAGGCCGGGCCCTGCCCCGTCACCCAGGTGAAGACCGTTGAAACCGACGGTTACAACGCTCTGCAGATCGCGCTGACCGAAGACAAGGAAAAGCACGTCAGCAAGGCCATGAAGGGCCACTTCGCCAAGGCCGGCACCGGCCTGTACCGCGAACTGCGTGAAATCCGCCTGGAAAACGCCCCTGAAATGGAACCCGGTCAGGAACTGACCGTGGAAATGTTTGCTACCGGCGACAAGGTCAAAGTGACCGCCAAGAGCATCGGTAAGGGCTACCAGGGCCGTATGCGCCGTTGGAACTTCGCCGGTTCCAAGGATACGCACGGTTGCGAAAAAGTGCACCGTAACAACGGCTCCATCGGTAACAACACCTTCCCCGGCCACGTGTTCAAGGGCCGTAAGATGGCTGGCCATTGGGGCAACGAAACCGTGACGGAAATGGGCCTTGTGATCGTTGACGTTCGTCCCGCCGACAACGTCATCCTGGTCAAGGGTTCCGTGCCCGGCCCCAAGAACGGGCTGGTGCTGATCCGCAAGCAGTAGAGGAAGCACAACAATGGCTACCGTGAAAGTTTATGACCAGAACAAGCAGGAATGCGGCGAACTGACGCTTTCCGCCGACGTGTTTGAAGTTGAGGCTCGTCCCGAGATCCTCAACCTCGTGGTGCGTGCCCAGATGGCCGCCAAGCGCGCCGGTACCCACATGGCCAAGACCCGCGCCTTCGTTTCCGGCGGCGGCGTGAAGCCCTGGAAGCAGAAGGGCACCGGTCGCGCCCGTTCCGGCTCCAATCGTTCGCCCGTGTGGCGTGGCGGCGCCATCGTGTTTGGCCCCCAGCCCCGCGATTACAGCTTCAAGGTCAACAGCAAGGTGCGCGCCCTGGCCATGAAGATGGCTCTGTCGAGCCGTCTGGCCGCCGAAAACCTGCTGGTGGTCAAGGGCATCGAACTGCCCGAAGCCAAGACCAAGCATTTTGCCAAAGTGGCCGGTACTCTGGGCCTGAACAAGGCTCTCATCGTGACCGCCGAGGAAAGCGAAGCCCTGACCCGCTCCGCCCGCAACATCCCCGGCATCACGCTGACCACGCCTGATCGTCTGAGCGTGCTGGAGATCCTCCGCCACAAGCAGCTGGTCCTGCTGGAAGGCGCCGTGGCGCCCGTGCAGGCCCGCTTTGAAAAATAAGAGGGGCAACTCATGGAATTCACCCAGGTTCTTATCAAGCCCCTGCTGACGGAAAAGACCACCCTGCTGAAGGATGAGTCCCGTCAGGTGGCTTTCTATGTTCATCCCGGCGCCAACAAGCTTGAAATCAAGCAGGCCGTGGAAAAGGCTTTTGATGTGAAAGTTGAAGCGGTCAACGTGGTTCGCAAGGCTCCCTCCAATCGGGAACGCCAGGGTCGCGTGGTGGGCCGTAAGCCCGGCTGGAAGAAGGCCTATGTGACCTTGCGCCAGGGCGATAAAATCGAGTTCTTCGAGGGAGTGTAAAATGGCTGTCCGTAAGCTGAAACCGACCTCCGCCGGGCGTCGTTTCCAGACGGTTTCCGACTTTGCGGAAATCACCCGGACGACCCCTGAGAAGTCGCTCACCGTGGGCCTGACCAAGAAGGCCGGCCGCAACAACCGTGGCCGCGTGACCAGCCGTCGTCGTGGCGGCGGTGTGAAGCGCCTGTACCGCATCATCGACTTCAAGCGTAACAAGTTCGGCATCGCCGCCAAGGTTGCGCACATCGAATACGACCCCAACCGTACCGCCCGTATCGCCCTGCTCCACTACGTGGACGGCGAAAAGCGCTACATCATCGCTCCTGTGGGTCTGAAGCAGGGCGACGTGGTGCTGGCCGGTGAAGGTGCCGACATCAAGCCCGGCAACGCCATGCAGATGTCCCGCATCCCGGTGGGTACCGTGATCCACAACGTCGAGCTGTACCCCGGCAAGGGTGGCCAGCTCTGCCGCGCCGCTGGCACCTACGCCCAGCTCGTGGCCAAGGAAGGCAAGTACGCCCTGCTGCGTCTGCCCTCCGGCGAAGTGCGCAAGGTGCTGGCTTCCTGCGTGGCCACTGTGGGCCAGGTGGGCAACATCCAGCACGAAAACATCTCCCTGGGCAAGGCCGGCCGCAACCGCTGGCTGGGTCGCCGTCCTCAGGTCCGCGGTGTGGCCATGAACCCCATCGACCATCCCCTGGGCGGTGGCGAAGGCCGCAGCTCCGGTGGTCGTCATCCCGTGTCGCCCTGGGGTATGCCTGCCAAGGGCTTCAAGACCCGCGACAAGAACAAGGCTTCTTCGCGCCTTATCATTAAGCGCCGCGGCCAGAAGTAGGAGTAGCAGATGCCCAGATCTTTGAAGAAAGGGCCGTTCATCGACGGCCACCTGATGAAGAAGGTTGACGCTGCGGTGGCCTCCAATGACCATCGCGTGGTGAAGACCTGGTCGCGCCGCTCGACCATCCTGCCCGAAATGGTGGGTCTGACCTTTGCGGTGCACAATGGCAAAAAGTTTGTGCCGGTGTTCGTGACCGAAAACATGGTGGGTCACAAGCTGGGCGAATTCTCGCCCACCCGTACCTTCCACGGCCACGCCGCTGACAAGAAGGCCAAGGCCGGCAAGAAGTAGGGTAGAGATATGGAATCCAAAGCTATCGCGAAATTCCAGCGCGTGTCGCCCCGCAAGACCCGCCTTGTGGCCAAGAACGTGCAGGGCAAGGGTGTAGAAGAAGCCATGAACATTCTGCGCTTCACCCCCAACAAGCCCGCCGGCGTGCTGCTGAATGTGCTCAAGAGCGCCGTGGCCAATGCCTCCCAGCTGGGTGGCGTGAACGTGGACGCCATGGTCATCAAGGAAGTCATCGTGAACGAAGGCCCCACCTGGAAGCGCTTCATGCCCCGCGCCCAGGGCCGTGCCACCAAGATTCACAAGCGTACCAGCCACGTTACCGTTATACTCGCAGAAGGGCAGGAATAGGCTATGGGTCAGAAAGTTCATCCGTTTGGCTTCCGGCTGGGGTACAACAAGAACTGGCAGTCCCGCTGGTTCAGCAAGAAGGACTACCCTGCCTTTGTGTTTGAAGACAGCAAGATTCGCGCCTATGTGAAGAAGCTCCTGTATCATGCGGGGCTGGCCAAGATCGAAATCGAACGCGCCGGTGGCAAGATCCGTCTGATCCTGTCCACTGCCCGTCCCGGTATCGTCATCGGCCGCAAGGGCGTGGAAATCGAAAAGCTGCGCGGCGACCTCCGCCAGAAGTTTGGCCGTGAGTTCTCGCTGGAAGTGAATGAAATCCGTCGTCCCGAAGTGGAAGCCCAGCTCGTGGCCGAAAACATCGCCCAGCAGCTGGAACGCCGCGTGGCCTTCCGTCGCGCCATGAAGCGCACGGTGTCCATGGCCCGCAAGTTCGGTGGCGAAGGCATCAAGGTGACCTGCTCCGGTCGTCTGGCGGGCGCTGAAATCGCCCGTACCGAATGGTACCGTGACGGTCGCGTGCCGTTGCAGACCCTGCGCGCCGACATCGACTACGGTTTTGCCGAAGCGCACACCACCTACGGCATCATCGGTGTCAAGGTGTGGATCTACAAGGGTGAAATCCTTGACAAAGAGGTTGATCAGTAATGCTCGCGCCTAAGAAAGTTAAATTCCGTAAATGGCAGAAGGGCCGCCTGCGTGGCCTGGCTAGCCGCGGCGCCTCCATCGCCTTTGGCGATATTGGCCTGAAGGCCGTGCAGCACGGTCAGTTGTCCAGCCAGCAGATTGAAGCCGCCCGTATCGCCATGATGCGTCACATCAAGCGTGGCGGTAAGGTCTGGATCCGCGTGTTCCCCGACCGCCCCGTGACCGCCAAGCCTCTTGAAACCCGTCAGGGTTCCGGTAAGGGTGCTCCGGTGGGCTGGTGCGCTCCGGTCAAGCCCGGCCGCGTGCTGTACGAAATCAAGGGCGTCAGCCTTGACCTGGCTCGCGAGGCTCTGACCCGCGCCGCCCACAAGCTGCCCGTGAAGACCATCATCGTGGTGAGGGAGGGCCTGTAGTATGGCTGCCAAGAAGAACGAAAAAGCCGCCATGGCCACTGCCGCCGAGCTGCGCGACATGAGCGTCGAAGAGCTGCGTGCCAAGCTGGCCGAACAGCGCGAAGAACTCATGACGGCCCGTTTCAAGCATGCCACCGCGCAGCTTGAAAAGACTTCCGAGCTCAAGGCCATGCGCCGTCAGGTGGCTCGCATTTCCACCGTTTTGACTGAAAAGGAATAGAGGGGCTGAACCATGCAAGCTCTGGAAAATCGCAAGGGCAGAACCCTCACCGGTATCGTTGTCAGCGACAAGAACGACAAGACCATCGTCGTGCGCGTTGAAACGCTGGTGAAGCATCCTCTGCTCAAGAAGTATGTGAGGCGCCGCAAAAAGTTCACGGCTCATGATCCCATGAACGAATGCGGCATGGGCGATAAGGTTAAAATCGTGGAGTTCCGCCCCATGTCGCGCAACAAGCGCTGGCATCTGGTCTCCATCATCGAAAAGGCTGTGTAGGGTAGAACCATGATCCAGGTAGAATCGACTCTTCAGGTGGCCGACAACAGCGGCGCCAAAAAGGTGGCCTGCATCAAGGTGCTCGGTGGTTCCCACCGCCGTTACGCTTCCGTGGGCGACATCATCGTCGTGTCCGTCAAGGAAGCCATGCCCCACAGCAAGGTCAAGAAAGGCGACGTCATGAAGGCCGTTATCGTGCGCACTGCCAAGGAAGTGCGTCGCATGGACGGCTCCTACATCAAGTTCGACGGCAACGCCGCTGTCCTGCTCTCCAACCAGGGCGAACCCGTGGGTACCCGTATCTTCGGACCCGTCGCTCGTGAGCTGCGCGCCGCCAACTTCATGAAGATCATTTCTCTTGCCCCCGAAGTGCTGTAGGAGATGACTATGAAAACGTATCGCATCCGCAAGGACGACAAGGTGATGGTCATCACCGGCAAGGACGCGGGCAAGATCGGCAAGGTGCTCAAGGTTCTTCCCAAGAAGGACCGCGTGCTGGTGGAAAAGGTCAACGTGGCCAAGCGCCACATGCGCCCCAACCCCTATGCCCAGCAGCCCGGTGGCATCGTGGAAAAGGAAATGCCCATCCACGTGTCCAACGTGATGGTGGTGTGCTCCGCTTGCGCCAAGCCGACCAAGGTGGGCTACAAGTACATTGAGTCCGAAGGCAAGCAGAAAAAAGTGCGCTTCTGCAAGAAGTGCAACGAAGTTATGGAATAAGGTGATACGATGACACGCCTTGAAAAGATTTATAGAGAGAAAGTGGTTCCGGTACTGCAGAAGGAGTTCAACTACTCCTCCTCCATGCAACTGCCCGGCATCGAGAAGATCTCTCTGAACATCGGTCTCGGCGCCGCCAGCCAGAACAACAAGCTGATGGAAGAAGCCGTGGCGGAACTGACCGCCATCGCCGGACAGAAGGCCGTGGTTACCCGCGCCAAGAAGTCCATCGCTTCCTTCAAGCTGCGTGAAGGCATGCCCATCGGGGCTCGCGTCACCCTGCGCAAGGATCGTATGTGGGACTTCCTGGACAAGCTGATGAACTTTGCCCTGCCCCGCGTGCGTGACTTCCGCGGTATCCCGGACCGTGGTTTTGATGGTCGCGGCAACTTTACCCTGGGCATCAAGGAACACACCATCTTCCCCGAAATGGAAGCTGACCGTGTGGAAAACCCCAAGGGCATGAACATCACCATTGTCACCTCGGCGACCACGGACAAGGAAGGCAAGTTCCTTCTGGACCAGCTGGGCATGCCGTTCCGCAAGTAGGAGTAGAGCTATGTCCCGTACCGCTCTTGAAGTGAAGGCTTCCCGTAAGCCCAAGTTCAGCTCCCGCGCCTACAATCGTTGCCCCATCTGCGGGCGTCCCCGGGCCTTCATGCGCCAGTTCGGCATCTGCCGTATCTGCTTCCGCAACATGGCCCTGCGCGGCGAACTGCCCGGTGTGCGTAAATCCAGCTGGTAATCCGCATCCCGGACTGATCTGAAAGATGGAGGGACTCCGAAAGGGGTCCCTCTTTCCGTTTCCGGAGAAGGGCAGGGGAGAGGGGGCTGTGCCCCGGCGCTTCCTGCATCCGGCGGGCGGCCCGGGGCAGGAAGGTTCCTTGTCCGCATCCGGGGGCGCAGTCTTACATGGTTTCCGGCTTCCGGGGAGGGACGTATCCTCTTTCGGGATACGTTCTGCACCCGGCCGGGCTCCTTCCTTTTGCAAATTTTGCTTGCTTCCCGATGACAGATGGGCTATCTGCCCCTGCGCGCCGTACGCCGTACCATGCCGGAAAGTCCGGTGGAGCCGGCCATGCGGCGCGGGTCGCACCGGAGACGGGCGGGACTCCTGCAGTGGAGCAGCTCCGTTTTCATTCATGGTGCGGCGATCCGGTGCCTGGTCCCTCGCATGCAGGCCGGGATGCCCCGGCAGGACCGGCGCCGGCATGACTCGGGAACGCCCTGGAAAGAGCGGATTTTCAGGCCGTGAGCAAAAAAAACATTGCCTTTTGCTCCGGCTTGGGATATGGACTTTCGATTGTGTGCGGGAAGTGGCGGCATGGGGCCGCTAACCCCTCACGAAACCAACCTTAGGAGCTATCGATGTTGACAGATCCTATTGCGGATATGCTGACCCGTATCCGCAACGCACATTTGGCCCTGCACAAGGAAGTGAATGTGCCGCGCTCGAAGATGAAAGAAGCCTTAGCCGCCATCCTCAAGCAGGAAGGTTACGTCGAAGACGTGGCTATCGACGACCGCAACATTACCATCACGCTGAAGTACCAGAAGGGCAAGGCCGTCATCTCCGGCCTGAAGCGCGTCAGCACCCCCGGTCGCCGCGTGTATGTGGGCGCTCACCAGATCCCCAAGGTGCAGAACGGCCTCGGCATTTGCATTCTGTCCACGTCCAGCGGTGTGCTGGACGGCATGACCGCCCATGAAAAGAAGGTGGGCGGCGAACTTCTGTGTGAAATCTGGTAGGGGTGCACCATGTCTCGTATCGGCAAACAGCCCATTACCGTTCCCGCTGGCGTTGAAGTCAAGATCGGAACGGATGTTGTGGAAGTGAAGGGCCCCAAGGGTACGCTGCATACCCCTGTGTGCAGCCTGCTGAATTATGACCTCACCGACGGTGTGCTGACCCTGACCCGCGTGGAAGACGACCGTCACAGCCGTGCTCAGCACGGTCTGCGCCGCACCCTGCTCGCCAACTGCATCGAAGGCGTGACCAAGGGCTTCTCCAAGTCCCTGGAAGTGATCGGCGTGGGCTACCGCGTTGCCGTCAAGGGCAACCTGGTGGAACTGTCCGTGGGCTTCTCCCACCCCGTGCTGGTGGAACTGCCCGAAGGCATCCAGGCCAAGGCCGAAGGTCAGATCCTGACCATCAGCGGCGCCGACAAGGAACTGGTGGGCGAAATGGCCGCCAAGATCCGTCGCATCCGCAAGCCCGAACCCTACAAGGGCAAGGGTATCAAGTATACCACCGAGACCATCCGCCGCAAGGTCGGTAAGTCCGGCGGCAAGAAGTAGGTAGGGATTGCGTCATGAAGCTTACCAAGAATGAATCCCGTCAGCGCCGCAAGGTCCGCATTCGTAAAAAGGTGCAGGGTACCGCCGAACGTCCCCGTCTGGTGGTGTACCGCTCCAACATGCACATCTACGCCCAGATCGTGAACGATCAGGAAGGCGCCACCCTGGTCGCCGCCTCCACCCTCAGCCTGGCCAAGACCGAAGCCGGTATGCATTGCAACCTGGCCGGCGCCGAGAAGGTGGGCATGGAAATCGCCCGTCTTGCCAAGGAAAAGAACATCACCCAGGTGGTGTTTGATCGCAACGGGTACCTTTATCACGGTCGCGTGAAAGCCGTGGCCGACGGCGCCCGCGAAGGCGGCCTGGAGTTCTAATATGCGTCAGGAAAATACCGAAACCAAACAGAACGAATTGGGCGAAATCGAAAAGATCGTCTCCCTGAACCGCGTGGCCAAGGTGGTCAAGGGCGGTCGCCGTTTCAGCTTCAGCGCCCTTGTGGTGGTGGGCGACGGCAAGGGTGGCGTGGGCTACGGCCTGGGCAAGGCCCAGGAAGTGCCCGAAGCCCTGCGCAAGGCCACTGAACGCGCTCGCAAGAACCGCGTGCAGATTCCTCTGGTGGAAGGCACCCTGCCTTACGAAGTGCTGGGCCGCTTCGGCGCTGGTCGCGTCATGCTGAAGCCCGCCTCCGAAGGTACCGGTATCATCGCCGGTGGTGCCGTGCGTGCCGTCATGGAAGCCGTGGGCGTGCGTGACGTCCTGGCCAAGGCCATCGGCACCAACAACCCCCATAACGTGCTGCGTGCCACCATGCAGGGCCTGATCTCCCTGCGCAGCGCTGACGAAGTGTCCGAGCTGCGTGGCAAGAAGCTCGAAGCCCCGAGGAAGTAAGTCATGGCTGAAATTACGGTCAAACTCGTGCGTTCTCGCATCGGCACCACGCCGGCCCAGCGCAAGCTGCTGGACTCCCTTGGCCTCAAGCGTCGCGAACAGGTCAAGTCGTTCAAGGACACCCCGGCCATCCGGGGCATCATCGCCAAAGTTTCGCACCTTGTGGCCCTGGTGGACTAGTCCACGGCCGCAGGAGGAGTATATATCATGCAACTGCACAATCTCTTTCCCTTCCCGGAAGAGCGCAAAACCCGCCGTCGTGTGGGCCGTGGTTCCGGTTCCGGCCTGGGCTGCACCGCTGGCAAGGGTAACAAGGGTCAGAACGCCCGTGCCGGCGGCGGTGTGCGTCCCGGTTTCGAAGGCGGCCAGATGCCCCTGCAGCGTCGTCTTCCCAAGCACGGCTTCAAGAACTTCCCCTTCAAGGTGACCTACGACGTGATCAATCTGGACCGTCTGCAGGAAGCCTTTGAAGGCAAGAGCGAGATCACCCTGGACGACATCTACGCCCGCGGCCTGGCCCGTCTGGGCGCGCCCGTGAAAGTGCTTTCCCGCGGCGAAGTGAAGTCGGCCATCAAGGTGGAAGCTCACAAGTTCAGCCAGGCCGCTGCGGAAAAGATCCGCAACGCCGGCGGCGAAGCCACCGAACTTGAAGCTGCGCAAGCGGCTGAGTAATTATGCGCCATGCCGGTAACGGCAGGCGGATGTCTTTGACCCCGCGCCGGAATGGGCGCGGGGTAAAGACGCTCCCGCGCATATGCGTCCCTTACAGCGTAAAAGGTAACGAGTGATTCATGGCATCAGCATCGGTTAATCCCCTCGGACAATCTTCTCTGGCCAAGCGCCTGGGCTGGACCTTCCTCCTTCTGTGCTGCTACAGAATCGGTGTGCATGTGCCCATCCCCGGTGTGGATGCCGCGGCCCTGGCCGCGTACTTCAAAAGCCTGTCGGGAACGTTGTTCGACATGTTCGACATGTTCTCCGGTGGCGGCCTGTCCAACGTGTCCGTCTTCGCTCTGGGTGTCATGCCCTACATCTCGGCGTCCATCATCATGCAGCTTTTGCAGGTGGTGAGCCCCGACATCAAGCGCATGGCCAAGGAAGAAGGCCAGGCCGGACGCCGCAAGATAACCCAGTACACCCGTTACCTGACCGTGCTGATCACCCTGGTGCAGGGCCTGTTCATCTCCATCGGGCTCGAATCCATGACCAGCCCCGACGGCACGCCCATCGTGCTCAATGCGGGCTGGCATTTCCGCATGGTGACCATGGCCACCTTCACGGCCGGTTCCATGCTCGTCATGTGGCTGGGTGAGCAGATCACTGAACGCGGTATCGGCAACGGCATCTCCCTGATCATCTTCTGCGGTATCGTGGTGGGCATCCCGCGCGGCATCATGCAGTCCATGGACCTCATCAAGTCCGGCAGCATGAGCATCTTCCTCGCGGTCATCATCGTGCTGCTCATGGCCGCCGTGCTGACGGCCATCGTGTTCGTGGAGCGTGCCCAGCGCCGTATCCCCATCAGCTACGCCAAGCGCCAGATCGGACGTAAGATGTTTGGCGGCCAGAACACGCACCTGCCCCTGCGCGTCAATACGGCGGGCGTCATCCCGCCCATTTTCGCCTCGTCGCTGCTGCTGTTCCCGGCCACGGTGGGCCAGTTCTCCACCAATGAATACGTCAGGATGGTCACGGACTTCTTTGCTCCGCACGGCGTCCTGTACAATGTGCTCTATGTTGTCCTGATCTTCTTCTTCTGCTACTTCTACACGGCCATCATCATCGACCCGAAGGATATGGCCGAGAACCTGAAGAAGAACGGCGGCTTCGTCCCCGGCATCCGTCCCGGCGAACGCACCCAGGAATACATCGACACCGTACTCTCGCGTCTGACCCTGAGCGGCGCGGTGTACATCTCGGCCATTTCCCTGCTGCCCATGCTCATGATCGCCAAGTTCAACGTGCCGTTCTACTTCGGTGGTACCAGCCTGCTGATCCTTGTCGGCGTGGCCATGGACTTCATGAATCAGGTCGAGTCCCACATGATCTCAACCCAGTACCAGGGGTTGATGAACAAGGCGGCCCGCAAGGGCGGCCGCATGTAATTCTGGCAAAGAGAGCTGGAAAGTCATGAAGAAGTATCAAGGCGCATTCATCAAAAATGAGCGGGAGATCGCTTGCCTGCGCGAGGCCAACCGTATGGTGGCCAACATCCTGGATGCCATCGGCGACATCGTGAAGCCGGGCGAAACGACCATGCGCTTTGAAGAACTGGCGCGCGACATGTGCGCCGATTATAAAGTGAAACCGGCCTTTTTGGGCTATTACGGCTACCCCTACGCCACATGCTGCTCGGTCAACGAGCAGGTGGTCCACGGTTTCCCCTCCCCGCGGCTGCTTGAGGAAGGGGACATCGTCAGCGTCGACATGGGCGTGGTCTTTGAAGGTTTTGTGGGCGACGCTGCGCGCACCTTCCCTGTGGGCAAGGTGAGCGAGGAAGCCTGCAAGCTCATGCGCGTCACGGAGGAGAGCCTCTATGTCGGCATCGAGCAGGCGCGTGCCGGTAACGATGTCTATGCCATCGGTATGGCCGTGCAGAACTATGTGGAAGCCGCCGGTTTCAATGTCGTGCGTCAGTATGTGGGCCACGGAGTTGGCGCCAAGATGCACGAAAAGCCGGAAGTCCCCAACTATCACCCCGGTGGCCGCGGGCTGACCCTGCGTAACGGCATGGTCATCGCCATTGAGCCCATGGTCACCGCCGGCAGCTACGAGGTGGACGTTCTGGAAGACAAATGGACTGCTGTGACACGCGACCGCCGCCTGGCTGCGCATTTTGAACACAGTGTAGCCATTACGCCGGACGGGCCCCGGATCCTGAGCATTTCGGACCGCGGCCTGAACCGGACGACAATTGGTTGTTGACAGAGCAGGTAAAGATGGATAAAGGTTTCTGTTCCCGCTGCTAATGAGCGGTGAGCAGCCGTATTGACCGGGTTTGTGTTGTGCTTCCGGCAGCGGCAAACCTTGGTCACGCAAAGCCGGATGGCTTTGCCACTCATTGGAGACGAATCATGAAAGTCAGACCTTCCGTCAAAAAAATATGCCCCAAGTGCAAGGTGATCCGGCGCAAGGGTGTTCTTCGAGTTATCTGCGAAAACCCCCGGCACAAGCAGCGCCAGGGCTAGGGCAGGAGACGTACTGTGGCGAGAATTGCAGGTGTTGATTTGCCTCGTGGCAAACGTGTGGACATTGCGCTCACCTATATCTATGGCATCGGCCGTGCTACGGCCCTGCAGATCCTGAGCACCACCGGTGTGAACTGGGAGCGCAACATTGATGATCTTTCCGCCGACGAAGTGAACGAGATCCGTAAGGAACTCGAACAGAACTACAAGGTGGAAGGCGACCTCCGTCGCGAGATCTCTACCAATATCAAGCGCCTCATGGACATCGGCTGCTTCCGTGGCCTGCGTCACCGTCGCGGCCTGCCCGTGCACGGTCAGCGCACCCACACCAATGCGCGTACCCGCAAGGGTCCCCGTCGCGGTGTGGTGGGCAAGAAGAAGTAGGGCGCATTCCTTTTCACGCGAATTTAGCCAGATTGAGGTAATATCATGGCCAGACCCAAGAAAGTGGTCAAGAAAAGAGAAAAGAAGAACGTGCCCGTGGGCATTGCCCACATCCAGGCTTCGTTCAACAATACCATCATCACCTTTACGGACACTCGCGGCAACGCCATCAGCTGGGCCTCTTCCGGCCAGAGCGGTTTCAAGGGTTCCCGCAAGTCCACCCCCTTCGCTGCCCAGGTTGCTGCCGAAACTGCCGCCCGCAAGGCTCAGGACAACGGCATGCGCACCGTGGGTGTGTATGTGAAGGGCCCCGGCTCCGGTCGTGAAGCCGCCATGCGCGCCATTGCCGCTGTTGGCTTCCGGGTTGCTTTCATCCGCGACGTTACGCCCATCCCCCACAATGGTTGCCGGCCGCCTAAGCGCCGTCGCGTGTAGTTGGCTGCCCGAGAGGCAGTGGTAATCAACGCAAGAGGATTCTTCAAATGGCCAAATATACTGAAGCCAAATGCCGCATTTGCCGTCGCGAGGGCTGCAAGCTCTTCCTGAAGGGCGACCGCTGCTTTACCGACAAGTGCGCTTATGATCGCCGTCCCTACGCTCCTGGCCAGCACGGCCGTGCGCGTAAGAAAGTCAGCGAATACGCTGTCCAGCTGCGCGAGAAGCAGAAGACCCGCCGCAGCTACGGTATCCTGGAAAAGCAGTTCCGCGGATACTTCGAAAAGGCTGAAATGCAGAAGGGCGTCACCGGTACCAACCTGCTGGTGATCCTGGAACGCCGCCTGGACAACGTGGTGTACCGTCTCGGTTTCGCCAACTCCCGTAACCAGGCCCGTCAGCTGGTGCGTCACGGCATCTTCACCCTCAATGGCCACAAGGTGACCATCCCCTCGCTGCAGGTGCGCGTGGGCGATACCATCGAAGTGCCCGAAAAGAACCGCAAGATCCCCGTTCTGGCCGAAGCCCAGGAAGTCATCGCCCGCCGCGGTTGCCCCGCCTGGCTGGAAGCCGACGGCGCCGCTTTCAAGGGCACCGTGAAGGCTCTGCCGCAGCGTGACGACATCCAGTTCCCGGTCAATGAACAGCTGATCGTTGAACTTTACTCGAAATAAGCGGGGGCTTCATGCTTATCAAACAGGGCGAACGCCTTATCAATGCGCGCAACTGGAACGAGCTCGTCAAGCCCGACCAGATCCTGCGCGACGAAGACACGGCCAGCAGCACGCACGGCAAGTTTGTTTGCGAACCGCTGGAGAGAGGTTACGGCACCACCATCGGCAATGCCATGCGTCGTGTGCTGCTTGCCTCCCTGCAGGGTGCTGCCTTTGTGTCTGTGAAGATTACCGGCGTGCAGCATGAGTTCACCACCATCCACGGCGTCCTCGAAGACGTGACCGACGTGGTGCTGAACATCAAGCAGGTGCGTCTGCGCATGGACACGGACGAACCGCAGCGCCTGACGCTTCGCGTTGACAGCAAAGGGCCTGTTACGGCCGCCCAGATTCAGGCCAATCAGCATGTGACCGTGCTCAATCCTGAACAGCACATCGCCACCCTCACCGAGGACGTGGTGCTGGAGATGGAATTTGAAGTGCGCATGGGCAAGGGCTATGTGCCTGCCGACATGCACGAAGGTCTGGCCGATGAAATCGGTTTGATTAAGCTGGACTCCTCCTTCTCGCCGGTTCGCAAGGTCGCCTACGCTGTGGAACAGGCTCGTGTGGGTCAGATGACCAACTACGACCGCCTGATTCTCGAAGTGTGGACCGACGGCTCGCTGACCCCTGAAGATGCCATCGCGTACAGCGCCAAGATCATCAAGGATCAGATCTCGGTGTTCATCAACTTCGATGAACGTGTGTCCGGTGACATGCGTCACGGCAGCAGCGACAGCGGCGAGACCAACGAGCATCTCTTCAAGAGCATCGACGATCTCGAGCTTTCGGTGCGCGCCACCAACTGCCTGCGCAGTGCCAACATCGCGCTGGTGGGCGAACTGGTGCAGCGTTCCGAGGCTGAAATGCTCAAAACCAAGAACTTCGGCCGTAAATCTCTGGACGAGATCAAGGAAGTCCTGCACGACATGGGCCTTGATTTCGGCATGAAGGTTGACGGTTTCGAAAAGAAATATCAGGACTGGAAAAGGAAGCAGCAAAATGAGGCATAGCAATTCCGGCAAAAAACTTTCGCGGACGCCTGCGCACCGTAAGGCCCTGTTGCACAATCTCGCCAAGGCGCTGCTTATCCACGGCCGCATCCGCACCACCGAAGTGAAAGCCAAGGAACTCCGCGGCGTTGTCGAGCCGCTGATCTCCCTGGCCAAGCGCAACGACCTGCACGCCCGCCGTCTGGCTTACCGCGTGCTGTGCGACTACGCTCTGGTTAAGCGCCTGTTTGACGAAATTGGTCCCCAGTTCGCCGGTGTGCCTGGTGGTTACACCCGCGTGATGAAGCTGGCCATGCCCCGCAAGGGCGATAACGCTCCCATGGCCATCATCGAACTGACCCGCCTGCCCGAAGCCAAGACGGAAGCTCCCGCCAAGGCTGAAAGCGCCGAGTAGTTCCGATGACCGTGTCCGGTTCCGGCCGGACGAGGGAAAAGGATACAAGGGCCCCCGCAAGGGGGCCTTTTTGCGTTTTGGGGAATAGCCTGGCAGGGGAGGAAGACGTCCTCCTGCAGGGGGCTTGCTGCCCTTCGGGGGCCCCCTTTCCGTATGCATGCCGGGAGCCCGGCCGATATGCGGCAAGACGAGGGAATCCCCATCCCTTTCGGCGCCTCCGTACGGCCGTGCATCAGCCCGGAGCCTGCATTCCTACACGCTGTCCGGAAAGTTTGGCGCTCCACGACAACGCAGCCTCTGCACTCACATGCCTGTACTGACCGACAGCCCCTATCCCTTTTTTACATACGCTGCAGGCGTTCCCGTTCCCTTGTCCTTCCTGGTTCTCACGCCGGAGGCAGCCGGCAGATCCATAGAGGAGGACAGCCTGGTGGAATATCTCTCCCTCACGTCTTTCTGGGTTTTTTATGAGCGCGTTTTGAGGGGAGTGGGGGAGGAGTTTGAGGGGGCGAGGGGAAGCTTTTGGGCGCAAGGAAAAGTTCCCCTCGCCCCCTCAATACTATCAAGCAGCCATCCACTGACCTTTGTCGTCCCTTCTCTGTCATGACTTGCCAGCAGGGGGGCTTTCATGGCATGGACGGCCTGTGCCTGTGCGGCATCCTTTCATTTTTCAACAAAGCGAGGTTCATCATGAAGTTGCTGGAAAAGGCCCGGGCCGCCGGCTGAGCGGCAAAAATGGCTCCAGGGGCCCTGGAGCAGCTTTTGCGGGGCCTCGTGCCCCGTGGATCGTCGGATCTGGAGCAGCGCGTCATCGCCGGGCGTGCCCGCAACGAGGATGCCGTGGTCGTGCGCATGCCGGCGGGCAAGGCCATCGTGCAGACCGTGGACATCCTGGCGCCCATCGTCAACGATGCCTTCTGGTTCGGCCGCATTGCGGCCTGCAATGCCCTGTCGGATGTCTACGCACTGGGCGGGCAGCCCTGGTGTGCCATGAACGTGGCGTTTTTCCCCACCTGCCTGACCGAGAACGACCCGGAGAACATCCTGGCCAATATCCTGCGCGGCGGCATGGATGCCCTGGAAGAAGCCGGGGCCGTGCTGGCCGGCGGGCATACGGTGCAGGATGACGAACTCAAGTACGGCATGGCCGTGACCGGCATCATCGATCCCGATCATGTGGCCGCCAATGACAAGCTGCGGCCGGGCCTGCGTCTGCTGCTGACCAAGCCGCTGGGCACGGGCATCCTGGCTACAGGTGTCAAGGCACGCTGGGACGATCATGAGGAAAGCGAAGCGCTGCTGCAGCGCTGGTGCGGACGTCTCAACCGTATCCCCGGGGAGGCCATCGCCCACTTCCGCATCCCGGCCGCCACGGACATCACCGGTTTTGGGCTGGGCGGGCATCTGCTGGAGATGGCGCAGGCCTCGGGTGTCTGCGTATCATTGCAGACGGAAGCCCTGCCGCTGCTGCCCCACGCTCTGGAGTATGCCCGCATGGGCCTCATCCCGGCGGGCAGCCATCTCAACCGCACCCACTGCGCTCCTGCCGTGGACGTGGCGTCTTCGGTGGATGAGGCAGTGGAAAGCATCGTATTCGATGCCCAGACCTCGGGCGGTATCGTGCTGGCCGTGCCGGGTGAAGAGCTGGCCACGGTGCGTGACTGGCTGGAGGCCAGGGGCGAGATGGCCGTGGAGATCGGTGAAGTGCTGGAGGCGCGTCCCGACGGCAAGCGGCTGCTGCTGCGCTAGCGGGGGAGGGGAGATCCGGGGAGAAGACTCTCCCTTTCTCATTTCCCAAGCTCTCTCTTTCCTCCACGCCTCCCATCCTCTCCGCATGTATTGCAGTGGGAGGAAAGCATCCCGGAAGAGAGGCCTCCCGGCAGTTCGCCAGGCGGCAAGATCGGGCCCCTCCGGGACTGTTGCCGTTTCCCTTTTTTCCTGCTGTCCGGCACTGAGGGGAGGGCTGGCCGAGGCTTGCGGGAAAGTGCTGTCTGTGGTATAAAAATTATCTTTGCGAGAGTGGCGGAATTGGTAGACGCACTGGACTTAGAATCCAGCGGTTTATCCATACGGGTTCAAGTCCCGTCTCTCGCACCAGAATTTGCAAGGACGTCCCCGGCATGGCTGTGGGACGTCTTTGTTTTGAGGGCTGCTGTGCAGGAAGCCTCTTTCCTTATCCGGCGCAGAGGAAGCCAGCGCAGCTCCATCCCGCCACGGTAGCGCGCAGCAGCGCTCCTCTCTTCCATGATGCTGCATGTTCCTTCCCCGTCCGGCCTGCGGCGAGCCGGCCAAGGGGTATCGTCCGTCCATCCCTTCTTGCCGTGGCATCACGGGCCATACCGCATCAGACCGCGGCCCTGTTCCTTCACCTCTTTCTGTCTGTACCTGAGCGCCTCCTGCTGCCTTCTTCACCGTTTCGCCAAAGGAAGGCTTTTCATCTTGACCGGCACGCTTCCGTGCTTATCTCTGACGGCAGAGATCTGCCGGGAGACCGGCGCCCAGCCGCTTGAAATCCGCCCTTCTTTGGGCTATGAGAAGCGATTGTCGTGGCTGGCGAGTCGCTCGCCATGCCGGATGATGCGTGTTCTGCACCGCATCATCATTCAGAGAACTGCCGTGCGGCCCAGGTCGCGGTCGTCTTCGGGGCATCCCCGGGGCGCGGCGGAAAAAAGAGACTTTTCGTTAAAGGAGCGCCTCGTGGAATATACTGTTGAAGATTTGTCCCCGGTCAAGAAAAAGGTTGCCATCACCACTGATCCCAAGGAAGTGGAAGCCGCCATCATGGGCGCTGTCGCCCTGTACAAGACGTCTGTGCAGCTTGACGGTTTCCGCAAGGGCAAGGTGCCCGCTTCCGTCATCGAACAGCGTTTCCGCGACCGCATCTATGAAGAGGCCCGTCAGGACCTCGTCAACGTGCACATCAATGAGGTGATGTCCAAGCTGGACGTGACCCCCGTCTCCGGTATCAACATGGTGGACGGCGAGCCTGTCATGGAACGCGGCAAGGGCATGAACTACAGCATCGAGTTCGAAGTGCTGCCCACCTTCGATCTGCCCCCCTACGAAGGCATGGAAGTGGAGCAGGAAAAGACCATCGTGGACGACGCTGAAGTGGAAGAAGTGGTGGAACGCATCCGCCGCGACCGCGCCAAGCTGGTGCCCGTGGACGGCGACGGCCCGGCCGTGGACGGCCAGGTGGCCAACATCGACTTCTGCGCCTACGAAAACGGTCAGCCCCTGGAAGGCATCAAGGCTGACGGCTTCGATCTGGCCCTGGGCGAAAAGCAGGCCCTGGAAGATTTCGAAAACCTGGTCAAGACCATCAAGCTGGGTTGCGAAGCCGAAGGCGACATCACCTTCCCCGAAGATTTCCTGGCCAAGGACCTGGCCGGCAAGACCGTGACCATGAAGGTCAAGGTGCATGCCATCAAGGAACGTCAGCTGCCCGCCGTGGATGACGAACTGGCCAAGGCCGTGGGCGTGGAAAACGTGGAAAAGCTCAAGGCCGGCATCCGCGAAAGCTACCGCTCCAGCCGCTACAACCTGAACAAGGGTTCCGCCCAGAAGTCCATGCTGGACAAGCTGGTGAAGATGGTGGAATTCGAACTGCCGCCCAGCATGGTGGACGTGCAGGCCCGCACCCTGCTGGCCGACATGCGCGCCCGCATGGAACGCCAGGGCAAGAGCCTGGATTCCCTGGGCAAGACCGAAGAAGAACTGCTGAAGGAAGTCCAGCCCCAGGCCGAAGAGATCACCCGCATGCAGGTGCTGCTGCTGGCCATCGCCAAGAAGGAAGGCCTGGACGTGAACGAGCAGGAAGTCAATGCCCAGCTCTACCAGCTGTGCATGCGCAGCGGCGAAGACTTCAAGCAGGTTCGCGAAGCCTATGAAAAGAGCGGCATGATCTTCACCCTGCGTGACCGCATCCTGGCCGACAAGGCCATGGACGCCATCTACGCCAAGGCCCAGGTGAAGGAAGTGGAGCCAAAGGCTGCTGAAAAGACTGAAGAAAACAACTAAAGCGAGCGATGTCTGCACCATGGTGCAGATGTTTCACGCACCTTTCCGGCGACGCTTCGTCGTCCGCTTTTGACGTACGCCGCGGCGGTTCTCCCGTCGCGGCGGCGTCGAATTTATACGGTTTAACTCACAGAGAGGTTTTCATGTCCCTCGTCCCCATGGTCATCGAAACCACGGGCCGTTCCGAACGTGCCTACGATATTTATTCCCGCCTGCTCAAGGATCGCATCATCCTGCTGAGCAGCGAAGTGAACGACACTGTGGCCTCCCTTGTCTGCGCCCAGCTCCTGTTCCTGGAATCCCAGGATCCGGAGAAGGAGATCAACCTGTACATCAATTCTCCCGGCGGCTCCGTGACCGCCGGTCTGGCCATCTACGACACCATGCGTTACATCACCGCGCCCGTCAGCACGGTGTGCATGGGCCGGGCCGCCAGCATGGGGGCATTTTTGCTGGCTGCCGGGCAGAAGGGCATGCGTTACGCGCTGCCCAACAGCCAGATCATGATCCACCAGCCGCTGGGCGGCTTCCAGGGCCAGGCCACGGATGTGGACATCCACGCCCGCGAGATGCTGCGCATCAAGGAACGCCTGAACACCATGCTGGCCGAGAACACCGGCAAGAGCTATGACGAGGTGGTCCGGGCCACGGAACGCGACAATTTCCTCACCCCCGAACAGGCCCTCGAATTCGGCATCATCGACCGGGTACTGGTATCGCGCAGCGATATGACGGAGAAAAACTAGTCTATGTCCAACAGCAAGAATTCCGGACAGGAACCGCTGCGCTGCTCCTTCTGCGGACGCAGCGAGCTGGAGGTGAACAACCTTATCGTGCAGGACAACGCCTGCATCTGCGACAACTGCGTGCGCGCCTGCGGTGACATCATCGCCCGCGACAAGGTCCAGCAGCAGGTGGAGGAGGCCGACGAGCGCCTGCTCTCGCCGCAGGAGATCAAGGCCCGCCTGGATGAATACGTCATCGGCCAGACCGAGGCCAAGAAGATCCTCTCCGTGGCCGTGCACAACCACTACAAGCGCGTCTTCTTCGCCGATGCCCTGGGCGATGACGTGGAACTGGAAAAGAGCAACATCCTGCTGGTGGGTCCCTCCGGCAGCGGCAAGACCCTGCTGGCCAAGACCCTGGCCAAGGTGCTGCGCGTGCCCTTTGCCATCGCCGACGCCACGACCCTGACCGAAGCCGGTTACGTGGGCGAGGATGTGGAGAACATCCTGGTGCAGCTGCTGCAGAATGCCGACTACGACATCGAAGCCGCCAGCAAGGGCATCATCTACATCGACGAGATCGACAAGATCTCCCGCAAGAGCGACGGCCCCTCCATCACCCGTGACGTGTCCGGTGAAGGCGTGCAGCAGGCCCTGCTCAAGATCATCGAAGGCACCGAGGCCAACATCCCGCCCAAGGGCGGCCGCAAGCATCCCCAGCAGGAATTCATCCGCATGGATACCAGCAATATCCTGTTCATCGTGGGCGGTGCCTTCGTGGGCCTGGACAAGATCGTGGGCTCCCGCATGAGCGGCAGCTCCATGGGCTTCGGCGCCCAGGTCTGCTCCAAGAAGGAGATGCCCCTGGGCGAGCTGCTGGAAAAGATCCAGCCCCAGGACCTGGTCAAGTTCGGTCTGATCCCCGAATTCGTGGGCCGTATCCCGATCATCACCCATGTGGACGATCTGGACGAGGCCGATCTGGTGCGTATCCTGACCGAGCCCAAGAACGCCCTGGTGCGCCAGTACCAGAAGCTGTTCGAACTGGACCACGTGCAGCTGCGCTTCACGCCCAATGCCCTCAAGGCCATCGCGGCCCGGGCCATCGAGCGCAAGACCGGCGCGCGCGGCCTGCGCAACGTCATGGAGCGCACCATGCTGGACATCATGTTCCGCCTGCCCTCCATGCCCGGTGTCAAGGAATGCCTCATCAACCGGGCCGTCATCGAAAAGGGCAAGGAGCCGGTGCTGCTGTATGACGAAAGCGCCGAAGGCGCTGCTGCCGATACCAGCCTGAACTAGCCCGGCTTCCGGCATGGTCGCACGGCGTGGAGACGCTCCCGCCTGCTGCTGCCGGTCGCACCTTGCCGGGGCCTGCCCCCGGGCAGGCTGTCACAAGATCTGAAAGGGGGGAAGCATCCGCTTTTGCCGCAGGCAGAAGGGATCCTTCCCCTTTCAACGATATACGGGGCCATCCGGCCCGGCCGTCCCGACGGCTGAGCGGGCCGCCCGCGCGGCCCTTTTACGAGGTACACTATGTCCGAATTCCAGCGCGAAGCGCGCTTTTTTGCCGAGCTGCCGGTCATGCCCCTGCGCGAAGTGGTCATGCTGCCGCGTACCATCATGCCGCTTTTCGTGGGGCGCGAAGCCTCCATCAAGGCCATCGAACTGGCCCAGTCCGGCTACAACAAGCAGATGTTCCTGGTGGCCCAGCGCGAGCCCGATGTGGAGAAGCCCGGCACCGATGATCTGAGCCCCGTGGGGGTCGTCTGCAAGGTCCTGCAGATGCTGCGCCTGCCCGACGGCACCATCAAGGTGCTGTTCGAAGGCCTGCACCGTGCCCGCTGGACGGAGCTGCGCGAAGAGGACAACTGCCTGATGGCCATGCTCTGCACCGTGCCGGAAAGCGAGAGCCGCCCCGAAGAGCGCGAGGCCCTGGTGCGTACCGTGCAGGAAGCGCTGGAAGAGTACGCCAAGAACAACAAGAAGCTGACCCAGGAAGCGCTCATGTCCATCATGGCCCTGCGCGATGCGGGGCCGCTGGCCGACGCCGTGGTGCCCCACCTCAAGGTGGATTACCGCAAGAAGCAGGAAGTGCTGGAGATCGCCGACGTCACCGAGCGCCTGGAGCGCGTGTACGAGCTTTTGCAGGGCGAAGTGGCCCTGGCCTCGGTGGAAAAGCGCATCAAGAACCGCGTCAAGGTGCAGATGGAGCGCAACCAGCGCGAGTACTACCTTAGCGAGCAGCTCAAGGCCATCAACAAGGAGATGGGCCGCGAGGACGATCCCCAGGCGGAAGTGGACGAGCTGGAAAAGAAGCTCGAAGGCCGCAACATGCCGCAGGAAGCCCGCGAGCGCTGCCAGTCCGAACTGCGCAAGCTGCGCAGCATGCCGCCCTCGGCCGCGGAATACACCGTGGTGCGCAATTATGTGGACTGGCTGCTGGATCTGCCCTGGAACGACCTCAAAGAGATCGATATCGACATCGAAAAGGCCCGTGCCATCCTTGAAGGCGACCACTTCGGTCTGGAAAAGCCCAAGGACCGCATCCTGGAATATCTGGCCGTGCAGAAGCTCTCCAACGGCCTGCGCGGTCCCATCCTCTGCTTCGTGGGCCCGCCAGGCGTGGGCAAGACCTCGCTGGCCAAGAGCGTGGCCCGGGCCACGGGACGTGAATACGTGCGCCTTTCCCTGGGCGGCGTGCGTGACGAGGCCGAGATCCGCGGGCATCGCCGTACCTATGTGGGCGCCCTGCCCGGCAAGATCATCCAGTCCCTGAAACGGGTAAAGAGCAGCAACCCCCTGTTCTGCCTGGACGAGATCGACAAGATGACCTCGGACTTCCGGGGCGACCCGGCCTCGGCCCTGCTGGAAGTGCTGGACCCGGAACAGAACAACACCTTCATGGACCATTATCTGGATCTGGAGTACGACCTCTCCAAGGTGTTCTTCATCACCACGGCCAACTCGCTGGATACCATCCCGGCACCGCTGCTGGACCGCATGGAGATCATCGAGCTCAACAGCTATCTGGAGACGGAAAAGCGCCAGATCGCCCGCAACTTCCTGCTGCCGCGCCAGGTGAAGGAACACGGCCTGAAGCCGGAGAACATCGCGCTGTCCGACGGCGCCATCCTGGAGATCATCCGTTCCTACACCCGTGAAGCGGGCGTGCGCAATCTGGAGCGCGAGATCGCCGCCCTGTGCCGCAAGACCGCCATCCGTCTGGTGGAGGACAACGATCTGGACAAGTGCGTGAGCATCTCCCGCCAGAACCTGGCTTCCTTCCTCGGCGTCAAGAAGTATCGCCACGAGGAGCGCGAGAGCGAGTCCCAGGTGGGCGTCTGCGCCGGTCTGGCCTACAACCAGCGCGGCGGCGAGATCCTGATGGTGGAGACCAGCCTCATGTCCGGTTCCGGGCAGGTGGTCATCACCGGCCAGCTGGGCGACGTGATGACCGAGTCCGCCCGTGCGGCCCTGACCTATGTGCGTTCCCGCGCCGAGATCCTGGGCCTTGACCCGCGTTTCCACCGCAAGGTGGACATCCATGTGCATGTGCCCGACGGCGCCACGCCCAAGGACGGCCCCTCGGCCGGCATCACCCTGGCCACGTCCATCACCTCGGCCCTGCTGGGCATCCCGGTGCGCAACGATGTGGCCATGACCGGCGAGATCTCCCTGCGCGGCCGCGTGCTGCCCATCGGCGGCCTGCGGGAAAAGCTGCTGGCTGCCCGCCGCAGCGGCATCAAGAAGGTCCTCATGCCGCATGACAACGAAAAGGATCTCAAGGAAGTGCCCGCCGAGGTGCTGGAAGATCTGGAGATCGTCTTCGTGGACCATGTGGACGAAGTCCTGCCCCATGCCCTGGCCGCTTCCGTGGAAGAGATCTTTTCCGGTCGCGCCACGGCCCAGCCGCTGTATCTCAGCCTGCGCGCCGGCAAGAGCGACAAGGACAGCAGTGCCGCTGCACCGCAATAAGCTGATAGTAGGGGGGATTTGAGCGGGGGAAACCTTTTGTGGACAAAAGGTTCTCCCCCGCACCCCCTTCCAAAAAACTTTTTTTAGGTGGGGCCGCTGGTCCCCGCCGCTGGACGGTGGGGAGCGGACAACGGCCCGTGGACCGGGAAAACAGGAAGAGGAAGGCATTGTGCCTTCCTCTTCCTGTTTTTGGTGCGTATGGCGTGCCGTGCGTGCGCAGCGTACCTTTGAACGGATGTCCGATATAAAACAAAAACGCGGAGGGCAGAGTGCCTTCCGCGTTTTTGTTTTGGGCGCAGGCCTCTTTGTCAGAGAGCCGTGCTTGTCTTGGCCATTTTTGCCGGGGGACCGGCAATGGGGGCTGTCCGGCGTCGTACCGGGGAGTCCATCCTCCTGCATAAAGCGCGTTGGGAGGAGGATGGGGGCTTGGGGGAAGGAGGGACCTTTGCGCGCAAGCCGGCGACCGAAGGCGGCCGCAGGCCGTGCCCGTTGCGACGAAGGGAGCTACGGGCATCGACAGCAGGGCAAGGTCCCTCCTTCCCCCAAAAAACTTGCTTACATGTGGAAGAAGCGCAGGGGAGGCACGCCGGGGATCATGCGGGCGTCGGCCAGCTTGCGGTAGAAGAGGCTGAGGCCCTGCAGTTCGCGTTCTCCCAGGCTGAAGGTCAGGCCTTCGTTGTAATAGACGGTCAGTTCCTCGCGGGACAGGGGGCAACCGTGGCCGGTGAGGTCGAGGATGACATCCATATGGGAGAGGCCCCAGTCACGGCCCTGACGCATGAGCGCGCCGGGGTCGCTGTGGAAAAGCTTTTTCTGCACGGCGTCGTGGCTGACCACCCAGACCCCGAAGATGAAGGGCAGGCCGGTCCATTCCACCCAGGCATCGGCCAGGTCGAGACGGTAGGGATAGTCAGGATGGTTGCGCAGGCGCAGGGCTTCGTCCCCGATGGCCAGGAAGGCTTCGGGGGCCCTGTCCGTGCCCAGGGTGGGCGTGACGGCGCCGGTGACGTAGTTCACGTCGCAGTGGTAGTGGTCCTTCATGAGCAGGCGCAGCAGGGCCACGGAGGTGTGGGTCTCGCCGCTGATGAGGATGGTCTGGCCGCCCAGCTGTTCCACAGGGCGGCGGGACATGAGCAGCACGCTCATGACATTGCCGTGGGAGCCGATGGAAAGATCCTCCACCAAATGGTAGCGCTCGGGGCGCATGGCGTATTCGAAACAGGAATTGGAGGAGATGTGCAGCTCGCCCCGGGCCATCATGTTGTTGAGGACGGCGGGCGGCCCGGAGATGATCTCGAAATCGTGGGGGATGATGCCCGCTTCCAGGGGATGATAGATGGGCAGGACGTTGAGGTAGCCGATACGGCCCATGCGCAGGGCATCAGCGGGCAGACCGGGTTCACTGGACATGGCATTCCTCCTGGCCGCAGAGCGGCCGTTTCTTGGTGGGCTGTCCGGGGGCAGTGGGAAGGGAGGCACCCGTGCGGACGCATCCCGGAATGCTGCATAACAGGCCGCCGCCAAAAAGGAAAGGGCGGGGGCAGGCGTTTTGACGTCCCTTGGCCTTCCTGTATATGATGGAAAAAAGCAGGTGAGTCATGTTCAAACGTTTTTTTCTCGTATTGCTGGCAGGTACGCTGCTTGGGGGGATTCCGGTCATGGCTGCAGCACTGGAAAACGAGACCGCGGGCGCCATCGTGCGTGAGCCTGTCCTGACGGGTGAACAGGCCCAGGCCATGGTCGAGGTGGTCATGCATGAGGCCCGCGAGAGCGGGCATGCCGTCACCGTGACCGTGGTGGACCGCTCCGGCCAGATACTGGCGGTGCTGCGCGACCATCACGCCGGTGTGCATACGCTCAACGCCAGTTACAAAAAAGCCTACACGGCGGCCTCCCAGAAGCGCGAGACGGTCGCCATAGCCCGTGGCATACGGGACGGCTCCATCCCCTCGGACATCCGTTATCTCGACCCCAATTTCTCCCTTATGGAAGGCGGTATCCCCGTCATCCTGGAAAATGTGGTGGTGGGCGGTATCGGGGTCGGCGGTGCCCACGGCAGTGAAGACGGACGTCTGGCCCGCATCGGCCTGCTGGTGTTGCAGCACTAGTCCTGCGTGCGGGGCACTGGCCCGCGTGGCGTGCGGCGTGACATGCTGCGGGCGGCTGCCCGCTGCCCGAGGGAGATCCGGCGGAAAAAGTAAGAAAATAACTAAATAGTAATAATTCCTATTTACAAAAGTTGCCGGTCATGGCATTTCTTTCCTTGCGATACCTCCTAGGGGGAGGCTGTCACTGCACCAACCAGGTGCGCAAACCAAGGAGAAAGCACATGACTGATAAAAATGACCGCCTGACCACCAGTGCCGGTGCGCCGGTAGCCAATAACAATCATGCCCTGACTGCCGGCCCGCGCGGCCCCATGCTGATGCAGGATGTCTGGTTCCAGGAAAAACTGGCCCATTTCGACCGTGAGGTCATCCCGGAGCGGCGCATGCACGCCAAGGGCTCCGGTGCTTACGGGACGTTCACGGTGACGCATGACGTCACTCAGTATACCAAGGCCTCGCTCTTTGCCGAGGTCGGCAAGCAGACCGAGGTCTTCGTCCGTTTCTCCACTGTGGCCGGCGAGCGCGGCGCAGCGGACGCGGAACGCGACATCCGCGGCTTTGCCGTCAAATTCTACACGGACCAGGGCAACTGGGACATGGTGGGCAACAACACGCCGGTCTTTTTCCTGCGTGACCCGCTCAAGTTCCCCGACCTGAACCATGTGGTCAAGCGCAACCCGCGCACCAACATGCACAGCGCCACGGACAACTGGGACTTCTGGACCCTGCTGCCCGAAGCCCTGCACCAGATCACCGTGGTCATGAGCGATCGCGGCATCCCGGCGTCGTACCGCCACATGCACGGTTTCGGCAGCCACACCTACAGCCTCATCAATGCGGAGAACAAGCGCTTCTGGGTCAAGTTCCATTTCAAGACCCAGCAGGGCATCAAGAACCTCACCGATGCCGAGGCGCAGGAACTCATCGGCCGTGACCGGGACAGCCACCAGCGCGATCTGTACGAGCATATCGAAAAGGGCGACTTCCCCCGCTGGACCCTGTATTTCCAGATCATGCCCGAGGAGGACGCCGAAAAGCTGCCCTATCATCCCTTTGACCTGACCAAGGTCTGGTACCACAAGGATTATCCCCTCATCGAAGTGGGCGTGCTGGAACTGAACCGCAATCCCGAGAACTACTTTGCCGAGGTGGAGCAGGCGGCTTTCAATCCCGCCAATCTGGTGCCCGGCATCGGCGTCTCGCCCGACAAGATGCTGCAGGGCCGTCTGTTCTCCTATGGAGATGCCCAGCGTTACCGCCTGGGGGTCAACCACAACATGATCCCGGTGAACCGTCCCCGCTGTCCCTACCACAGCTTCCACCGGGACGGCGCCATGCGGGTGGACGGCAACTACGGCAGTTATACCAGCTATGAGCCCAACAGCACGGGTGCCTGGCAGGAACAGCCCGACTTCAGCGAGCCGCCCCTGAAGATCAGCGGCGATGCGGACCGCTGGGACTATCCCTGCGATGATGCCGACTACTTCGAGCAGCCCGGCAAGCTGTTCCGCGTGATGACGCCGGAACAGCAGGAAGAGCTGTTCGGCAATACGGCCCGCGCCCTGGGCGACGCGCCCCGCGAGATCAAGCTGCGCCATATCCGTCATTGCGCCAAGGCCGACCCCGCCTACGGTGCGGGCGTGGCCCGGGCCTGCGGTATCCCGGAAAGCGAGATCTAAAGAAACAATGTGAGACAGGGGGCCATTGTCCCTGCTGCCGGTACCGGAGTCTCCTGCGCAGCGACGGATCCTCCTCCCCGTCGCGGCATACGTCCTGAGGGCCGGTATCCGGTGGCACCCTGCGGGCCGATGGCTCTCCCTGGTCTCCTTTTCCCCAAAAGGCCCACGCAAGGCTGGGTTCCGGCTGAAAGCGGCAGCATGTCCTTTCAGCCGGTCCGGAAAAGGAGTCCTTCCCAGTGCCCCGGCAGTGCTTCGTCGTTGCAGGCGCGGAAGACACGCCGTGTCGCGGCAGAGCTTCCGCTGACGGAATGCTGCCGGCAAAAAAAGCGGACATGACCATCACGGCCATGTCCGCTTTTCCGTATCTTTTTGTCTGCGGGGATCTCCCGGTACCTGAGGGCATATCCTACGCCCGCCGCACTGGTGGACCGGCAGAACCTGCTGGGCTTTTTTCCCGTTTTTCACACCAATACACGATGTCCGAGCCTGCGGGAAAAGGACAGATCCGGGCAAAGTTTTTTGGCGTGGAGGGGGAGCGCGAGGGGGAGGCCGCACCTTTTGTTCACAAAAGGGGAGCCTCCCCCTCGCATCATCTTTTTATGGTCAGCTAGTCTTCGAGCTGAGGATCCACAGGGGTGTAGTTCATGGTGCGCTGCACGGGGGTGAAGCCGGCGGCACGGATGATCTTGTGGATCTCATGACGGGTCAGGTGGTAGGACACGCCGGCGGCGGCCACCACGTTCTCCTCGATCATGAGCGAGCCGAAGTCGTTGGCACCGTAGAAGAGGGCCAGCTGGGCCACTTCGGGCCCCATGGTCACCCAGGAGGACTGGATGTTGGGGATATTGTCCAGCACCAGGCGCGACACGGCCAGCAGGCGCAGATAGGCGGGCGCGGGCAGGGGGGCCGTCACGTTGATGCGGGTATGGGCGGGCTGGAAGGTCCAGGGGATGAAGGCGGTGAAGCCGTGGGTCCTGTCCTGTACCTCGCGCACGGCGAAGAGGTGGTCCAGACGGTGGCGGGGCTCTTCCTCATGGCCGAACATCATGGTGGCGGTGGTGCGCATGCCAAGGTTGTGGGCGCGTTCCATGACGTAGAGCCACTGGTCGGCGCTGCACTTGTTGGGCGAGACCTGGGCGCGGACATCGTTCTGGAGGATCTCGGCGCCGCCGCCGGGGATGGAGTCCAGACCGGCGGCCTTGAGGCGGGAGATGACCTCGTCCACGCTCAGACCGAACTTCTGCGACCAGAAGAAGATCTCCGGCGGGGAGAAGGCATGGATGTGCAGGCTGGGCCAGGTGGCACGCATCCAGCGCAGCAGGTCTTCGTACCATTCCAGGGGCAGGTCGGGATGGTGCCCGCCCTGCAGCAGGATCTGGGTGCCGCCCAGGCGCAGGGTCTCGTCGATCTTCCGGGCCATCTCCTCGCGGGTGATGACGTAGCCTTCGCCGGATTCGGGCGCGCGGAAGAAGGCGCAGAAGCGGCAGGCGCAGACGCAGACGTTGGAATAGTTGATGTTGCGGTCGCCCACATAGGTGACGATGGGCTCGGGATGCAGGCGCAGGCGCATGGCGTGGGCCAGCTGGGCCAGCGTATGCAGGGAGGCACCGTAATACAGGGCTTCGGCGGCGGCGCGGTCCAGGCGCTTCCCGGCCAGGGAAAGGGCCGCGGCCTCCTTCACTTCGGGGCTTTCGTCAAAGGCGCTGTGCGCCGGACGGAACTGCTGGTCGCTCATGCGCGGGCCTCCTCGGTCTGGACGGTATTGAAGATGGCGTTGCGCCGCACGGGCGTGAAGCCCGCTTCACGGATCATGAATTCCAGTTCCTTGAGGGTCAGGCCCTGGGCGGAACCGGCACCGGCCATATGGCCGATATGCTCTTCCACCACGGTGCCGTCCAGGTCGTCGGCGCCGTACCAGAGGGCCGTCTGGGCCAGCTTGGTGCCCATCATGATCCAGTAGGCCTTGATGTGGGGGATGTTGTCCAGCATCAGGCGCGAGACGGCCACGGTTCGCAGCTGGTCGAGACCGCGCACGGGGCCGAGCTTTTCTTCAGGCAGCTTGAGCTTGCTGTTCTCGGTCAGGAAGGGCAGGGGGATGAAGCAGGTGAAACCGCCGCTCTTGTCCTGCTGTTCGCGCAGGCGGCAGAGATGGTCCACGCGCATGGCGCAGGTCTCCAGATGACCGTAGAGCATGGTGCAGTTGGTCTTGATGCCCAGGCTGTGGGCCTCGCCGGAGATGCGCAGCCACTCGGCGGAACCGGCCTTGTGGGGGCAGATCTGGGCGCGCAGGCCTTCGTCGAAGATCTCGGCGCCGCCGCCGGGCATCATGACCAGGCCGGCTTCCTTGAGGCGCTGCAGCACTTCGAGGGTGGAGCAGCCTTCCATCTTGGCGAAGTGGGCGATCTCCACCGGGGTGAAGGCCTTGATGAGCAGGTCGGGATTGAGCTCGCGCGCGGCGCGCAGGGTGTCCAGGAACCACTGGAAAGGACGGGTGGGATGGCAGCCGCCCACGATGTGCAGCTCGTCCAGATGCAGGGGCGTGGCGTCAGCGGCGCGCAGACGCTCCAGCACTTCCTCGGTGCTCAGGCAGAAGGCCCCCTGGTCTTCTTCGCGGTCGCGGCGGAACGCGCAGAACACGCAGCCGTTGACGCAGACATTGGTATAATTTATTTGGCGGTTGACCACATACGAGGTCTTGTCCCCGTGCATGCGGCAACGCGCGTGGTGGGCCAGAGCGCCCACGGCGGTGATATCGGGGCAGGCGAAAAGCGCCATGCCGTCTTCGGCGCTCAGGCGCTGGCCGGCAAGGACCTTGTCCAGAACGTCGGCAAGCCCGAGGCTTGCGTAATAGGAAGCATCCAGCATAATGGTTATCCTCAGATGATGATTGGCCGAAGGCCGGAACAGCGCAGTATATGTTCCAGTCTCGCTGCCTGTCAAACTGTTACGCCGGATCAAACAAAGAGAGGTGTCCCGTGGCGGAGAACATGACGCTGGGCCTTTCGCCCTGTCCCAATGATACCTATATCTTCCATGCCCTGCTGCACCATCTGGTGCCGTCCCCGGCGCACTTCACGCCGCACATGGCCGACGTGGAGGAGCTCAATGCCCTTGCCCGGCAGAAGAAGCTGCCGGTGACCAAACTTTCGCTGGGCGTGGTGCCCTACATCATGGACGATTATGCCATCATGGCCTCGGGCGCCGCCCTGGGCTGGGGCTGCGGCCCGCTGGTGGTGGCCCGCGAGGACCTGCCCGAAGAAAAATGGAAAACGGCCCGCGTGGCCGTGCCGGGCCTCATGACCACGGCCAACCTGCTGCTGACCCTGCACGGCGGCTTCCAGGGCCCGCGCGAAGAGATGCTCTTCAGCGATGTCATGGACGCGGTGCTCACCGGCGAGGCGGACATGGGCGTCATCATCCATGAAGGCCGTTTCACCTATGCCGACCGCGGCCTGGTGAAGCTGCTGGACCTGGGGCAGTGGTGGGAAGCCACCTATCATGCGCCCCTGCCGCTGGGCGCCATCGCCGTGCGCCGCGACGTGCCCGTGGAGCTGGCCCGCGCCATCGAAGCGGCCATCACGGCCAGCGTGGACTATGCCAATGCCAACCCGCGCGCCTCGGCGGAATTCATCCGCGAACACGCGCAGGAGCTGGCCGAGAGCGTGACCTCGGCCCACATCAAGACCTTCGTCACCGAGTACAGCCGTGACCTGGGCGATACGGGCCGTCAGGCCATCGCCCGTCTGGTGGAGACCGCGGCGAAGATGCAGGGCCTGCGCCTGCCCGAGGCGGGGCTCTTCCTGTAAAGCAGGCCGCATCAGGCCTGTTCGTACGTATCCGGGGGCCTCGTGCGGTCATGCCGCCGGGGCCTTTTCAGGGCCGTTCCGCAGGGAGCGGCCCTGTTTTTGCCTCCATCACAGAACATGATGACCAAGAACAGATTCTTTTCCCTCAATGAGGCCCGCCGCTTCCTGGCGCTGGGCCTGCCCGTGCTGGTGACGCAGATCGCCCAGATGGGCATGAATTTCGTGGACACGGCCATGACCGGCCAGGCCAGTACGGCGGACATGGCCGCCGTGGCCGTCTCGGGCTCCATCTGGGTGCCGGTTTCCCTGCTGGGCATGGGCTGCCTTTTGTCCCTGCCCGCCATGATGGCCCATCTGGTGGGCGGCGGCGAGCAGCAACGCACCCCGCATCTGCTGCGGCAGGGCCTTTGGCTTTCGAGCCTGCTGTCGCTGGTGCTGATGGGCGTGTTCGCCTTCCTTTCCCTCCATCTGGAGCTGTTCGGCCTGGATGCCGAGCTGGCGCCGCTGGCGGCCGGGTATCTGCGGGCCATGCTCTTCGGCCTGCCGGGCATGATGCTGTTCGTGAACGTACGCGGCTTTCTGGAAGGCTATGCCCGCACGCGTCCGGCCATGCTCGTGGGCCTGCTGGGGCTGGCGCTCAACGTGCCCTGCAACTATGTGCTCATCTACGGCAAGCTGGGCCTGCCCCAGCTGGGGGCCGTGGGCTGCGGCGTGGCTACCGCCCTGTGCTACTGGTTCATGGGCCTGACCCTGGCCCTGTATGCCCGGCGCGAGGCACGCTGCCGCAAGCTGGGGCCGCTGTTCCTGCCCCTGTTGCTACCGCGTACGGCAGGGGAGGGCGGCGAGGCCCGGCGGGTGGACTGGCCGCTGGTCTGGCGCATCTTCCGCATTGGTTTGCCCGGTGCGCTGGCCGCCTGTTTCGAGGCATCGCTGTTCGCGGTCACGGCCCTGCTGCTGGCGCCGCTGGGCAAGGTGGTGGTGGCCGGGCACCAGATCGCCATGAACTTTTCCAGCATCGTCTACATGCTGCCCCTGTCGCTGAACATCACCGTGGCCATCCGGGTGGGGCAGAACCTGGGGGCCGGGCGTCTGGAACGGGCCCGCCTTTCGGCCCGCACGGCCCTGTGCCTGGGACTGGGCCTGGCCCTGCTGACCATGACGACCACCCTGTGCCTGCGGCCGCAGATCGCCCAGATCTACAACTCGGACCCCGCCGTGCTGGGGCTGGCCGTGGGCCTGCTGGTCTTCGCCGCCGTCAACCAGATCCCGGAATCGTTGCAGACGGTGAGCATCGGTGTGCTGCGCGCCTACAACGATACCCGCTACATCCTGGGCGTCTGCCTGTTCTCCTACTGGATCGTGGGGCTGGGCACGGGCTGGACCCTGGCCCGGACGGACTGGCTGGTGCCCGCCATGGGCGCCACCGGCTTCTGGATAGGTTACGGCCTGGCCCTGTGGGTGAGCTTCAGCCTGTACCGTTTGCGCATGGGGCGCTTGCACCGGCTGGATGCGGAGGCCGTGCGCCAGCGCATCCGCCGCTGAGCGGGAGCGATGGGATTTTAGCCGGATACGCACGCGGGGAAGGGGAGGCATGGCAAGGCCTCCCCTTTTTGCGTGGCTGAAGGCCCCATCTTCACGGACATGCCTGCCATGGCGGAACATGTGCCGCCACGGCATGGCAGGGGCATTGCGGGCCGTGCCGGCAAAGAAAAAGCGGGCGGCTTTTCGGGAAGGTATTTCCCGGTATGGCGCGGGCTTGTCATTCAGGGGGGGAGCAGGTATAGGAGGGGCGCGGACCGTACCCTGCCACGGCTGTGCCGGCAGGATGCCCCGCCTGCCTCCGGCCCGGCATAAGGGCTTGTCTTGTAACCGGATATTTCCGGCTGCGGATGGGAGACCATGCAGAACCAGTTCTTTTCGTTGTCCGAGGCCCGGCGCTTTGTTGCTCTGGGCCTCCCTGTATTTGTGGCCCAGATGTCACAGATGGGCATGAACTTCGTAGACACGGCCATGACCGGTCAGGCCAGCACGGCGGACATGGCTGCCGTGGCGGTGGCCGGTTCCATCTGGAACCCTCTTTCCCTGCTGGGCATCGGCTGCCTGCTTTCCCTGCCGGCCATGAGCGCCCATCTGGTGGGCGGCGGGCAGCGTTCGCGCACCCCGCACCTGCTGCGGCAGGGCATCTGGCTCACGCTGGTCATCAGCGCCATCCTGATGACCGCCTTTTACGTCATCTCCTGGCATTTGCAGTCTTTCGGGCTGGATGAGGAGCTTTCCCGCCTGGGCGGCGGTTACTTGCGCGCCCTGCTCTGGGGCCTGCCGGGCTTCATGCTGTTCGTCAATGTGCGCAGCTTTCTGGAAGGCTATGCCCGCACGCGTCCGGCCATGATCATCGGTATCCTGGGGCTGGCGCTCAACGTGCCCTGCAACTATGTGCTCATCTACGGCAAACTGGGCCTGCCCCAGCTGGGGGCCGTGGGCTGCGGCGTGGCCACGGCCCTGTGCTACTGGTTCATGGCTGCCTGCATGATCTACTACGTTCGCCGGGATGCCCAGTACCGGGATCTGCATCCCCTGTTCCTGCCCCTGCTGCTGCCGCGCACGGCTCCTGCCTGCGGTTGCGAGGCCCGCGCCCGTGATGACGCCAGCCCCCTGGCCGCTCCCTATACGCCCGAGCCGGTGCCCTGCCGTTTC
Source organism: Desulfovibrio sp. SGI.230 (assembly GCF_050313065.1). NCBI lineage: Bacteria > Pseudomonadati > Thermodesulfobacteriota > Desulfovibrionia > Desulfovibrionales > Desulfovibrionaceae > Desulfovibrio > Desulfovibrio sp. SGI.230. The sequence continues at coordinate 14,528 of NZ_JBNPKS010000002.1, read as the reverse complement.
GACTTTCCCCTGATCTGGCGCATCCTGCGCATCGGCCTGCCCGGTGCGCTGGCCGTGTTCTTCGAGGTCTCGCTGTTCGCACTTTCCGCACTGCTGCTGGCACCGCTGGGCAAGGTCATCGTGGCCGGGCACCAGATCGCCATGAACTTTGCCGGGATGGTCTTCATGCTGCCCCTGTCGCTGAACATCACGGCGGCCATCCGGGTGGGGCAGAGCGTGGGGGCCGGGCGTCTGGGCCGGGCCCGTCTTTCGGCCCGCACGGCCCTGTGCATGGGCGCGGTCTCCTCGCTGATCATCGCGGCCTGCACGGCCCTGTTCCGCGAGCAGATCGTGCACATCTATAACGACGATCCCGCCGTGACGGCCCTGGCCATGAGCCTGCTGCTGCTCGGTTCCTGTTACCAGCTGGTGGACGCCCTGCAGACCATCAGTATCGGCATCCTGCGTGCCTACAACGATACCCGCATCATCTCGCTGGTCTGCTTCACCTCCTACTGGATCATCGGCCTGCCCCTGGGCTTCACGCTGGCCCGTACGGACTGGCTCGTCCCGGCCATGGGGCCTGCGGGCTTCTGGATCTCCTATATCGTGGCCCTGGGCTTCGGGGCCCTGTGTTATCTGATACGCGTGCACCATCTGCACGGTCTGGATGCCGAAGCCGTACGGCGGCGCATCCAGCGCTGACGCTCTGAAAGGCCCTGCGGCACCATGCCGCGGGGCCTTCTTTTTATCCGTTTGCCACGCCGCGATGGTGATCCCGGCGGTAAGAAAAATAATTGAAATTTGAATTTTAATTCGTTAACGTTTTTTGAACATGGCAGGAAATATTCTTGATTGGATAATGGAACTTTAGCACTATGAGGCGGTAATGGGCAGTATTTCCCACGGGGGGCACGAGCGCGGCAAGCGCGGTGACGGGGATCTGACCCGGGCCCGGATCCTGGAATCGGCAGGGCAGCTGGCGGCCGAGTGCGGCTATGCCAACATGACCAGCAAACAGGTCTGCGAACGGGCCCATGTGAACATGGCGGCGGTCAATTATCATTTCGGCAGCCGCGAAGGGCTGTATGCGGCCGTGCTGGCCGAGGCCCATGACCGTCTCTTCACGCTGGAGCGCCTGCGCCAGATCCTGGCGGAGGGCACGGCGCGCGAAAAGCTTTCGCGTACGCTGGACGAGCTGCTGGCCCATCTGCACGGGCCGCGCAGCTGGCATGTGCGGGTGCTGGCACGGGAGTTTTTTTCGCCGGCGGGCTTTGTGGATCCTTTCCTGCAGGAAAAGGTGCATCCCAAAGCCCGGTTGTTGCGCGGCCTGCTGAGCGAGATCACCGGCATCCCGCAGGAGGCCTCCCAGCTGGACTGCTGCATCGCCAGTTCCATGGGGACCTGCATGATGCTCATCATGCTGGATCCGGCCTTTGCCAACAGTCTGTTCCCGAACCTGGCAGAAAAAAGCGCGTCCCTTGACCAGATGGTCAAGGACTTCATCTTTGCCGGGCTGGACGATGCCGCGGCCAAGTGGCGCGCCCGCTCGGCAGGGGCCGGGTGCGGGACCGGATCCGACGAAAGACGATAGACGAGATTTATCCGGCAGAAGCGGGGGAATCAGGTAATGGAAGAAGCTTTGTATCTCGGGCTCGATGCAGGCTCCACCACGGTCAAGCTGGCCCTGGTGGATGCGCGGGGCACGCTGCTGGAAGCCCGTTATGAACGTCATGGCGCGGCGGTGCGCGCGACCTTGCGCACGTTGCTGGAAGACCTGGCCGAACGGCGGCCCGGTCTGGTGGTGCGCCCGGCCATGACGGGTTCCGCGGCCCTGCGGCTGGCGCAGGCCCTGGAGCTGCCCTTCGTGCAGGAGGTGCTGGCCACGTCGCGGGCCATCGCCGTCCTGGCGCCGCAGACCGACGTGGCTGTGGAACTGGGGGGCGAGGACGCCAAGATCCTTTATTTTTCCGACGGTTCGGACAATCTGCGCATGAACGAGGCCTGTGCCGGCGGTACCGGGGCCTTCATCGACCAGATGGCCAGCCTGCTGGATACCGATGCGGCCGGTCTCGATGCCCTGGCCGCGCGCCACACCACCATCTATCCCATCGCGTCCCGCTGCGGCGTCTTCGCCAAGACCGACGTGGTGCCCCTGCTCAACGAAGGCGCGCCCCGCGAGGATCTGGCGGCCTCCATCTTCCAGGCCGTGGTGGAACAGACCATCGGCGGCCTGGCCTGCGGCCACCCCATCCGCGGCAAGGTCGCCTTTTTGGGCGGGCCCCTGCATTTCCTGCCCCAGCTCAAGGCCCGCTTTGTGGAGACCCTGCACATGGCTCCCGAAGACGTGGTGGATGTGCCGGACGCCCAGTACGTGGTGGCGCGCGGTACGGCCCTGAGCCTGGTGGACATCCCCGGCATGGGGCGGCCCGTGGCTTCCGCGCCCGTGAGCGTGGCCGAACTGGCCGAACGCGCCCGCACCCGTACGTTTGAGGGCGAGACCAGCGCCAGCCTGCCGCCCCTGTTCGATTCCGAAGCCGAATACCACGATTTCCTCGACCGTCACCGTCAGGACGCCGCGCCGCGCGGCCGGCTGGCCGAGGCCTCGGGCCCGCTCTATCTGGGCGTTGACCTGGGCTCCACCACGGTCAAGGCCGTGCTGGTGGACATCAACGGTGCCGTGCTGGACACCTGGTACCAGCGCAACCAGGGCGATCCGCTGGCCGGGCTGCTGCCCTATGCGGCCGATCTGGTGGACCGTCTGCCCGCCGGTGCCTGGATACAGGCCAGTGCGGCCACGGGCTACGGCGCCGACTACGCCCGGGCTGCCCTGGGCTCCGTCATCTCCGAAGTGGAGACCGTGGCCCACCTCAAGGCGGCCTGCCGTCTGGTACCGGACGCCACCTATGTCATCGACATCGGCGGCCAGGACATGAAATGCCTCAAGGTCCGGCAGGGCTGCATCGCGGGCGTGACCCTCAATGAAGCCTGTTCCGCCGGTTGCGGGGCCTTTCTGGAGACCTTTGCCCAAAGCCTGAACCTGAGCATGGAAGAATTCGTGCAGGCCGCGCTCTTTGCCCGCCATCCCGTGGATCTGGGCTCGCGCTGCACGGTGTTCATGAACTCCAAGGTCAAGCAGGCCCAGAAGGAAGGCGCCTCCATTGGCGACATCGCGGCCGGGCTCTGTTATGCCGTCATCCGCAATGCCCTGTACAAGGTGCTGCGCCTGCGCACGCCCGACGAGCTGGGCGAACGCGTGCTGGTGCAGGGCGGTTCCTTCATGAACGACGCCCTGCTGCGCGTCATGGAAAACCTGCTGCAACGCGAGGTCAGCCGTCCCGACATCGCCGGGCTCATGGGCGCGTACGGCGCGGCCCTGCTGGCCCTGCGCCGCTGTGCCGGACAGGAGGAGCGCACGCCCCTGAGTTCCGCCGGGCTGCGCTCGCTGGAGATCACGACCAAGTCCGTGCGCTGCCGTGGCTGCGGCAACCATTGTCTGCTCAAGGTGCATCGTTTCTCCAACGGGCACCGCTTCGTGTCCGGCAACCGCTGCGAACGCGGCGGCATGGGGGATTCGCAGGACGATGTCCCGGTCATGCCCAACATCTACGCCTGGAAGGCCCGGCGCCTGTTCCGCTACCAGCCGCTGGAGCCGGAGCAGGCCCCCCGCGGCCGCATGGGCATCCCCCGTGTGCTCAACATCTACGAGCACTATCCCTTCTGGTTCACCTTTTTCACCCGCTTGGGCTACAGGGTGGAGCTTTCCCCGGCATCGGGCAAGGAGCTGTACGATCTGGGGCTTTCGTCCATGCCGTCCCAGACGGTCTGCTATCCCGCCAAGCTGGCCCACGGCCATGTGACGGCCCTGCTGCGCCAGGGCGTGCGGGAGATCTTCTTCCCCTGTCTGCCGCGTGAAGGGCAGGATACCTCGGTGCGGGGCTACAACTGCCCCGTGGTCTCCGGCTATCCCGAGGTCATCCGCCTGAACACCGACGAGGTGCGGGAGCTGGGCGCGCATCTGTACACGCCCTTCGTCTCGCTGGAGCATCTGAACACCCTGGTGGACCGCCTGCACGAAGTGCTGGGCCTGCCCAAGCTGGAATTGTGGGAGGCGGCCCATGCGGCCCGTGCCGAGCAGGAGGCCTATCGTGCCGAACTGCGGGCCGAGGGCGAACGCATCCTGGCCCAGGTGGAACGTGAACGGGGGCTGGGCATCGTGCTGTGCGGCCGTCCCTACCATGCGGACCCTGCCGTGCATCATGGCCTGCCGGATTACATCGCGTCGCTGGGCGCGGCCGTGCTCAGCGAGGACAGCGTGGCCCATCTGGGCGTGCTGCGCGATCCTTTGCGCGTGGTGGACCAGTGGAGCTACCACTCCCGTCTGTACCGGGCCGCGGCCCTGGTCTGCGAGCGTCCCCTGCTGGAGCTGGTGCAGCTCACGTCCTTCGGCTGCGGCCTCGATGCCGTGACCAGCGACCAGGTGGCGGAACTGCTGACCCATCACGGTCGCCTGCATACGCTCATCAAGATCGACGAAGGCGCGTCGCTGGGGGCGGCCCGCATCCGCATCCGTTCGCTGCTGGCCGCGGTGCGGGAACGCCGCGAGAGCAGGGCGCCGGAGTTCCGGCAGTCCCCGCGTCCGGAAAGCCCGTACTTCACCGAAGACATGCGCGAGACCCACACCATCGTGGCCCCGCAGATGGCGCCGCTGCATTTCTCCATCATGGAGGCGGCGGTCAACAGCGCGGGCTACCGCTTGCAGGTGCTGCCCGTGGTCAGCCGCCGGGCCATCGAGCTGGGCCTGAACTACGTCCATAACGACGCCTGCTACCCGGCCATCGTGGTCATCGGCCAGATGATGGACGCCCTGTTCAACGGCCGGTGCAACCCGCAGCGCACGGCCCTGATGCTGGCCCAGACCTGCGGCCCCTGCCGCGCCAGCAATTATCCGGCCCTTCTGCGCAAGGCCCTGCAGGAAGCGGGCTTCCCGCAGGTGCCCATCCTGACCCTGAGCAGCGGTTCCCTCAACAAGCAGCCGGGCTTCAAGATGTCGGGCAGTATGCTGCACCGCATGATCCTGAGCTGTTTGTACGGCGACATGCTGCAGCGTGTCTCCATGTCCTGCCGGGCCAACGAGCTGCACAAGGGCGATACCGATGCCCTGCTGGAACGCTGGACGCAGCGCGCCCGCGAAGTGGTGGGCAAGGGCGATACCCGTGCCTTCCGCAAGGATATGCGCCGCATCGTGGAAGACTTCACGAAGATCCCGCGGGACGGCGTGGTCCGGCCCAAGGTGGGCATCGTGGGCGAGATCCTGCTCAAGTACCACCCCGATGCCAACAACCATGTGGCCCGGCACATCATGGACGAAGGCGGCGAGCCCGTGCTCACCGACATCATGGACTTCTTCCTCTACTGCTTCATGGATCCCATGTACCGCTGGAAGCGGCTGGGCGGACGCATCCTGCCCGCGCTGGGCAGCTGGCTGTTCATCATGCGGGTGGAGATGCTGCGCGCCTCCATGCGCAAGGCCCTGGAGGGCAGCATCTTCATGCCCGTGTCCCGCATCCGGCATTTGTCGCACAGCGTCAAGGGCATCATCTCGCGCGGCAACCAGGCCGGTGAAGGCTGGCTGCTGACCGCCGAGATGCTGGAGCTCATCGACAACGGCGCCACCAACGTGCTCTGCCTGCAACCCTTCGGCTGCCTGCCCAACCATATCACCGGCAAGGGCGTCATGAAGGAACTCAAGCGCCTGCGTCCCGCGGCCAACCTCATGGCCGTGGACTATGACCCCGGCAGCAGCGAGGCCAACCAGCTCAACCGCATCAAGCTCTTCATGTCCATGGCCCACGCCAAGTTGCAGCAGGCCTGATGACAGGGAGCACAGGCATCACTGGATCTGTCTGAAAAAACAGCCCGAAACCGGAAGGTTTCGGGCTGTTTTGCATTTCAGTGGATGATGACCGGTTGTCATCTTGATTCGTTGAGATCCCTGAATGTATTGCAACAGAGACCTCCCGGAACGATATTTTCTACATTTTGTTCCGCGATACGGGCTCCAGGGCCCGCAAAAGGTCGCGCAGCCGTTCCGGCCCGGCGGCCTCGCCCAGATCTTCGGGCACGGCGCCTTTGGCCAGCAGGGCGGCCAGGGTGTCGGCCTCCTTGCGGGCGTCGGCGGTGCGGGCCATGTCGGTGGCGGCATCGGAACCGGCCTGGTGCCGGGTGGCGGGATGGATGCTGCCGGGCTCCTGTTCGCGGGCGGCCTTTTCAAAGACTTCGGTCTTGACGCGGATGGGCACCGAGGCGCGCAGGGCCAGGGCGATGCCGTCCGAGGGGCGGCAGTCCACGCTGATGAGGCCCGAGGGGCCGCGCAGCAGGAGCACGGCGTAGTAGATGTCGTCCCTGTAGTCCACGATGTCCACGCCGGTGAGCGTGCCGTTGAGGGCCTTGGCCACCATGAGCAGCAGGTCGTGGGCCAGGGGGCGGGGCAGCTCCTCGCCGTTGAGCACCAGCGAGATGGTCATGGCCTCCATGGCGCCGATCCAGAGCGGGAGCAGGCCCTTGCCGTCGTTCTGCCGCAGGATGACGATGGGTTTTCGTGTCTGCGGGTCGAGGCTCAGGCCCTCCACGTGCATCTCTACCATGGCTGTCCCGTGGCTTCGGCCACCAGGCTGTGCTTCTTGGCTTCCACGATGCGGGCGTTGACCAGGCGGCCGGTATGGTCGCCGGCGGGCAGGGGCACATGCACCAGGGCGCCGTAGATGTCGCGGCCCTGCCAGCTTTGCAGGCTGTCATCGTCGGTGGCCTCGCGGCGGCTGGCGTTCTCCAGCAGCACTTCGCACTCCTGGCCCACGCGGGCGTCGAGCCAGCGCTGGGAAAGCTCTTCCTGCAGGGCCTGCAGGCGCAGCAGACGATCCTGCTGCACGTCGGGGGCGATCTTGTCCAGGAAACGGCTGGCCCGGGTGCCGGGACGGTCCGAATAGCAGAAGGAGAAGCTGGACATGAAGTCGCTGGCGCGCATCAGCTCCAGCGTGGCGGCGAAATCTTCCTCGGTCTCGCCGGGGAAGCCCACGATGAGGTCCGTGGACAGGGCGATGTCCGGGCGGGCGTCACGCAGGCTGGCCACCAGCTCCAGATAGCGGGCGCTGTCGTACTTGCGGCCCATGCGCTTGAGCACGGCGTCGGAACCGGCCTGGAGGGGCAGGTGCAGGCGCGGGCAGAGCTGCGGGATGTTCGCGAAGGCCGCCACGTCTTCGGGGCCCATGTCCTTGGGATGGGGCGTCACGTAGCGCAGGCGCTTCAGGCCGGGCAGGGCGGCCACTTTTTCCAGCAGGGCGGCAAAGCTGACGCCGTCGCCGTGCGTATCGCGGCCGAAGGCGTTGACGTTCTGCCCCAGCAGGGTGATCTCGCGGGCGCCGCGGTCCAGCAGGTGACGGCATTCGTCGAGGATGGCCGGGGTCAGACGGGACTTCTGGCGGCCGCGGGTATAGGGCACGATGCAGTAGGCGCAGAAATTGTCGCAGCCCTGCATGATGTTCACGAAGCCCACGGGCGCGGACGGCGTATCGGCGCCGGGTTCGCGCTCCACGTAATGGCTGGTGAAGTCCAGCAGGGAAAGGCGCAGGGCGGGCTCGTCCAGCAGGCGTTCGATGGCCTGGGGCGCGCCGCTGATGCCGTCGCTGCCCGCCACCAGACGCACCTGGCGGCTGAAGAGTTTTTCGCCCAGCTGCTGGGCCACGCAGCCGGTGACGGCCACCAGCACACGCGGCGAGTTGCCGGTGACCTGGCGGATGCGGCCCAGGGTGCTCATGACTTTCTGTTCGGGCTTTTCGCGCACGGAACAGGTGTTGACCACCACCACGCGGGCCTCTTCCAGGGGCGCCTCGCAAAAGCCGCGCGCTTCGAGGGCGCGGGCCAGCCACTGCGAGTCGTGCACGTTCATCTGGCAGCCGAAGGTGATGATGTGGAAGCTGTTGTCGATCATGTCTTCTACTGTTCGGGGCCGGTGATGTTGCGGGGGTAGACGGCCATGCCGCTTTCGTCCATCTCCAGGGCGGCGACGCGGTCTTCCAGCCATTCCAGCACGGCGCGGGCCGTGTTGTAGTTGAGCAGCACGCGGGTGTTGATGCGGCGCACCACCTCGCGCACTTCCAGGTTCTCCTCGTCCATCATCTCGGGGCCCAGCGAACCGTCCGGGGCCACCAGGCATTCGGACCACTGGGGCAGGGAGTCGCTTTCCTCATAGAAATTGAGTTCGATCTCTCCCTGGGGATTGATGCCGCCCCAGACGCCGTGGGCGGTGCTCATGCGCACGCTGTCGTCCATGACGTACTTGTAGCGGATCTTCTTGGGAAGCTCGGGTTGGTTGCTCATGCAGGCTCCTTGAAAAAATATGGGGGATGGTAAAGAAGACGGCCGCAATAGTAAAGCCCGGCGGGCCGGCGCATGTGAAAGGATGTGCAGGCTTGACGGTCGCCTTTCCTTGGTTACAATAGCACGGTAAAGAAGGGCTCATCCTGATGCCCGCAAGGAGAGACTGTGAGCGAGATTACCGTTACGGAACACGAGATCCGTCCCTATTTCGATATGGAAGGCTTCATGACCCTGAGCCAGGAATCGCGCCTGGGCGGCGCGACGCTGGAACGGCTGTGCAAGCTGTGGGAAGAGTGGATGCCGCAACTCAAGGTCTGCGAGATCAAGACAGCCAAGATCTCCTATCTGGCCGTCTGGCTGCCCGAGAGCGTGGAGCAGCAGGTGGACGCCGCCTGGGAAAAATCCCCTTCGGACGGCTGGCAGGACAACAACCTGGCCCAGTACATGTGCATGGCCGCCGTGCAGGAAGTGCTGCCCCAGGTGGAAGATGCCGGCTGTGCGCCCGCACCGCGTCCCACCGAGGCCCTGCGTGAGGCCCTGTCCGGCCTGGGCCTGGAATATCGTGAAGATGCCCCCACCCTGAACCGCCGTTTTGCTCTGGTGACCCATTATCCCTTCAAGGGCGGCTGCGAGATCTGCCATCTGCAGTCCAACTGCCCCAAGGGACAGGGCAAGAGCGAGGCTGCCAGTGTGGTGCTGCCCGGCTACGAGCAGGGCGCCGACGAATAGGCATGACCCGGTCGCGCCGGGGCCCCAGGGTTCCGGCGCGTCCGTCCGCGACGGCTAGCGGCCTTCCATCACGAGGGTGTGCGCTTCGCCGTCGGGCGTGCGGACCACGATCTCCACGGTGCGGCTGTTGCGGGTGACGGAGACCACCAGGCAGGTGGTCGTCTCGTCATTGCTGTAGTTGCGCACGTCCACGGTGTCGCCCTTGTTGGGCAGGGCATCGGGGATGATCTCCACCAGGTCGGCGGAATCCGCATCAAAGCCGTCCCAGGCCAGCGCGGGCAGCGGCAGGGCCAGAGAGGCACACAGGGCGATGACGGCCGGCAGACGCCGGACACGCTGATTGCGTAAGAGTGTCTTCATGGCTGCATGTGTAAAACCATTTTTGCTTCTTGGCAACAGGAGGCCCCGGAGGGACGATGAGCATCCATGCCCTGCACGACGACCACGGCCGCACGGTACGTTACCTGCGCCTGTCACTGACGGACCGCTGCAACCTGCGCTGTCTGTATTGTCACAGCAATGCCCGGCACCAGTGCATCCCGCACGAAAAGGTGCTGCGCTATGAGGAGATGATCCGTCTGGTGCAGATCGTGCGCGGCATGGGCGTGGGCAAGGTGCGTCTGACCGGCGGGGAACCCTTTGCGCGCAAGGGCTGTGACGACTTCCTCCTGCGGTTGCGGCAGCGCTTCGACGATCTGGACATCCGCATCACCACCAACGGCACGCTGCTGGAGGAGCACATCCCCCTGCTGCAGCGTATCCGCATCAGCGCCGTGAACCTGTCGCTGGACAGCTTCGACCGCGAGACCTTTGCCTGTGTGACCGGGCGCGACATGCTGCCCGAAGTGCTGCGGGCCCTGGACGCCATGCTGGCCGCGGGCATCCGGGTCAAGATCAATGCCGTGGGCCTGCGCGGCATCAATGACGGCCAGCTGGCCGATTTCGTCCATGCGGCCATGACCCTGCCCGTGGACGTGCGCTTCATCGAATTCATGCCCATGGGCAGCGATACCCTGTGGAGCCCCGAGAATTTCTGGCCCGCCAGCGACATCCGCGCCGCCGTGGAGCAGCACGTCCGCCTGGTGCCGCTGGGCGATGCCAACGAGGGCCAGCGCGGCCCGGCCCGCATGTTCGCCCTGGAAGGCGGCAAGGGGCGCATGGGCTTCATCACGCCGCTGACCAACCATTTCTGCCTGTCCTGCAATCGTCTGCGCCTGACCAGCGACGGGCATCTGCGCACCTGTCTGTTTGCCGACAGGGAGTATCCGTTGCGGCCCCTGCTGCGTCATCCAAGGGTCACGGACGAGCATATCGCCCGGGTCATCGCCCAGGCCTGCAAGAGCAAGCCCGTGGGCGCGGATCTGCTGGCGGCCCGGCAGGGAGGCGCTGTGGCCAGCAGCAAGATGGTCTCCATCGGCGGCTAGGGCAGGGCGCTCCTGCCGCACGGCAAGGTGCCCTGCGGGGTGGGGTGGCAGGCACAACAGGCCTTGCCATATATATTGATACAAAATGATACGGTTGCCTCCCTGTTTGAGGCAGCCGTGTCTGTTGCCCATGCCCCGGAAAGGCAGCCCGGTCCCTGCCTGCATGGTTGCCGTATGGGGCGTCGCACCGGCCCGGAGCGGCGCTGCCTCGCGGATACCGCCGGCATCCTCCGGTCAGGGGGGCGTCCTGCCCACGAGGGGAGCAGGGGGCCCGGGCAGCGTCTCCACGGCATGACAGCCCTCAGAGACTGTTCCCCAGGGCCCGGCGGGAGAGACCGGCAACAGAGGGGAGGAAAGCGTCATGTGGCAGGTCTATGCCTTGCTGGCGGCCGTATTCGCGGCCCTGACAGCCATTTTTTCCAAACTGGGCGTCCGGGACGTGGATTCCGGGCTGGCCACGGCCATCCGGGTGGGCTTCATCCTGCTCCTCACCTGGGGCATGAGCCTGTATGCCGGCACCTGGCGCGAGGTGCGCCAGATCGGCGGGCATACCTGGCTCTTCCTGTTCCTTTCCGCCGTGGCCACGGGCCTGTCGTGGCTGTGCTACTTCAAGGCCCTGCAGCTGGGGGACGTCTCCAAGGTCGCGCCGCTGGACAAGCTCAGCGTGCCTCTGGCCATGCTGCTGGGGGTGCTTGTCCTGGGCGAGCCCTGTGATCCCAAGACCGTGGCCGGGGGCATCCTGATCACGGCCGGGGCCCTTTTGCTGGTGCTGTGAGGCCGCTGCCTCCGCATCCCTGTTTTTCGATGACATCAAGGAGCATCCATGATCGCCTATCTTGAAGGCCTGCTGGCCGAGACCTGGGGCACCTCCTGCATCGTGGTCACGCGCGGTGGCGTGGGCTACGAGCTGGATCTGCCCGCCCATACCATGGCTTCCCTGCCCGGACGCGGGGAAAGCGTGGCCCTGTACACCAGCCTGGTGGTGCGCGAGGATGCCCAGCAGCTGTTCGGCTTTGCCACCTTTGAGGAGCGGCAGGTCTTCGAGGTGCTGCTGACCATCTCCAAGGTGGGCGCGCGCACGGCGCTGGCCATCCTTTCCCTGTACCGGCCCGACGACCTGCGCCGCATCGTGCTGGAAGAGGATGTGGATGCCCTCACCCGGGTGAGCGGCATCGGCAAGAAGACGGCCCAGCATGTTTTTCTGGAGCTCAAATACAAGCTCAAGGTGGAGGACGTGCCGCAGGCGGCGGTGCTGGCGCCCAACGGCCGCCCGGGCTCCGTGTTCCGGGACGTGCTTGATGGTTTGTCCAATCTTGGCTATTCTGAAGACGAATGCGCTCCTGTGGTCAAAAACATCCTGTTGCAGGAGCCCGACCTTGACGTCACCGGCGCTCTGCGGGCGGCGCTCAAGGCACTGGCGCGCGGTCGTCTGTAGACCGGCGCTTTCTTTTTCTTGAGTGTTCCCCGTGCAGGCCCGGCCTGTGCAGGGGGCAAATCCTGACCGACTGGACATCATGGCACAGAAATCCTCCCCTTCCCCCGCAGCCCGTTTTTTCGGCAATGATGACTGGGATGCCCCTGCGGAACAGCACACGCCCGCACCCGCAGCCGGCACGGAAGACCCCGGTCTGAGCACCGCCGCGCTGGAAGAGAGCGTGCGGCCCCGCAGCCTGGATGATTTCATCGGTCAGGAAGAGCTGCGTGCCAATCTGCGCGTGTATCTGGGCGCTGCCCGTGAACGCGGCTGCGCGCTGGACCATACGCTCTTTTACGGCAACCCCGGTCTGGGCAAGACGACCCTGGCCCAGATCATGGCTGCCGAGCTGGGCGTCAACCTGGTCTGCACCTCGGGCCCGGTGCTGGAACGCAGCGGTGATCTGGCCGCCATCCTGACCAACCTGTCCCGCAACGACATCCTCTTCGTGGACGAGATCCACCGCATGCCCATCGCTGTGGAGGAAGTGCTGTATCCGGCCATGGAAGACTTCAAGCTGGATCTGGTCATCGGGCAGGGCCCGGCGGCCCGCACGGTCAAGATCGACCTGGAGCCGTTCACCCTGGTAGGGGCCACCACGCGTATGGGCCTGATCTCCGCGCCCTTGCGCGGGCGCTTCGGCATCCTTTCGCAGCTGGAGTTCTACACGCCCGCCGAACTGGCCCGGGTGGTGCTGCGCACGGCGCACATCCTCGGCATCGCCGTCACTCCTGACGGTGCGGAAGAGATAGGCCGCCGCTCCCGCGGCACACCGCGCATCGCCAACCGCCTCTTGCGTCGCGTGCGGGATTTTGCCATGATGGGCGGCCACGACGTCATCACCGCGGAACAGGCTGCCGAGGCCCTGCGGCGCATGGACGTCGACGAGATAGGTCTGGACCGCATGGACAGACGCCTGCTGGAAGTCATGATCACCCACTACGACGGCGGACCCGTGGGGCTCAAGACGCTGGCCGTGGCCTGCTCCGAAGAAGTGCGTACCATCGAAGAGATCTACGAGCCCTACCTCATCCAGTGCGGTCTGCTCAAGCGTACCCCCCGTGGTCGCATGGTGACCGCCAAAGCCTACCGCCACCTCAACCTTTTACTGCGCTGAGAGGCGCACGAAGAACAGCTGCGCTGCTTTTTGTCGCATCTGCATAGTTGCGACAGCAACGTTTTTTTCTGTTCTTCCCGGAGCCCGGCTCCAATTTGTGCCGCGCCGGTAACGGCGCCGTCGCTTTTCTGTTCTCTTCTGAAAGGCGGCGGGACGTTGCCCGCGGCGGACGTCGTTTCGATAACGTCCCCTTGCCCTGCCTTCCCGACCGGCGCCGGAAGGAGCGGCACGTGGGCGGAGACGGCGCCCCCCTTGGTTTCATCGCCGGAGTACCGCGTTGTGTATGGACGTGGTCGGAGTTTTCAGAATGAAAGTGACTGTTGACAAATCTGTGTTGTGCAAACGTTATGCGGGCTTCACCGTGGCACTGCTGGTCTGTGCCCTGGGGGTAGCGCTGGTGACCAATGCCTGTCTGGGCACCTCGCCCATCACCAGCCTGCCGTACGCCCTGAGCGCCATCTTCCCCCTGAGTCTGGGGACCGTGACTTTTCTGTCCAATATCTGTTTTCTCGTGGTACAAAAGGCCCTGCTGGGTCGTTACTTTACGGTGGGGCATCTGATGCAGATCCCTGCGGTCTTCCTGTTCGGCCTGTTCATCGACGGCTGGATGTGGGCCACCTCCTATCTGGTGACTGATGTCTACTGGCAGCAGATGCTCATGTGCCTGGTGGGCTCCATGGTCCTGGGCCTGGGCGTAAGCCTGGAGATCATCAACAACGCCACGGTGCTGCCCGGTGAGGGCATGGTCGTGGCCATCGTTTTCCGCACGCACAAGAATTTCGGCAACATCAAGGTCCTGGTGGACTCCTCCATGGTGCTGGCCGCGGTACTGCTCAGCCTGGCCGTCCTGCATACCATCGTGGGCCTGCGCGAGGGCACCATCATCTCGGCCGTGCTGGTGGGCATGAGCGTTCGCTTCTTCTCCCGCTGGACGCGTCGTCTGGCTCCGCTCTTCTGGGAAAAGGAAAAGCTGGAGAAAGCCCGCCGTCGTCGCCTGGTGCTGCAGGAAAGCTATGCCGCCTAGGCATTGCCATAGATAAAGCATGACAGGGGAGCCTTCGGGCTCCCTTTTTTGTTTTGTATCGCTGCCGAAAAGAGGACAGCAAAAGATCCATGGCTGCGGAACGGTCCTTAAGATCTGGAGGAATCCGGTGCTTCTGAATAAAATGGGCGCACTTCCCGGCCGGAGGAGAGAGGAGAGGGCCTCGATTGGCGGAAAAAGAAGAAGGGCAAAAAGGAAAAGACAAAGAAATTTATCAAGAATTTTCTGTGTCTTTTCGGTATGTTGATTGAATAATCAGTCAGTATGGGGCAAATCCGTAAAATTTTTTGCGGGAAAATGCTTGACGGTGGGGTCGAAAAGGCGCATAAAGCCGTTCACGCCAACGAGCTGGCCACGTCCGAAAGGGCGACGGGAAAAGAAAATTTC